>JBEKLF010000429.1:0-5650 GCA_050010335.1 Terriglobia bacterium
CAGGTGATTTTCGCGGAGTTGAGGTGAGGTCCCATGATTGAACTGCTGGATATCATCCCCATTGTGGCATTCCTCGCGGGCGCTTGGGCCTTCAACCGAGCGTGCGACCGGCGCGAAGAACGATGGATGGATCGGACCACGCCGCGAACCTTGAGGCGCAAAGACTAAGGATATCGAGGTGGAGAATATGTTGGACCTGGCGTACATCCTGATTGCTGTGCTGTTTTTCGTCGGTTGCTGGACTTTCACACGCATCTGTGAGCGTCTCTAGGGAGGCTGACCCATGGATTTCATCATTGCTGGTATCGCTGCATTGTTTTTGTTCGTTTACCTGGTTTACGCCCTCTTGCGTCCAGAGCAGTTTTGAGGAGGCTTGCATGACCATGATTGGCTTTGTGTACATTGTTGTGTTCTTTCTGTGCCTGTTGGCGGTAACGAAGCCCCTGGGCCTCTTCATGGCTCGCGTTTTCGAGGGTGAGCGCACATTTCTCCATCCACTGTTGCGGCCCTTGGAACGGCTTATTTACAAGCTATGCGGTATCCGGGAAACTTCCGAACAGCGCTGGACGCAATATGCAGCATCGGTAATTGCCTTTGGCCTGGTCGGCTTCCTGTTCATTTACGCCATTCAGCGCTTGCAGGGACTTCTGCCGCTCAACCCCATGCACTTCAGCACTGCCCATGCTCCCAGTTACGCCACGCCCATGACGCCGGACCTGGCATTCAATACCGCCGTGAGCTTCCTCACCAACACCAACTGGCAGGCATACGGCGGCGAGCAGACTCTCAGTTATTTCGTCCAGATGACAGCGTTAACGGTCCACAATTTCATGTCCGCCGCCGCCGGCATTTCCGTGGCGATCGCGCTCATTCGGGGTTTTGCCCGCAAGCAGATGGCCACCATCGGCAATTTCTGGGTTGACGCGACCCGCGCCACAGTTTACGTGCTGCTGCCTCTGGCGTTGGTGTTTGCCCTTTTTCTCTGCTTTCGAGGGGTGCCGCAAACTTTGAAGTCCTACCAAAAAGCCACCACAGTGGAAGGAGCGACTCAAACCATCGCGGTGGGCCCGGTGGCCGGACAGGAATCTATCAAGCTACTCGGCACCAATGGCGGCGGCTTTTTCAACAGCAACTCAGCCCATCCCTATGAGAACCCGACTCCTCTCACCAATTTCGCTGAGATCCTTTCCCTTCTCATGATCGCATCGGGCTTGACCTATACGTTCGGGAAAATGGTGGGTGATACGCGTCAAGGTTGGGCGATCTTTGCCGCCATGGCGTTCCTCTTCTTTGTCGGCGTATTTATCTGCTATCCCGCCGAGTACGCGGGTAATCCGAACCTGGCCCGATTAGGGGTGGAGACGGCGGCCACTCCCACCCAATCGGGCGGCAACATGGAGGGCAAGGAAGTGCGCTTTGGTATCCCGGGTTCCACCGTGTTTGCGACCGCGACCACCGACGCAAGCTGTGGGGCCGTGAACGCGATGCACGATAGCTTCACGCCCCTCGGCGGCTTCGTCACCATGTTCAACTTACAGACGGACGAGGTCATTTTTGGCGGAGTCGGGTCAGGTTTGTACGGGATGTTGCTATACGCCATCGTCGGGGTTTTTATTGCCGGACTCATGGTGGGCAGAACGCCGGAGTATCTGGGAAAGAAAATCGAGCAAAAGGAGGTCAAGATGGCCATGGTGGCCGTTATTGCCACGGCCTTCTCCATTCTTGTCTTCACGGCGATTAGCGCGGTCATTCCCTTCGCGAAGAACGGCTACTGGAATGCCCCAGGGGCGGCCATCGCGAATCTCGCGAACTCCGGCCCGCATGGTTTCAGCGAGCTCCTTTACACTTTTTCCAGCACTTCGGAAAACAATGGCAGCGCCTTCATGGGAATTAACGTCAATACTCCCTGGTATAACCTCATGACCGGATTGGCGATGCTGATTGGGCGTTTCGGATTCATTCTCCCCACCCTGGCGATTGCCGGTAGCCTTGCGATGAAAAAGAAAGTGCCCACAACCGCCGGCACGCTTCCGACTCATGGCCCGCTCTTTATCGGCCTGGTGGTGGGTACCGTGATGGTAATCGGCGCGTTGACTTTCTTCCCGGCGCTTTCGCTGGGCCCACTGGTGGAGCACTTTTTCATGCGCGAAGGGAAACTTTTGTCCTCGCTGATGTTCACGATCTGGAGCTAATTCATGCCAATGACGACGGTAAGGCCTCCTTCAGTTGACGATTTAACGACGATTGTTCCGAAGAAAATGGTGCGGGCGCGCCCTTTGTTCGATCCGCAACTCATGGGGCGTTCCCTGAGGGCGTCGTTTGCAAAGCTGAATCCGATCACGCTTTTCAAGAACCCCGTGATTTTCGTGGTGGAAGTGGGCGCGGCGCTCACCACGGTTTTTCTGATTCGGGACATGTTCACCGGGGCGTCTGGCATCGGTTTCCAACTGCAAATTTCTCTCTGGCTCTGGTTCACCGTGCTCTTCGCCAACTTTGCGGAGGCCATGGCGGAAGCGCGCGGCAAGGCGCAGGCGGACACCCTGCGCAAGGCCAAAACCGACTCCATGGCGCGGCGGATTGTTTCGTCCGGAGCGACGGAAATTGTTCCTGCCTCCCAGCTGCGCGCAAAGGACGTGGTCATCTGCCAAGTCGGTGAAATCATTCCCGGAGACGGCGAAATCATCGACGGCATCGCCAGCGTCGATGAGTCGGTCATCACGGGCGAAAGCGCACCCGTCATCCGGGAGGCGGGAGGAGACCGTAGCGCCGTTACGGGGGGAACCAAAGTCCTCTCCGATCAGATCAAAGTTCGGATCACCTCTAATCCCGGCGAGACGTTCCTCGATCGCATGATCGCACTGGTGGAAGGGGCTGAGCGCCAGAAAACGCCCAACGAAATCGCGCTAAATATTCTGATTGCCGGAATGACGCTCATTTTCTTGCTGGCCGTCGTCACCTTGCAGCCGTTTGCCGTATATGCCGTCACGTCCGCCCAGGCAGGGACAATTCCGAGCGTAGCCGTGCTCGTTTCTCTCCTCGTCTGCTTGATTCCCACCACCATCGGGGGCTTGCTCTCCGCGATCGGCATTGCCGGGATGGATCGCGTCATGCAGCACAACGTGCTGGCCATGAGCGGAAAGGCCGTTGAGGCTTCCGGAGACGTCAACACGCTTCTGCTCGACAAGACGGGGACCATCACGCTTGGCAACCGGGAAGCCGTGGAATTCCTTCCCGTCGAGGGAGTCGCCGGGCCCGAGTTGGCGGACGCGGCGCAACTCGCCAGCTTGGCCGATGAAACTCCCGAGGGCCGCTCGATAGTGGTGCTCGCCAAACAAGCTTACAGCCTGCGAGGGCGTGAGGTTTCGCAGCACGAGGCCCACTTTATTCCCTTCTCCGCCTACACCCGCATGAGCGGCGTCGACATCGACGGTCGCCGCCTGCGCAAAGGGGCCACCGATGCCATCTTGCAATTCGTCACCGGCCAAGGCGGCAAGATTCCCACAAACTTCACCGAAACGTCAGATCGCATTTCCCGTTCGGGAGGCACGCCCCTCGCCGTCGCCGATGGGGATCATCTCTTGGGAATCGTGCACCTAAAAGATATCGTCAAAGGTGGGATGCGCGAGCGCCTGCAACAATTGCGGGTGATGGGAATTCGTTCCGTCATGATCACGGGAGACAACCCCTTGACGGCAGCGGCGATTGCCAATGAGGCGGGTGTGGATGACTTCCTCGCGCAAGCGACGCCCAAAGACAAGATGGATTACATCAAGAAAGAACAGGCGCAGGGCCGGCTGGTTGCGATGACCGGTGACGGCACCAACGATGCGCCCGCGCTCGCCCAGGCCGATGTGGGTGTGGCCATGAATACGGGTACGATGGCCGCCAAGGAAGCCGGGAACATGGTGGATCTGGATAGCAATCCAACCAAGCTGCTCGATATTGTGGCCATCGGCAAGCAGCTACTGATTACCCGCGGCTCGCTAACCACCTTTTCAATTTTGAACGATGTGTCCAAGTACTTCGCCATTATCCCGGCGATGTTCGCGGCCACCTACCCGGAGCTTGACAAGCTCAACATTATGCGCCTTCACAGCCCGCAGAGCGCAGTCCTAGCTGCGGTGATCTTCAATGCGCTGATCATTATTGCTCTCGTCCCCTTGGCATTGCGCGGGGTGAGATACAAGCCGCAAAGCGCCGCTGCCATGTTGAGCCGTAACCTGTGGATTTACGGACTGGGAGGGTTCGTTGCGCCCTTTCCATGTATTTGGCTGATCGACCGGCTGCTCGGTGTATTGCACCTGGCTTAAGGAGTTTTGCATGCGACACCAACTTGCCCAAGCTTTTCGTTTCACTCTGTTGATGACCGTGTTGACCGGGCTGATCTATCCCGGCGTGGTCACGGGCTTTTGCCAGATCCTGTTCTCCCGTCAGGCCAACGGAAGCCTGCTGGCAGTCAATGGGAAGATCGTGGGGTCGACTTTGATTGGCCAAAACTTCAGTAAGCCGGAATACTTCCGCCCTCGCCCCTCGGCTGCTGGCAATGATGGCTATGATGCCACCTCTTCCAGCGGTTCCAACCTTGGCCCCACAAATCAGAAACTAGTCGATCGAATGAAAGCGGACATCGCGAAGTTTCGCCAGGAGAATCCTGGCTATCAAGGTCCTATTCCCGCGGACTTGCTTACCACCTCCGCCAGCGGTTTGGATCCTGACATCAGTCCTGCCTCCGCTCTCGCCCAGGCCCCGCGTGTCGCCCACGCCCGCGGCGCCACTTTGGATCAGGTCACACAACTCATAGCGGCTCGCACCGAAGGGCGCCAAGCGATCTTCTTGGGTGAGCCGCGAGTGAATGTTCTGGCCTTGAATCTGGACCTGGACCAGCGGTTTCCTCTTCACTGATTCAGGTTCGAAACTACAACTTACATTCCGAGGATGAGCATCCTCTGTCCATGGAGAATCCAAGGAGGAAAACCATGCGCGTTGTTTTGCAGCAGTCATTTCGCACTTTCATCGTCTGTGCCAACCTGATCTTCGTATTGCTCCTTATAATGGCATCACTGCCTCATCCAGTACAGGCGCAGGAAAACCAAGCCCTCGCGTCGCTGTCGAGCGACTCCGCCGGTGATTTGAGGGTGCAAGTCAAGGAACTGCGCACGTTAGTGGAGCAACTTCAGAAACAGGTCAGTGATTTGCAAGCCAGATTGCCCATAACCCAGCCCGTTGGAAAAGTCGGCAACCCGCCTTCCGCGCAGGTGTCAACTCCAGCGCAACCAGCACAAGAAAAGGCACCCGTCACTGAAAGCGCCGGTAACCCGCTTGCCGCGCAAGTGTCAGCGCCAACGCCACCGGCACAAGAAAAGGCCCTTGCCGCCGGCGAGTCTTCGCCAACCGCGGCGACTTCAGAATCGCAAAAGGTATCAGATCTCCTTCAGGGTACCACCGTCAATATCCTGCTGGACGGTTATTATGAGTACAACTTTAACGACCCGATTGGACGGGTGAATCTGCTCCGCGCGTACGACGTGAGCAGCAATGCCTTCAGCCTGAACCAAGCGGACGTGGTCGTCGAAAATGCGCCAGATGTCGCGCATGACAAGCGGTATGGCCTTCGCCTTGATCTGCAATTCGGCCAAGCGACGGAAACGCT
>JBEKLF010000430.1:0-5650 GCA_050010335.1 Terriglobia bacterium
ATCAGGCTCCGATTCGCAGACGGGTTTCGGGCTGCCAGCAGCAGGAAAATGCCGAGTGTAACGTAAAGGCTCATCATCATCGCCAACGCTGGCTCTTGTTTCACAAACAGCACCAAGGGATAGACTAGACCGCAAAAGAGTAATCCCACCACGACCAGCACAACTTTCAGCGCACGTTCTCGACGCATCATGTCCTCCTCGCGGTCACAAACTTGTGAGCCATGCCGAGCAAGTCCCGCAGGACATCAGGCGTGACGCGGGACAGGCGAACCAGCACCGAGGTGTCGTTGAGATAGGGGTCGGTCACGTAGTAAACATCGGGAGCCGCTGCGAGCAGTTCGGCGCGGTCGTCGAAGCCGACGCGAACCACGAGCGAACCCGGCTCAGCCGAACGATGAGTAGGCACGCACGCCAAGAGTTTTCCGCGAACCTTGAGCGCGGGTGACCCGTACGCAGTGCTCTCCTCCACGCCGGGCAACGCCAAGCCAATCTTCCGTACGGTGTCAACGTTAATCGTGCTCGCGTGTTTCTTCGAGGTTTTGATCCGCTTCGACGATCTTCCAGCCGCTTTTGATCCGGACTTCGACGTTCGTGCGCCCGGAATTTTGCCGATCCGAGGGTCTCCAGCCAGCACAAGCTCGCATGCCCGCAGTGCCGCTGATTCAAAGTCAGGGGCATCGACTGGTAAGGCCTGCCAACCCGTTACGCGTTTGCCCAATACTTGAATGGATCGCATATTCGGGAACTCACGCCGCAAGCTCTGGTGGTGTTCTTGGGTAGTGGCGAGCCATACTCCGTTATCCGCAGTGCTTTTGGGCTTGTCCCGTAGGATCAACACGATTTTGTCTTTTACATAGATTGCAAGGCAGCCAAACATCGGACGCGTGTACGGCGATAGTGTGGAAATCGCATCAAGCACGAATGAGTGTGGAATAGGCTTGCGCTGCTTGGGCAGCAAGCTCGCATCCAGAGCTTCTGGAGAGGCGTGTTTTCTCTTAGTCATACCCGTGCATCTCCAGCCTCGCCCGCACAACTGGTGGAAGTTTACACCCAAGAACTCGACCAAAAAAAAGAAGGAGCTATTGCAACTTCGCGCACTCGGCTTTGGCTTGCTTCAGGATGGGGATGTCGGGGTCGGCGTCTTTCCAGAGGGTGAGGAAATCCTGATAGGCGGCACGGGCTTTGGCGGTGTCGCCCTGCATGGCATAGGCGCGTGCCAGTCCGAGGCGAGCCAGCGCGCCCCATGGAAAGTTCGCCACCACTCCTCGGTGGTCAATGAACTTCTGAAATTCCGCTGCCGCCCGGTTGCCGTCGTGAAGCATGAGATAGGCTTCGCCACGCAAATAAACTGGGCACAGGTAAATCGCGAGGCTCGCTGGTACGCTAAGTTCGACCGCGCTCGCCGCCTTCAATAGTTCGATTGCCCGGTTCGGGTCTTTGCGCTGCAAGGCAAGCCCCGCTCGGATCGTCGGCAGCCAATATCTCTGCACCAGCGTGTCCAGCGGGAAGGTTTTGTCCAGTTCGACCGCCAGCTTCTCCGCCCCCGCCGTATCGCCTGCCCGCGCCAGAGCCAGTGCGGCTATGGCTAGCACATCGCGGTTCGGGGCCAGCTTCAACGCCGCCTTGGCCTCGGCACGCGCCTGCTCCCGGTTTCCCGCTTCCACCTCGCGCAGCGTCGCCTCTGCCTGATAGACTGCCGCACTCTCCTTGGCGTCGTTGTGCTGGGCTGAATCCATCGCCCGCTCGGTCAGCTCGTGCGCGTTCTTCAGCTTGCCGTACCAACCTTCAGTGTCCGCTTGCATGGCCAGGGACCAGTCGTCAAAGCCCGGCTTGCCCATGGCGGCTGAGGCCAACTGTGCCATCTGCGCCGCATCGCCCTTCAGAAACGCCACCCTGTAGCGGTTCGCGAGCAGAATCGGGCTCTCCAGCTTGCGCTCTTCCGCTTGATTGAACACCGCCTCCGCGTCATCCAGCCGGTTGAAGGCCGTGTAGGCGACGCCGAGGTCGATATAGTTGCCCACATTATTTGGCTCCAGGCGCAGCGCCTCTCGCCATTCCTCCAATGCCTTTTCCCAGTTTCCAAGAATGGCGGAATCGAATCCCAGCTCCATGTAAGGCACGTCGTCTCTTGGGTAGGTCTGCTGCCACAGTTCGTAGGTCTCCGCGGCCTTTTCCAGCTCTCCCGTCGCAGACTCATAGTAATTCCCCTCGATCCAGAACCGCTCCCGTTCGCTTACCTTGCCCCGCAGCTCGTAAGCCTTGCGTGCATTTTCGGCCGCCCGCCCCATTTCGTTGAGGCTCCAGTAGACACTCGACATCCAGGCGTAGGGCATGGCAAAATTCGGGTCAAGCTCCACCGCCCGTTTCAAGAAGGGCAGCGCGGCCGGGCCCCATTTCGTATAGACCGTCTTTAGTCCCAGGCTGTACGCTTTCAGCGCCTCCAGCGATGGTGTGGTCGCTTCCTCCACCGGCGTGGCGTATTTCTGCACCGAGCTGAGCGACTCCCCTAGCTTGCTCCGCAAGCTGACTGCCGCAGCGTCAAGAGCCTTGAGCACCGATTCCTTGCCCGCCGCCTGCTCCTGCGCCTCCGCCAGCACGTCCCCCGTGTTGCAGTTCACCGCCTTCAGGCCAATCACGTACTGGTTGCCCAGCCCCGCAATCGAGCCCGTCAGCATCGCCTTGCTGCCCGTGCGCTGGCAGACCTCGCGAGTGACGTTCGCCGTTAGGCGGTCATCGGGTGAACGTCCCATCAGCTTCAAGGTCTCATTCACCTTGCGCTCGGACACCAGAGCGAGAAAGGGCGATTGCTCAAGCTGTACCGAGAGTCCCTGCTTTAGCGTGTCATCGAATACGGGATCGCCCGTCTTGTTGTCGAAATCAGACAGGACAATGGTGTCCTTATCGGTAAGCTTCGGCGCGCGGTGGAAATAGAAATAGCTTGCCGTAAAGAGTATCGTGATGCTGACTAACGAGGCGATCACTATAAATCTGCTGCGAAGACCTCGGACGGGTGCTCGCATCGGTTCAGAGTGAGAATTGACAGGGGCAATGAATCGGTAGCCGCGACGGGGAAGGGTTTCAATGAATTTTGGATGATCAGCGGAGTCTCCCAAAGCTTCCCGCAATCGGTGTACAGCCGCGCTTATGCCGTACTCAAAGTCGACAAACGTCTCGGAGGGCCAGAGCGCCTTACGCAACACCTCGCGGGTGGCCAGTTCTCCGGGCCGTTCCAGCAGGATTTTCAGGACTTGAAAAGAGTGGCCTGGTAGGTCCTGCCGCACGCCCAGTTTTCTGAGCTCCTGGGTCTGCAGGTCAGCTTCAAAGGGTCCAAAGGTAATTACCGTTTGGGGATTATGTTTTCCCGGCATGCGGGACTCCTAGCTGCGGAGATTACCACATATTAGTTCTTGATAAGAGTCTCTTGAACGCAAACGCTCCCGGACAAGTCTTTTCCTTTCAGCGTATTAAACAGGAGGCCCCTTGATGGATATTGGGGCGGGTATCCGCTTATATAGGGAAGCCAAACGAAAACCAAACGAAAACCATGCTGCATCCATTGACCTTTATACCTGAGTGAACGAATCTCCCGAGAAAGAGTGCCCATGAACTGCTCCTGTGCGGGCGCTCTCATTGGAATGTGGAAGGGAGATTCCGAAATGAAATCCAGAATTCTGACGTTGCTTACCGCAATGACGTTATTTGCTGCGCTGGCGGCCCCGGTTTGGCTCGCCGCGCAGGAACCACAATGCAAAAAGCCCACTCACTATACCGTCACCGATCTCGGCACATTGGGAGGCACGTATAGTCTGGCCGGGGGCATCAGCAACAGCGGCTGGGTGTCGGGCCAGTCGACCTTACCCGACGGATACTACCACCCGGCTGTTTGGCGCAACGATGTGATCACTGACCTCGGCACACTCGGAGGTCTGAACGGTTGGGCCGGTTGGGTACCCAACGATAGCGGTTGGGCCGGAGGTGCCGCGGAGACTTCCACTAAAGATCCAAATGGGGAAGACTATTGCGGTTTCGGTACCTACCTTGAATGTCGCCCCTTTCTTTGGAGAGACGGCGCGATGACCGAACTGCCCACGCTTGGCGGCAACAACGGTGAATCGGCCGGGGTCAACAACCTTGGCCAGGTCGGGGGTGGGGTGGAGAACACCACGGTCGACCCAACCTGCGTAGGGCCCCAAGGCTACTACAAAGTGAAGGCTGTCGTGTGGGAAAACGGGGAGATCCGAGAACTCCCTACGCTATTCCGTCGCGACTCGCGCTCGTGGGTCTTGGGGATCAACGACAGGGGCCAAATGGCCGGCGTGTCGGGCAATTGCAGCACAAACAATATTCACCCCTTGCTCTGGCAAGACGGCAAGGTCATTTACCTCGGCACCCTTGGGGGCAAGATAAACAACGTGGCCTACGACATCAATAACCAAGGTCAAGTGGTCGGTTACTCCGACTTGCCTGGCGATACCACCATGCACGGCTACCTCTGGCAGAAAAGCACTGGGATGATCGACCTCGGCACGCTTCCCGGCGACGTTGGGAGCGATGCCGACGGCATTAACAACCTAGGCCAGGTGGTGGGCGGGTCGTGGGACGCAGACGGCAACGACCGTGCCTACATCTGGCAGAACGGCGTGATGACGGACCTCAACACCCTGATTCCCCCTAATTCCCCCTTGTATCTGATCGAGGCAACGGGGACCATCAATGATTGGGGACAGATCGCCGGCATTGGCTTGACCAGCGCGGGCGATGTGCATGCTTTCTTGGCGACTCCCACTTGGGAGAACTGGACGATCAGCGAAAGGCCGAAGGTCGTTCTCCCAGACGACGTTCGCAAACTGGTTCAACAGCTACGAGCCAGGCGCGTTGGACATAAACTCCCGAGGGCGCAGTAGGCATTGAGAGAAGCGCCATCGCCATCGCAATGAACTTAGTCGAAGTAATTTGAAGGTCTGAAAACCCAAGCCGCTCGGAGATTCTGGGCGGCTTTTCTTTTGCATCGCGGGCCCCGGCCCAAAGCCAAAATCGGCGTATTGGAGGGCCATTTTGCCGTTGGCATATACCTACCCGTCAACGGGGACGGCACACCGATGGAGAGGCAGGAAACGGCAAATCCCGCGATTTCGGGCTTTTCCAAGCCCTCGCCAATCAGGTGGTTCGAAAGGGTGTCTGCGGCGTCCCCCGTTTTTGCAGTCTTTTCTCCCCGTTTCGCCCGCTGTTTTCGGCTCGCCGAAATGGTCAATGAGTATACCTTCTGAGATGTCTTGCCTGCCGTACACCAAGAACCCTATCTCTTAGATTTAGGCAACCATCCTTCGGGTGTTCAAGGGTATGTGTCAGAGCAAACACACGGTTGACAGATTGAATCCGCAGCCAGCGTGACTTCGCCATTTGATCAGCAAATTCTCAGGCAGCCAGCCCTCGTTCCTTCGCTCAGGGTGGATTACTGCCGGTTTGCCCGTCAAACGGGGAGTGGCTGCGAATCGATCTTTGCCAGTCGACTTATTCGTATCAGGCTGGACGGATAAGTGTTTCGAAGTTCCTCGGCGACTTTGCCCAGTACGGCGTGATCGTTCGTGGCCTTGTAGCGCGCCACAGCCCGCCAGTACATCGCCTCCGGTGCAAAATGCGAATTCCCATA
>JBEKLF010000431.1:0-8359 GCA_050010335.1 Terriglobia bacterium
CGCCGGCGACCTCTCGGTGGATCTCGACGTCGCCGCCCTTGTCGAACCCGATAAGGTGCGCGTCTTTCCCAATCCCGAGTCGACGAGGGCGTCGAAGGCTATCGAGGGTCAAGCCGGCGCGGCAAGCTCTCCGCCGGTCATTCGTCTCGCAGCGGGCAGTTCGTTTGTGTGGGACGCCAGGGTATGGAAAATCGTGAACCTGGGAGAGCGAAGGGTCAGCCTGCTGGGGGAAGATGGCGCCTTCACGGAGATTCCTCTTGAGACGTTTGAGGGGCTCATCAGGGAGGGTCGGATTGCGGCCGCCGGCCGCACCGACTCCTCTGACTCGAGGGTGTTTCAGATCTTTAAAGCAGCGAGCGAGGACGACCTGAAGGTGGCCAATCGTCGCTATGAGATCGTCCAGCGGCACCTGAACGGCGAGCAGCTTGCGGAAGAGGAGGCGGTGCCGGAAAGGACGCTTCGTTTTTGGATGGCCGGTTACAAGCGAGCCAAAGAGGAATACCAATGCGGGTACGTCGGTTTGATTCCCAGCACCGGGCAACGCGGGAACCGCCGCAGAAAACTGTCAGCCGAGAGTCAGGTTTTGCTGGACGAGTTCATTCGGAACGATTATGAAACGCTCAAGCAGAAGTCCCGTTTTGCCGCCTGGGCCAGTCTGCTGCGAAAGGCGGAGGAGACTGGGGTCCGAGCGCCCAGTTACGTTACGTTCTGCCACGCCGTGCCTCAGCGGCCCAACTTCGAGCAGGCTTTGAAGCGGCAGGGGCATCGGGCTGCATATCAACACAAGCCATTCTACTGGGAGCTGACCCAAACGACCCCGCGCCACGGCGACCGCCCCTTTGAAATCGGACACATTGACCACACCCTGCTCGACGTGGAGGTCGTGAGCTCACAGACGAATCGCGCCCTCGGCCGCCCGTGGATGACGCTTCTGACGGATGCATTTTCCCGCCGCCTTCTGGCCTTCTATCTCACCTTTGATGAGCCCAGCTACCGTTCGTGCATGATGATCTTACGGGAGTGTGTACGGCGGCATGCTCGGCTTCCGCAGATTGCCATCCTTGACGGTGGACCCGAATTCAAGAGCACCTATCTCGAAACCTTATTGGCGAGATACCAATGCACGAAGAAAACGAGGCCGCCCGCGGCGAGCCGCTTCGGCTCTGTGATCGAACGCCTGTTCTCGACGACGAACACCCGCTTCATTTACAACCTGCGCGGCAATACTCAGATCACGCGCCATGTGCGTCAGGTGACCAAGTCAGTCGATCCCAAAGCGCTGGCTGCCTGGACGCTCGCGGAGCTGCATCATCGGCTTTCGGAGTACCTGTTCGAAGTGTATGACACGTTGGAGCATCCGGCTTTGGGCCAAAGCCCTCGGCAGGCTTTTGAGGCGGGCTTGGAAGCTTTTGGGTTTCGCCCCGAACGTAGGATTCCGTACAACCGCGATTTTATAATCGCGACGCTCCCGAGCGTACCAAAAGGCACGGCTAAAGTTATTCCAGGCCGCGGCGTGAAGATCAATCATATCTATTACTGGTCGGGTAGCTTTCAGGATCCAGTCGAAGAAAATCAGCATGTTCCAGTCCGCTATGATCCATTTGACGCCGGCACGGCTTATGCCTACGTGGGCCGCCGCTGGGTTGAATGTTACTCCGAATACTTCCCTGTTTTTCACGGCCATTCCGAGAAGGAGTTGATGGTCGCAAGCATCGAAATTCGCCGCCGACGGCAGTGCCACTCTCAGGAGATTGCAGTCACAGCCAGAAAGTTGGGGACCTTCCTGCATTCGATTGAAGCTGAAGAGGTTCTCCTGTTGCAGCGGCTACGCGATCGAGAAGCCGAAGCCACACGAAATGTCGCAGCCGTTGTTAACGCCACACCCCCTTGCCCGGAGGTAGCAGAACATAAGACTGCGCCAGACGAAGTTATGGCCGATGAAGCCGACCCTCTGGTAACGGGCGAAGAGATCTACGGAGAATTCTGAATGGCCGTATCGCCGGGATTCCCCCGCAGCCTACTGGATGCGCCGACGAGCGCGCGGCTGGCCCACTTTCGATCCTTCACCGTGGCGCACCCGCTGCTAGTGGAGGCGAAAGAGAAGCTGACTGCGGCTATTTGGGACTCGGAACCCAATACGCTGATCTTTGTCGTGGGACCCACCGGCGTGGGAAAAACTACCCTGCTCATCCGAACCGAGCAGATCCTTGCGGAGCAGTTACGCACGGAGATGGACGAGAACCGGGAACGGATCGCGGTGGTGAGTGTCGAGGCCATGGCTCCGGAATCAGGCAGCTTCTCCTGGCGGGACCTTTTCAAGAGGCTTCTTCAAAAATTGGATGAACCGCTGATCGAATATAAGCGCGATTTGCGAATGGAGTTGACTCCGCCCCGGTCTCCGATCCGGCCCAATCCGAGCGCTGCTCAATACCGGTATGGGGTGGAGCAAGCGCTCCAGTTTCGCCGTCCCGTCGCGGTTTTGATCGACGAAGCACAGCACTTGGCCAAGATGGCTTCTGGGCGGAGACTTCTCGACCAACTGGATGTCATTAAATCCCTAGCCAGCCAGACGCGGACGGTTCACGTGTTGTTTGGGACCTATGACCTTCTCGCCTTTCGCAACCTGAACGGGCAACTGAGTCGAAGGAGCATCGACATCCATTTCGCGCGCTACCGTGCGGAAGTCATCGAGGAACGACAGGCTTTCGTGAACGTCGTACGCTCATTCGCCCGGCAGTTGCCCTTGCCGGTGCAGCCTGACCTGGAAGGGGACTGGGAGTATCTGTTCGAAAGAAGCATGGGTTGTATCGGCGTACTGAAACAATGGTTGATGCGATCGTTGTCCGCGGCGCTGCGGACCGGCGAATCCACCCTAACGCGCCAAAATTTGGAAAGCCACGCCCTCTCGGTTTCTCAAGTGGAAAAGATTCTGTCGGAAGCGAGCGAAGGAGAGCTCCGGCTGAAAGATAGTGATGACGCCCGATCACTGCTCCGCGAAAAGCTCGGCTTGGCTCCGCCTGGGAATCGCTGCCAGGGGGTAAAAGCAGCAAGAGGGGAGGAGCCCAGGAGAGCGAGTGCGAACCGACGCCCTGGCGAGCGGCGTCCAGTGCGCGACGCCATCGGCGCACCTGAGATTCTCCATGCAGCAGGCCTTTGAATCTTGGAATCTCACTCTCCCGCCGATGAGGCCACGCAGCCGGCTCTACTCGCCGGCGCCGGCAGGGATTGGTACGGCCTTTGTGGAGAGCCTGAGTGGCTACGTGGTTCGGCTTGCGGAAGCCCATGCCGTCTCTACGGGCGACCTCGTTCGCCGTGAGCTCTCTCGCTATGTCCGTTTGCCGCTCGTTTTCTACAGCAATGACGTAAATGGACTCCAAGAGGGTGCTGCACGGTGGGTACAGGCGGTGGAAGCCGCTACCTTACGCTCCGATCTCCGCTACCTCACACTCCTGCAGTTCAGGAACCTCTTCCCCCGTCCAGTACTACTTCGCAAGACTCGAGCGTGGTGCCCTGAATGCTACCAAGCGATGGCCGCGACAGGACTGGTCTTCGAGCCGCTGCTGTGGTGCCTCAAGCTCGTTGAGGTATGCCCTCAGCATCACCGGCTTCTGGTCGCTTTTTGCAACCACTGCCACCGATCCCAACCGCCGATCTGTGCTGCTTCCCGAACAGGCCGCTGTTCTCGTTGCGGGATGTGGCTGGGATGCACCTCTGGGCGACTGACTCATGAGACATCAAAGCAGCTTCCGACGGAATACCAATCGTGGGTGGCTGGTGCCATCGGACAGCTCCTGGCTCTCGCTCCGGAGGCGCAACCCGAATCTCTCTGGGGTCGTATCCGAGAGATCCTGGTCGCATGCACAAAGACTTTCGCCGAAGATAACCGGGCAGCCCTGGCCGATACGGTCCGATGTAATCGGAATATGATTTATGACTGGCTGAACGGGCCCAGGAGACCGCGAATCGATAACTTCTTTCGCGCCTGGTTTCATCTGAAGCTGCCGGTGTCGCTCATGTTCTCTCCCGACTCGGCGCAGCTCCTGCGGCAGGCGGATGACCAAACGACGGTTAGAATCGAAAGGGCGCGTAAGTTGGCGCCGAAACGTCGCCCTGAGCAGATTCAGGCGGCTTTGAAGGAGGCGCTCAAGGAGGAGCCGCCTCCGAGCCTCTCCGAAGTCGCCCGTAGGATGGGGTACAGTACGACCACCCGACTGGGCCAGGTGGCTCGAGCGCTCAGCAGCCAGATCGTCATCAAGCACCGCCGCTCTGGGCGCAGTCATTGGTGGGTCAGGGGGGGAGCAAAACCGATTTGCGAGCTGTCTCAGGTAAAGAAGGTTCTCCAAGGCTACCTCAATGCTGAAAGCCAGATTCCGCCCCTGGATCGAATTGCAGCATCGCTTGGGTATGCGATCGATCAGTCCCTCCGCCAGAAATTTCCGGAGTTGTGCCGAGCTCTGTCCGCCAAACTCGCACGCCAGAAGGAAGCACGGCTAGCGGCCATTGCGCCTACTCTGGAGCGGGCACTTCAAGAAACACCGCCACCTTCCGTGCGAGAAATCTGCCAGCGGGTCGGCTTCTCAGCTGGTTGCGTCCTCAAAGCCCATTCCCCGGCCCTGTACCAACGACTCAAGGCCCGGCGACGCGAGTATGCTGACGCGTGCCGGGCGGAAGTGAAGAACAAGCTAAAGGCCGTGCTGAACGAAGTGCCGCCACCACCGCCCAAGGAAGTCTATGCGCGGTTGGGCATTAGCGAGTCGATTTGCATCTACACTTTTCCAGAACTGCGCCGGGCGATCGTCGCTCGGTACCGGCAATATCGGGCCCAGCACTCTCAGGCTCGGCGGGAAGCGGTTCGGGAAGAGATTCGGGCGGTTGTCCGCCAGATCCACATGCAAGGGGTTTGCCCCTCGTTCCCGCGGGTGGTAGGGCTACTGAAAAGCGCACCGCCGGGGGATTGGAAGCTCCTCCATGAGTTCGTAAACAGCGCCCGCAAGGAGGTGACCGATAATTGCAAGGTATGATACCTCTTCGGCGAGATCGGTCCATCGACCCGTACATCTACCCTCCCTCGTCTTTAGCCCCAAAGCCTTCACCTCCCGGATCTTGGGCATGGAGTCCTGACGCCGATACCGTTCCTACCTCGGCTGAAACGATCAGAATTTAAACCATAACCTTGCCGAACGGCAAAGTTATGCTTTAAGTCACATTGGGATTCAATTTGCTCTTCTCCGGCACTGTTTGTTATCGGCCGGGATCGCGCCAAGCTTGGGTACTTCTGGCGGCACGCCTACCAAGTTGCCCGGTGCGGGCGTTATCAGGGCAGCGTCGTCAATCCTGACAGCGGGTCTCCGGTCTATCTCGGAAGTGAAGGCGAGCGACTGCTGGCGATGGACTTCAAAAAGGTGAAGCTCAGCGAAATGCTGGGCCAAGGTGAAGGAACAAATCACGCCCGGCGGCTGCTTTACAGCGCGCTTTGGCAGGCAGATGGGAAGAAGATTCGCCGCTTTGCACCGATCGACTTCATCGGCCGGTATATGGACGGGTTTTTTGATTACGCCATAGCCGACGAAGTTCACGAGCTGAAGGGAGGAGACACGGCCCAGGGGAACGCTCTGGGCACGCTGGCCGCATCTTTTGGGCGGCTACGCGGACGAACTTTTTAATATCCTATTTCGCCTCGGGGCATCGCGAATGCTCGAAGAGGGCTTTGAATACGGCGAAGCGGGAGTTCGAGCCTTCACCGAAATCTACGGCCTGCTGGAAAAGATTACGGTGATTGACCCTGCTGTTTGGCCGCTTCCTGATGAGTCTTGGTGCGTTCGTCTCGCTGGAAGATATTTCGGATGCTCTCCCGCCATACCGGGAGGAAATCGTCAGCGTGGAGATGGACCAACCCCTACAGAAGGCGTATGAGGACATGGAGCAGGACATCAAGAAGGCCCTCCGCGAGCATCGAGGCAACCAGTCGATCGCAAGCGTCGCCTTGAATGCTCTGCTTGCTTATCCTGACCGGCCCTTCGGCTTCGGGGACTTGATCGGGCGTGAATTCAATCCTGAAACCCAACGGCGTGAGCCATTCCTGATCGCAGCTACGCGTGACCTGGATGAGAACTTTGTCTATGCCAAGGAACGGCGCTTAGTTGAGGAAATCAAATCCTCACTTGAACGCGGCAGGAAGGTGCAGGTCTACGCGGTATATACCCAGAAGCGCGACGTGACACATCGGCTGGAGAGCATCCTGGCGAAAGAAGGGATCCGGGTAGCTGTGCTCACGACCCAGGTGGCGCCGGAAGAACGCGAAGCCTGGTACGAACGCCAGTTGCGCTCCGGCGTTCAGGTGGTCGTGGGTCATCCACGTCTCACGCAAACTGGGCTAGACATCTTGTCCTTTCAAGATATATTTTTCTATGAGACCGGCTATTCCATCTATACCCTGCGGCAGGCCAGTCGGCGCTCGTGGAGAATCGGGCAGCGGAATAATGTCAATGTGAAGTTCTTCCATTACGCGGGTACGATGCAGGAAACGTGTGTGCGGCTGATGGGGAAGAAGCTCTTGGTTTCGCTTGCCATGGAAGGAAAGTTCGCGAACGACGGCCTGCAAGCGATCGACGAAGGTGATGACATCCTGATGGCGATGGCCCGGGAGTTAGTGACGGAAAAAGGAATCGGCGAAACGGCCGATGCCGTGTGGAAGCGGCTCCAGAAGCAGCAGGCGGAAGTGTTCGGAATCCGCTCTGTGGAAACTTTCCCAGCAGAAACCGAAATCGAACCTCCGGCCGGAGATTTGCCGGAAGTCATCATTTCTCCGCCTGCGTCGATCCCGGAAGTTGTGACGCAGCCTCTGATGTTTGGTATGTCGCCGGACGCAGTGCGGCATCGCAAGGCTTCACGCAGGTCATCAATCGCCACCACTTCTTCGGATCAGCTCGGGCTGTTCGCGCATTGAGGGTGAGCAGGGCTTTGCCCGGTATGATGGGGCCCTAATCATCGCCAGGTACTCACTATTGATCTTATGTGCTAGAATCGCCGACAATCGTCTTACGCGCCATGCTATTACCGCCATTCACCTCAGCCAACTGACCACCTAAACACGTCCAATTTGTCGCCACAGTGACACCCTCTGGGTTTGTGGTTCCCCAATAAACAAATTGAAAAGCGAAGTTTTGGCTTCACCCACAAAAAGCAGCCCCGGGCATGACGGGCATGTCGCACTCGACTGTCGTGCCCCGAGAAAAAAGCGGCAGAAAGGGAGAAAAAACCGTGACTAATGAAATCAAATCCAGGCAGACAGCAATGGAAAAGACGGGCGGGATTGGGTCCTGGCACCGCGTCGTCACACGGAAAGCGTCCGTCAGGCGACGGGCGGGGAGTTGGAAAAGAGAATTCAATCGCGACGTCAATCGGCAAAAGATGTTGATTGAAATGCTTCCGCTGGTAAGGCGTGTGGCTCTTAAAATTCGCGAACATCTCCCTGCCCATGTGGAAGTGGATGAGCTGAGCGCCAACGGCGTTTTGGGATTGGCAGATGCCGTCGCCAAATTTGACGCGAGCAAGCGCGTGAAGCTGGAGAGTTACGCGCGGCATCGGATTCGCGGCGCGATTTTGGATGGCCTCCGCGCCGCCGATCCCGTCACGCGTGACACACGCCAAAAGAACAAGAGAATTCAAAAGCTGTATCGGGAACTGGAGGTCAATCTCGGACGGCCCGTCCAGGACGAGGAGATGGCTGCGGCATCGCGAATGAACCTCGCGCAGTGGCATCGGGCTCTGACCGACATACAGAGCGTGGGGATCGACTGCGGTTCGCGCGTCCTTTCGGCAGTCCCGACCACAACGCTGCAATCCACTGACCCAGAGCTTCTCATGGACGGCAGGGACAACTCTTTTGACCTGTGTTACCGCCGCGAGCAACGTGAAATTCTGGGCCGCGCGCTTTCAAGCTTGCCGGAGCGCGAACGACGGATCCTCTGCCTTCACTCCCAGGCGGAATTGACTATGAAACAGATTGCCCTTCTGATGCATGTCGACGAATCACGAGTCTCGCAGCTCCATTCCGCGGCGTTGATCCGATTAAAGGCGAGAGTGGACTCCTTGCTACACCCAACAAACCCTGGAATCTCAGAATCCGGCCTTCGCTCGGTGGCGGCCGGGGCGGCGGCCTAACCGCTCTAATCCCCAGGTTCGGGAATCTTTCGCTTCGACAATCCCCATTAACAGAAAATTGGATCGACGCCCAGTGTGGTTGGAACTAAAACTTGGCCGCGGCTGGAATCATAAATTGGCCAGAGAGCGACTGGAGAGGGTCTATTTTCAATAAGGCTAATCCGGAGTCTTTGGCTCGCTGGAACCATAATGTGGC
>JBEKLF010000432.1:0-5603 GCA_050010335.1 Terriglobia bacterium
CCCGTGCCCAGCGATCTTGAAACCTATCGCCAAACCCTGATCGATCTCTATCTCCGCCTGCCCGATACCCCGCGCCGTCTGAGCCGCTTCGACCTGCGTCTGGTCCGCCAACTTTGGGAGCGTCAGATTCCCCTGACGACCGTAGAAACAGCCTTCTTGTTAGCCTCATCCCGCCGCGCCGCTCGTCGCCCCGACGCCATGCCCCTCGGACCTATTCGCTCTCTGCATTACTTCCTGCCCGTGATCGAAGAACTGCTCGCCCAGCCGGTCCCGGAGTCTTATCTTGCCTACCTGCGCAACAAAGTTCCCCTTCACCCCGCAGCCGGCAAAACAACCGCCACCACAGGCTGACTTTCGCCCCACCCCGGAAAACCGGCCTCTGTTCAAATTTCTACGTTTTTAAATGGGCGCCGACAGACACGGCCCTGTCACTCGATGAGGCGGAGGCGGCCGCCGTACTCGCTGCTTTGTCCGGCGGCATGTTCGATATCGGCAGTGATCTCATCGTCCTCAGCGGTGAACCGGAGAGACTGGCGGTGGCTAAGAACCGTGACCTGCTCCAGATGGACGCGCTCAGTCGCGCCGCCGTCCCCGTGGATCTCATGAGCTACTCAGAACAGGATCAACTCCCCAGCCTGTTTTTGCTGAAGGAAGACCGGCGGCAAACCATGCTCGCCGTCTTCAACTGGAGTGATGTCGTCCGCTTGCGGTCGTTGCGGCTTGAGGAACTTGGCGTGCCCGCAAACGGAACGATCGAAGTGCAGGACGTCCTCCATCCGGGTAGGGCCGTACCCATGAACACGGGTGTGCTGTACCTGCACGACCTGCACGCTCACTCGGTCTGCCTGTTGAAGCTTATCGACACGTCTGTGCCCGCAATGCCACCTTCGATCCGTGACCTGAAAGTACCGTCGGAAGCCGAAGTCGGGGCACCCGCCCAGTTCTCGGTGGAGGTAGATCCTACGGTATTTTCGACTGTGTACCTGGGTTGGAACTTCGGCGATGGCACGCGGGGCCTTGGGAGGCAGGTTACACATGCCTACATCCGCGCCGGAACATATTCGATCACCGTGAGTGCCCCAGGACCGCGATTTGTTGCTGCCGTTACTTGCGAAGACTCCCAGTGATCGCCGAAGGCTCTCGATGAACGCCGGATTCGAGGGGTTAGTCTACGATTCGCTTTGCCACCGCGACCAACTTATGAAGGCAGGACACTTAAAGAGCGAGGTGCCGGTGTGAGATGGGGAGTTTTCCTTGTGCTGGTGGTTGCCGTCTGCCCCCTGGCGTCGGCTCAGGGACCACCGGCGCCGCGGGAATACGCAATTCGATGCGTTGAGCATTACGCCCACATTTATCAAGTTCCCGTGGAGCTTGTGGAGTCCGTGATCGACGTCGAGTCCAACTGGAATCCCTCTGCCGTCTCACCCAAAGGTGCGGTGGGGCTGATGCAGTTAATGCCGGGAACGGCGTTCAAGTTCGGGGTGAGGAACCGGTTCCGGATCGAAGAAAACGTGCGAGGAGGCGTGGCTTATCTCGCCTGGTTAATTCAGCTCTTCAAAGGAGATCTGCGCCTGGTGATGGGAGCGTACATCGCAGGTCAAAATCGCATGTTGTCCCGAGGGCTTTCGTACTCTTCCCGCGAACTCTATGAATACGTGTCGAATGTAGCCCGCCAGTACCGCCGGCGGCGTATAGAAACCAAACGAGGAGGTAAGTCATGACCCAAGCTTTTTGGACGTTAGCCTTATTCACTTTGGCGGCTTGCGCACAGGCACAAACGCCTCGGCCCCAGCCTCGGATTGTGACCCGTCCTGACATGGCCACGGAAGTGGCGACGGTTGAGGTAGGCGCGCACTTTGTCACGGCCATTCGATTACCGGAGGCCATATCGTCGGTGGCGGTCGGTGACACCGCGCTCTTCGAGGTTGAGCATTCGGAACGAGAGCCCCAATTGTTGTTTGTCAAAGTGCTCACAGCCAATCCCGCGAAAACCAACGTGTTGATCTCGACGGCCAAAGGACACCAGGTAAGCTTGTTAGTGGTCAGCAAGGGTGGCGAAGCGTCTTCGGGCATCGATTTCCTGGTGAACTATCAGCGGGAAAGGAGCTTCATCATCGAGCCCACAGCCCGTTCGATGGGAGTTCCAGAGACAATCCCGGTAACAACCTCACAGCCCGCGGACCCCGAAATCCAAAGGAGCTCTACGCAGGCTTCGTCCGCAGCTTCGATCAAACCCCTTTTGCAAGAGATTCTTGGATTTCCGCCTGAGCCCGTGCCCCCCGTCCGGCAAGGCAATCTCGACAAACTCCTCGAGCGGGAGATAGCGGCGCCCTTGCCAACCCTTTACGGTGAACATCCGCAGCGTGAGAGCGAACGAGGAGACCAGGTCCGTGCGGGGGTTGGGCAAGTCATCGACGGCGGCCAGGAAGTGGCCGTGCTGTTTTCGGTGGTCAATCCCCAAAAACAGGACATCCTGCTGATGCCACCCCAAATCCAGTTGGGAGGAAAAACGAACCAGGGCAAGCTCGTTAGGCATTCCAAGTGGACCACAGCCGAGCAAATGCCGTTGATAGACTTCCGGCTTAGCAAGCGGCGCCTCGCGCCAGGCGAACGCGCTGACGGCGTCGTGTTGTTCGCGAGACCCCCCTACAAGCAGTCGAATGAACCCCTTTTTCTACAAATGGCGGAAGCGGGCGCCGTCGATCATCCGGCCCTTGCCCCCATCGGTTTTGGAATCAGGACCGCAGAGGAGGATAACCATGTCAGAACAAACCCAGGAAATTAAGGCAACGACCGAGGTCGAGGAAGTGGATCTCACGAGGGACGAGCGGCCGGAAAAGCAGCCGATGACCCCACTCGAACGGATACTTCAAAGCCTCCGGAAGGCCCAGCCAGCTTCGAATCCACCCGCCTCAGCAGGCCGCCGGGACCTCGGTAAAGACAAGTCAAAATCGTTGTACGTATTGGTGGCTGCCGGCATCGCCGTGATTCTGTTTCTTCTGATGTACCTTTCCTCGCCGCAGAAGCCCAATCAGGGGCAGGCGCCAGCCCACAGGGGCAATCCTGATCTTGGCCAACGCACGACACCGGGCCAAGCTCAGAAGCAGGCGGGTTCCGCCGTCCCATTGCTCAACGCGGATACGTGTGACCAACAACCCGAAAGGGGCGGTGAGGTGACACCGGAAGACATCAATCGTATGTCCCACGCAAATTCCCAAAGCTTGATTGAAAAGCCGAACACTACAGCCAATACCTTGGTTCCACCGGAAGAGGCCACGGGGAATACCTCGGGTACGAAAAACCCCCACAGTCAGGAATACGTACTCGGCCAAATCGACTTTTCTGATCCAGAATTGCGGGAGAGATATGCCAATGCCGGGCAGGGCACAGAACTGAGCCCGGTCACGGTCCCGCCCCGATCGCTTGCCTCTTCGGATTCCGAAAGCGACCTGAAAAAACCATCGCTCGTTTTCGTGAGCAGCGAAAGCACTACCATTCCCAACGTGGCGGGCAGCTTAGCAGGTCGAGACAGCGGGGTTGTAAATACCGCTTTGGGTTCGGAGGGAGTATCCCTGGATTCTATGCTGCCCGCCGGGACGCGCCTAGTTGCGCGACTCGAATCGCCGGCGAGCACAGCAGTCGCAGCTCCTGTCATTGCCGCGATCGAATACAACTACGAGCAGGACGGGGAAATCATCGTGCCGGCGGGATCAAAAGCCCTGGGGAAGCTCGAACAGGCCAATTCCAGCGGCTACGTCTCGCTACGCTTTGACAGAATCGAGCTTCCGGATGGGACGACTGGGAAGATGGAGGGAACCTCAATGGGGTTGGACTTTGCGCCGGTTAGAGGCCTCGTTTCAGGCAAAAGACGCGGTGCGGGTTTTCTGGTGCAGACCCTGACCGGAATGGGAACCATCGCGGCATACCTTGTGGGCGGAAACAACTTGAGCGGGCCGATTTCGGACAGTGCGCTCTTGAGAGAACGCCTTGCCGACATGGTGGCCATTGCCGGGCAGAATGAGATGAACGGGGTTGCCTTCAACCAGAACATCATGGTGACCGTGCCCGGGAACACGCGGTTCTATATCGTTGTCCAGCAGACTTCCAATTCCTCTGCCCAGACAGCAACCACTCGGCGCGCGAGCTCTGCCTCGGGCTTTGCGGGTGACGGTCAAGCTGTCCCCAATCTACAAGAACTGCGGCAACTGTTGCAATTAAGGCAGGAGCTCAGCCAGCTCTACCCGCAGGAACCGAGCGAAAAAACCGCGCCCGATGACAACCCGCAGCAATAGGGCGAAAGAACAGATTCCCACCTCGACCTACCCACCTCAAAGCTCCCCGCCATTAGCTGGTTCCCTCGAAACGGGCCGTAACTGGCCCTGGGGGGGAACCATTTGTTTTCCATACCGTTTTTTTCGCACACATGGCGTTTTTAGCTACGTCAGACCCAATCCAGGCTCGAAAATCCGCCCTGCATAGAGGGGCCGCTGTTGCCCCAGAGCCATCACGCGACCGGGACCTCCGCAATAAAAATACGTCGGTCCCATCGTTAGACAAAAGAGTCCTCAGCCCATCTTTTTTCCCGTCGATCCCCCTGTCCCAAGCTGTGCAGCCGTTTGACAGAAAATATTCTTCATTGCAAAACATCCGTGGCTGGGCCGGGAAATCAGCACGCGGCCCAGCCAGAAAGGAGGAATCCATGACCAGCAGGGCTCAGCGGGTCGCGGGCTGGAGGCGGCCCCTGGCAGTGGCGGGGATAGCGTTACTTCTCCTCGGGAACTATGCGTTAGGCCAAAACCTGGGCGCATCCCCGCAGACCAACGTCGCGGCCCAGGGTCAGACGGGAGCGCAGCCGGAAGGAGCGTTCCTGAACTTCATCAACTGGATCGGCAACGTCATCGCACCGGTAGGAGCCGGTGGCGCCGTGGTAGGCGCCATCGTTTCCTGGCTCACGGGACGGGGGTACGGGCGCTGGCTATTCGCGGCCGGGGCCTTGCTTGCCGTGTCGGGCGTGACGCGTTTGATCGAGTTCTGGATCACGAACGGCACGAGCGGCATTCGCTAGGACAAACGATAGTCCCCTCAAACGTTAACCCGGG
The DNA here is from genome assembly GCA_050010335.1 of Terriglobia bacterium. Taxonomy (GTDB): domain Bacteria; phylum Acidobacteriota; class Terriglobia; order UBA7540; family UBA7540; genus Bog-366. The sequence goes on from JBEKLF010000432.1 coordinate 5,100, forward strand.
CGGGCAGCCCTGGACTGGACCTGGTTACCCGGTTTTCGGCCGCCTGCCCCCAACCCAAATGACTTGGAAAACTGGCTATGCAGACACCACAACTCGGCGGCGGCCGAACTGGCCCGCGCGCATGGGATTAATCCCACCGCGAAAGCTCTGCATTTGGAGTATGGCAAGCTCAAGCAGCGAGCGGAAGTTGCGATGCCGGCAGTGAAGAAGGGCGTGGCGAAGGCCCCGGCAGACGCCCCGCGCCGCGCACGGCGCACGGCGCCACCGACGTTTGTGGAGCTGATGGCACCGCCTCCCGGTAGTTTTCCGGGAGCCGTGGTGGAGTTGGAAGGGCCGCGGGGCCGGATGCGCATCGAGCTCAAAGGTGTCGCCACCGCACAGTTGGTCGCCCTGAGCCGGGCGTTGTGGAGCGGCGAGGCATGATCCAGGTCGCCCCGCAGACCCGCATCCTGGTGGCGGTGGAAGCGGTGGATTTCCGCAACGGGATTGATGGCTTGGCGCGGG
>JBEKLF010000433.1:0-5590 GCA_050010335.1 Terriglobia bacterium
GAAGGTGTCGGCCCGCGAAGCGCTTCTCCTTCGCCCCACGCCCAGGACCACGCGAGCATCACTTTTCCGATTGCACCGAACTCCGCTTGGCTCCCAATGCCGCTATCGACGGATTGGGGTTGCGTGTATAGTTCTTGACTTCTCCCCCCGCTGCCTCGGATACTACCGCGATTTGAGCGCGGGCTCCAGGGTGACGCTATCCGGCGGCTGGATCCACCACGGGGGTTTGAATGAGCGATGGACAACACGAGGTGGGAAATCTGAGTTACGGCCAGGGCTTGGGCACTTCGCCGCTGTCGGGCCTTACCGTCGGTGAGCTTTTGGACCGCACCGCTGCCCGCTTTCCCCAGAACCCTGCCCTGATCGTTCGCCACCAGAATAAGCGTTACACATATCAGGAATTCCTGCGCGAGGTCGAGCGCGCTGCGAGGGGACTTCTGCGTTTGGGCATCCAGAAGGGCGAGCGGGTGGGAATCTGGTCCACCAATTACGCCGAGTGGGTGATTACGCAGTTCGCGGTGGCAAAAATCGGCGCTATCCTGGTGAACCTCAACCCCGCTTACGGCACGGTGGAGTTCGAGCACGCCCTTCAGCAATCCGGATGCTCAACCCTCCTGATGACGCAAGGCTTCCGCAAGAGTGACTACCGTTCCGTCCTTTTCGAAATCTGCCCGGAAGCCGCCCACAGCGTGCCGGGGTCGCTGCAATCGGACAAGCTGCCACACCTGCGCAACCTGATTTTCATTGGAGACTCACCCGCCCCCTCCAGCATGTTGCCCTGGAACGACCTGCTGCAAATGGGCGACAACCTTCCCGCCGAAGCGCTCGCGGCCCGCGCCGCCACGCTGGAATTTGACGACCCCATCAACATTCAGTACACCTCGGGCACCACCGGGATCCCCAAAGGCGCGCTGCTGAGCCATCACAACATTGTGAACAACGGCCTGCTGATTGGCCAGGGCATGCGGTTCTCGGACCGGGATAAGCTCTGCATCCCCGTGCCCTTCTATCACTGCTTCGGCATGATACTCGGCAACATGGTGTGCGTGGCGCACGGCGCGGCCATGGTGATTCCGGCGCATTACTTTGACGCGCTGGCCACGCTCCAGGCCATTTCCGAAGAGCGGTGCACGGCCGTGCATGGCGTGCCCACCATGTTCATCGCCGAGCTCGAGCACCCACGTTTTCGCGAGTTCGATCTCACTTCATTGCGGACGGGCATCATGGCGGGCTCGCCTTGCCCCATCAACATCATGCGCCGCGTGGTGGACGAAATGCATTGCTCGGAGCTGACCATCGTCTACGGCCTCACCGAAACCTCCCCCGGCATTACCCAAACCACTCCCGACGACCCGCTGGAGTTGCGCGTGACCACCGTGGGCAAGCCCATGGCGCACACCGAAATCAAGATTGTCCATACGCGCACGGGGCGCATTGTTCCGCGCGGTACCCCGGGCGAGCTGTGCGCACGCGGGTATGCCGTCATGAAAGGCTATTACCAGAATCCTGAGGCTACCCGCCAAACCCTCGACGCCGACGGCTGGCTGCACTCCGGCGACCTCGCGACCATGAACGACAACGATTATTTCAAGATCACCGGGCGCTCCAAGGATCTGATCATCCGCGGCGGCGAGAACATCTATCCGCGCGACATCGAAGAGTTTCTCTATACCCACCCCGCCATCAGCGAGGTGCAGGTGATCGGCATCCCCGACCGCAAATACGGCGAGCAGGTGATGGCCTGGGTCAAGCTTAAGCCCGGCTCGACCTCCAGCACCGAGGCCATTCGCGAGTTCTGCAAAGGCCGCATCGCCCACTTCAAGATTCCCCGCTACGTGAAGTTCGTCGATGCCTTCCCCATCACCATCAACGGCAAAACTCAGAAATATAAAATGCGGGAAATCTCCATCAAGGAAATGGGGCTGGAAGAAGCCGCGCAGATCGCCACGGCATAGCGGGGAAAAACGGTCTATGGAGGGGCGGCATTACGCCGCCAGAAGGTGTAGCGGCGGGTCTACCCCGCCATTGGATGTAGCCGCGGGTTTACCCCGCCATCACCAAAACTATGGACAACAACAAACCCGCAACCATTCAAACTACGACCGTGGGGTCTTACCCGGTGCCGGATTGGCTGACCGCTGCGCCCAGCCGCCAGGCGCGCCTCGATGCCACCCGCGTGGTCTTTGACATCCAGCGCCAAGCGGGGATCGACCTGCCGACCGACGGCGAACTCTACCGCTTCGATATCAACCACCCCGACACCAACGGCATGATCGAATATTTCGTACAGCTCATGGCGGGGATGCAAGCGCGCTTAGGTCGAGCCGATTGCGACGCCTATTTCCGCATGCGGGGCGTGGGCTGGCGTAACCAGCCCGCCGCAAAAGTTACGGGCGAGCTGGGCGGCGGCGCCCTTAATCTTATGGCCGACTGTGCCACCGCCGCGGAGGTGGCGGGCGGACCCTTTAAGTTCACCGTCACCAGCCCCTACATGCTTGCCCGGCTGGTGTTGGATGAGCACTATCGCGATTTCTCCACCCTGACCCTGGCGATTGCCCACGTCCTGGCCGAGCAGGTGGCGGGACTTCCCTGCTCTTGCCTCCAGGTGGATGAAGCCAGCCTGGTGGAATTTCCCCAGGACAGCGCTTTGGCCGCCCAGGCCATCAACGTCATTCTCGACCGCTTCCAGGGCCAGCGCGCCGTCCACCTTTGCTTCGGCAACTACGGTGGGCAGACCATCCGCAAGGGCCACTGGGCTTCGCTCCTCGAGTTCTTCAACGCGCTGCACGCTGACCATTTGGTCCTCGAACTCGCCCACCGGCCCGCGGACGACCTGCACGCGCTCAGCGATGTCCATCCTCGCATCAAAATGGGAATCGGCGTGGTGGACGTCAAGATCAATGCCATAGAAACCGCCGACGAGATTGGTCGACGCATCGAAACCGCGGAGAAAGTGCTGGGCCCCGGACGCGTAGGTTGGGTCCACCCCGACTGCGGCTTTTGGATGCTCAAACGCTCCGTTGCCGACCGCAAAATCTCCGCCCTGGTCCAGGGGCGGAACCGGTACCTGGGAAGATGAAACGCGGGGTGGCGTATGCATCGCCATTGATGATTGCGTCAAACGATACCTGCGCCGCGGATAGCTCACCTAATTAGGGTCTTGCACGTTCGAGCCCATCAACGTAAAGCAATGTATGCGCCATCCGCAGTCTCTGCTCGCGAGGGCTTTTCCGTCTCTGACGAACCCACGTTCAATTCCCAAGACGAATTGGCCGTGCCCACCTCCGGGTCGCACAACCTCAGGCGCCCTTCGAACGGGTGAAGGCAATTACGAGGTGTAGGCGTGGGGCTTGCCCTACCCGGCGTTCCGCATGGTGGATGCGGAACCAGGGGACGGCAAGCCGCCCCCCTACACCTTGCGCAATTCGATCATCAGGCGGGGTGATAGAGCTTGACTCCTGCCACGGCTGCTGCCTGAACCAGTTTTCCATCCAGTGTCCATAACTGGCAGTTCGAAAGGAGCGCGGAAGCCAGCAGGTGCACATCGATCCAGCCGATGCCGAGGCCCCAAAGCTTCCGGGCTTCAACCAGTCGTATGACTTCCTCGTGGGTTGCGGAAACGGCGGAGGGGAGCGCTTCGAGATCGCCCAGAATGCGCGCGCGGGCATTCAAATTGCCACACGCCAATTCACCTACCACGAACGGATGGACCATAACCAGGGTTTGGCGGAGTAAATCGCCCAGCTTCGAACCACCAGCACGGAAGTGGTCGATCCAAACCGAAGTATCAACAAGAATCATCGCTTCGCCCCGGACCGCCGCCTCGGCACAGAGCGCAACCCGGGCTCGGCCCCGCCGAGCGCGGCCAGTCGCCGAGCAGCTTCGCGCGCAATCAAAGCCTCTAACCCCGCCCGCACCAATTCCGTCTTTTTCCGTATACCGGTCAATTGACGAGCGTGCTCCAGCAGATTTTGATCGATGATAAGTGTGGTTCTCATATGCATGAGTATGCACTTTATATGCATATGAGTCAAACCGTCTCGCAGGCGGGCGCAGGGCTGTTTTTCAACATCTGCGGGTCCACTCAAGGACTCAAGCGCAGGTCGAATCGGTGGTGCAATCACGAAATGTAGGGTAGGGCTTGCCCTACCCGGCGTTCCCCATAGTGAATGGGGAAACAAGGGGCGGCAAGCCTTCCCCCTACAGCGAGCGCAAGGCCTTGCGGACAAATGTGCTCGGCCACTATTGATATGTTGCGTGCGGCGGGCATCAGGCGACATACTGCAAGGCGAGAATCTTTTTCGTCACGCTGGGGGGAAAGTCCACAAACAAGAAATAGTCTTTGTGGTAGAGGTAATCCTCGCCGCTCTCGTCCACAATCCGCACCAGATCATCCTTGGCCGCCACCGGATCGGGAAGAACACGATAAACCTTGCCAAGTATCAGCGACGCCTGATAGTCGGTATTGTCGATGCACAGAGCGAACGGTTTCCTTTTCATAATTCGTCCAAGTAACGCTTGATTTTCATGTCCCGTTGGCCGATCCCATGCGCCTCATACCAGTGTAACTCCACGGCGCGTAGAGCGCCATTCGCGAGTCGGATAGTCGCCGTCCCTTTCATCTTTCGCCACCGACCACGACCATAGGCCTTGCGAAGGTACGAGCGAACCCGGATACCTGGACCCGCCGCGATAACTTCCACATTTGCTATGTGGCTAACAAGCTCAAACTTCATGTACCCTCGAGCACCGGGTACCGCTTCGCGGGCGCCGCGCTCATACTCCGCGCCTCCATTGTAGCGAATTCTATCTGCTCTTGCAGAATTCTCGTGACCGTGCCTTTTCCTATGGTGACGAACGGTCAATTTCCAAGCCTAGCTGGCCGTTGCGACCTCAGGGTCACCAGGTGGAGTTCGGTGGGAAGGGCGTTAGCACAACCCGGAAGATTGTGGAGGATTGTGCTTAGCGTAATGGGGGGTGACGCACAACATATGCAGTGTTCCGCAACAATAAGTGCAGACCTGAACCGTCTCTTCAGGGTCAATGGGGCCGCAGCAATGTGCGCAATGCGTTCCTAGTGGATGGGCGTGCTTAGCGGAATGGGCGTCGACATATGACATATGCACTGTTCCGCAACCATAAATGCAGATATGGACTGTCTCTTCCGGATTGATAGGGCCAGCACACTGTGCGCAATGCGTTCTTATGGGTGGTGATGGGGGTGGGCTCAACGGTCCGGTCCTCCTCCTTTACGATGAATGGGAGTTTAGCATGCGCACATTTGCCCTCGCTATGATTTTGAGACGTGGGGGCCGGCCTCGTGCCTGCCCTCCGTATGGGCGCCCACCAGGGGCATAAGCATTAATCTAATGGCGTGAAGCCCCTCAAAGCCTGCGTAGCGGGCGTCATCCTTTCACTGCTGTCCAAAATAACCGCATCCCCGTTGTCCACCGACTGCAAGGAAAGGCTTTAGCCCAACTTCGCCACTCATAGGCCTAATTTTCGCCCGTTCCGAAAGGTAAGGCTTTTATTTTGAGCGGGCCCTTTCCATGATCGGAAAATAGTGACGAACTGTACTAAACATTTAGCT
>JBEKLF010000434.1:0-5588 GCA_050010335.1 Terriglobia bacterium
CCGCTCTGCGGTTCGCCGCCCAGCATGCGAGTTAAGAGCCGTATGCGCTAACGAGCGCCCGTACGGGTCCGTGCGGGGGGTACTGGGTAACCGGTATCCCTACCGCGACAATATGCAGGTTGGTCCGACTATATCTATGATAACACAAGGTCGTACGACAGAATGTCCAGCGACGAAACGCGTTTTTTTGCATGAAAATGCGCCGCAAAGCACGATATTCGGCGGCAAAGAGCAGTGGTCAATGGCTAGGGTTTGGTGGTTATTTCGCACGGGCACCTTGCCTATGAACAGTCGGGGACGCTGCGCGAGTGGCTCGCCCGCAATCGGTCATGGCCAGGATGGCCACGAGCGAAGTGCCACGGGCATCCTGCCCGTGAAGGAGTCATGGCCAAGGGGGGCCATGCCACAAGGGGCGGAACGTGCGGAACAAATTTCAGCACCGCAAAACGCCATTGTAACCCACGATATACTAGAAAGTACAGGGGCTTACGGTGATAAGGCGAAAATGTTACGAAAGTATATGCCATTGAAACTAAGCGTATTAGCGGTTGCGCGGGTCGCCGAAAAAATCGCTTACGAAATTAACGAGCGAAGCCTGAATGTTATTGAAAACACTGGGAACCGTGGGCATCGTTCTGTGCTTACCCTGTGATGTTGTTGAAAAGGAATGGGTTAAACTTCAGACCCCACGATGTAGATGAAAATAAAGGGAGTTGTTCGAGAACAGCGGCTAGGCGGAGAGGGTGCGGAGTAAAGAAGGTGTCAGGTGTCGGGTGTCAGGTATCAGATGGCGGGAACCGCCATCAGGCGTAGGGGTTTCTGCTGACACCTGACACCTGGCACCTGACACCTGTTCTGCTCGCCTTACGTTCTGTTCCCTACCTGCTCGCGGTCTAGGGCAAGTGTTTCCTTGCGGCCGAAGAGCTTTTGCAGCCATTTCTGGAACGAGTCGAGGTATGTGTAATAAACCGGAGTGATGTAGAGGGTGATGAGCTGGGAAAAGACCAACCCGCCCACGACGCACAGTCCCAGGGGGCGGCGCGACTCCGCGCCGGCGCCAAAGCCCAGCGCGATGGGCAGGGTTCCCATTAGGGCCGCCATGGTGGTCATCATGATGGGCCGGAAGCGCACCAGGGCTCCGGAGTAAATGGCTTCTTGCGTGGTCTTGCCGGCGTTTCGTTCCGCATCTAGGGCAAAGTCGATCATCATGATGGCGTTCTTCTTGACGATACCCACCAGCATAATGATTCCGACAAAACCGTAAAGGTCAAGGTCATACCCAAAGTACATCAGCGTGAGCAGGGCTCCCAACGCCGCGGAAGGCAGGCCGGAGAGAATCGTGAGGGGGTGAATGAAGCTCTCATACAGAATCCCCAGCACGATGTAGATCACCAGGATGGTAATGATCAGCAGAACGCTCATGCCGACCAGGGAGGATTGGAACTGCTGGGCGGAGCCTGTGAAGTTGGCGCTGAGGTCCGAGGGCAGGGTTTGCCGGGCGATCTGCTCAACACGATCGACGGCATCGCCGAGCGCCGTGCCAGGCTTTAAGTTGAACGACACGGTGACGGACGGCAACTGCCCAGCGTGGTTGACCACCAGGGGGCCAAGTGTTTGCGTGAGCTTTGAAACCGCGCTGAGCGGCACCAGTTGCCCGCTGCTCGAGTGGAGGTAGAGCAGAGAGAGCGCCTGCGGGTCCATCTGGTATTTCGGGAGCAGCTCGGCCATCACCCAATATTCATTGTTGGGAGTAAGAATGGTTGAAATCTGACGCGAGCTGTAAGCTGTTTCCAAAGCGTTTTCCACCTGGAAGGCACTCACCCCCAGGGTATTGGCCCTGTCGCGGTCGATTTCCACATTCACCTGTGGGTTGCTGACCTGGAGGTCGGTGTTCACATCCTGAAGCCCCGGCACCGTGCTCAACTCGCCTTCCAGCTTCAGGGCTTCGCGGTAAAGCTCTTTGGTATCCGGCCCCTGAAGGGTGAACTGGTACTGGCTCTTGGTCAGGTAGCCGCCGATTTGAATCGGGGGTGGGTTCTGCAAGAAGGCCATGATGCCGGGAACCGCGAAAAGCCGGGGGCGCAGTTCTTGCAAAAACTGATCGGTATCGATGTAGCGATATTTCGGGTCGTGCGGGTAGGCAATCTGCAGCCGGTCCTTGAACCAGTTCACCATCTGCGCTCGGCCGCTGGGGCGATCCTTCAGGTCGACGAAAAAGGCGCCGGAGTTCCCGCCACCCCCTGGCCCGCCCGCACCCGCGAAAGACATGATGTTTTCCACGTTGTGGTCTGCCACCACGAGGTGGGTGAGGGCCTCCTGGTGTTCCTTCATGGAATCAAAGGAAATGCCCTGCTGCGCCATGGTGACGCCGAAGATAAAGCCACCGTCTTCGCTGGGAAGGAATCCCTTGGGGATGCGGATGAAGAGCCAAAGGGTGACGCCCATTATGGCCAGGGAGAAAACAAAGGTGACGAACCGGTGCCGCAGGACCCTCTGCAAGCTCCAATCGTAGACTTTCAGCATGCCCTCGTGGCCGCGCTCGAAAAGGTTGAACAGAAAGCCGTGTTCTTCCGGCTTGGCATGGCGCAGGAAGCGGCTGCACAGCATGGGCGTGAGCGTGAGCGAGACCACACCCGACACCAGCACCGCCGACATGATGGTCACGGAGAATTCATGCAGCAACCGGCCCAGAATACCTCCCATGAAAAGCACGGGGATGAAGACCGCGGCGAGCGAAAGCGTCATCGAGAGAATGGTGAAGCTGATTTCCTTGGACCCATTGAGCGACGCTTCCAGAACGCTCTCGCCCATTTCCAGGTGGCGCACAATGTTTTCCAGCATCACAATGGCGTCGTCCACGACAAACCCCACCGCCAGCACCAGCGCCATCAGCGAGAGGGTGTCGACCGTGTAACCCAGCAGGTACATCACCGAGAACGTACCCACAATCGACATGGGCAGGGCCAGGCTGGGGATGACCGTGGCCGACACGTTGCGCAAAAACAGGAAGATCACCAGCACCACCAGCGCCAGCGTCAGGTAGAGCGTGAACTTGACGTCGTCTACGGATTCGCGAATGGCAATCGAGCTGTCGTAAAGCGTCTCCAGATGGATGGACTGCGGAATCTCTTTGCGAAAGGTCGGCAGCAAGCGCCGGATGTTGTCCACCACCTCAATGGTGTTGGTGCCGGGTTGGCGCTCGATGGCCAGCACCATGGAGTTGACCCCATTGTACCAAGTCACCACCTTGGTGTTCTGCACGCTGTCGATGACCTGGCCCAGCGCTTCCAAACGCACCGGCGCGCCATTGCGATAAGCGACGATAAGCGGCCGGTAAGCAGCGGCGTTCTGGAGTTGGCCGTTGGCCTGCACCACAAAAGACTTGTGCGTGCCGAAAAGAGTTCCCGTAGGCAGGTTGACGTTGGCATTCTTGATGGCGTCCGTCACCTCGTCAATTCCGATGCCGCGCGTGGCCAGCGCCTGGGGATCAAGCTGCACCCGCACCGCGTATTTCTGCGCTCCATACAACTGCACCTGGGCCACACCGGCGATCATGGAAATGCGTTGCGCCATGAGCGTGTCCGCGTAGTCATCGACGGTGGAGGAGGCAAGAGTGTCGGAGTAGACCGCCATGTAAAGCACCGGCGTGTCCGCCGGGTTCACCTTTTCGTAGGAGGGCGGAGCCGGCATGTCAGCCGGAAGTCTGCCCTGCGAGCGCGCGATGGCGGCCTGCACATCCTGTGACGCGGCATCAATATTGCGGCTCATGCTGAACTGCATGGTGATTTGTGTGCCACCCTGCGTGCTCGTGGAATTCATGGACTCAATACCGGCAATGGTGGAGAACTCGCGCTCCAGCGGGGTGGCTACGGCAGCGGCCATGGTCTCCGGGCTCGCGCCCGGCAGGGAGGCGCTCACCTGAATGGTGGGATAATCGACATTGGGCAGATTGCTGACCGGCAGTGCCCGGTAGGCAATGATGCCAAAAACCAGAATGGCCATCATCGTGAGCGTGGTCATGATGGGCCGGCGGATGAAGATTTCCGCGAGATTCATAATTCCCTACCCCGAAGAAAACCAAGTCAAAAGGCAAAAGGCAAAGCGCAAAAGGCAAAAGTGAAGACCCCATCACGACTGGCGGTCCAACTTTGCCTTTTGACTTGTCCTTCTTAGCTCCCTTTCTTAATTTCAACCTTTGACCCCGGCGCCAAAAGCAACTGGCCGTCGGTCACCACGGTATCGCCGGGGGCGACGCCCTTATTAATCACTGTTTCGCCTTCCACGGTTTCGCCCGCGGACACGGGCCGGAAATCGGCGGTAAAATCCGGCTTCACGACGAATACGTACTTGCCCGTTTGGCCTGTCTGCACGGCCTGAGACGGCACCACAGTGGCATTATGCTGCACGCTCAGCCGCATGACGACATTAATGAATTGTCCCGGCCAGAGACGATTGTCGGAGTTCTGAAACGTGGCGCGCATTTTGATGGTGCCCGTGGGGATGTCCACGGCGTTGTCAATAAACGTGAGCTGACCCAAGGCTGGCGGCCGGGGATAGTTGGGAATATGCGCCTCGACCACGAGCGGGCCCCGCGCCTGATGTTCTCTCACGTCCGGCAAGTACTGCTCCGGCACCGCGAAAGTCACATAGATGGGGTGCACCTGATTGATCACCACGAGGACCGTATCATTCACTTTGGCGATATTGCCGGGATAAACTTGATAGGCCCCCGTGCGGCCGTCAATGGGGGAATAAATGGAGCAGTAGCTCAGGTTTACTTTAGCGTTTTCGATGGCGGCCTGGCCGGCGCGCACGGTGGCTTCCTGGGCTTGCGCGGTGGTCCGGTAGGTGTCGTACTGGTCTTTGGAAACAATGCCCGCCTGAAAAAGCCTTTCATTGCGCTCGGCTTGGGCTTGGGCATTGGCCAGTTGCGCCTGATCGCGCGCCAGGGTGGCGTTAAGTTGGTTTAGAGTCGTCTGGAAGGGGCGGGGGTCGAGGGTGAAGAGCAGTTGGCCCTTCTTGACGTCCTGGCCCTGGGTAAAATAGGCGCGCTCGATTTCACCGGCCATCTGGGTGCGCACCGAAACATTGGAATAGGCTTCCACGTTGCCGATGGCTTCCACTTGCACCGGAACGTTTTTCACCCTGGCCTTCGCGACCGTAACCGGAACGCGAAACTCCATCTGCATGCCTGCTGATTTCGCCGCCTTGGATGCGCAACCCGCCAACATCAGAAGGCTCGCAAGCAGCGCGCCCGCGCGCCACCCCCGGGCCGTGGGCCGGAGGGGGCTGCGGCTTCTCGCCGTAATGACTGCAAAGAATTCCATGACCTGGCTTCTCCTGGTTATGAACCTCTCCGGGCTCGCGGCGATGTTCCAGCGCGGCCTTCTCGCAATTGCCTCGCCGTGAGAGAAAGCAATAACTGTACTTCTATGTTACCCCCACGTCAACGTGAGCTCCCGGTGGGGGTGCGCGACATGGAAGTTAGGAGCGGTGAATTTTCTTTTTTTGTGCTATCTTTCTGAGCGTATATAGATGCTCAGAAAGGAGGCTCCGATGCCTGACTCTCTCGCTGTTTTAGAGGCTGA
>JBEKLF010000435.1:0-5541 GCA_050010335.1 Terriglobia bacterium
ATCGGTGGTTTCGGCAACGACGGCTCGCGCTTTCGAGACGAGTTTCCAATCGATGTGTCGTGGTCTTGACATGCCGCGATTGTATCATTTTTAGTCTCATCTTGAAAGCGAGCTAGAATTAACCCGGGGCAATACCAGCTCTCCGCCGTCTTGCAGGGCTTTGACTTGCCGGTGCGGACGCTGACTTTGGAAGTGAACCAGTATCTTCGCCTCGACCTCGTGATGCAGGTCGGCCCGCTGAAGCAGGATGTCCAGGTGGAGGGCGCGGCGGAGATGCTGCGCACCGCGGATGCCAGCCTGGGTGAAGTCATCGAACCCACCCTGACCAAGGAACTGCCGCTCAATGGCGGGCATGTGCTTGACTTGGCGCTGCTGGCTCCGGCCGCTCACGACGGATTTGGAGCGCAAATGGGGAATAACAATCCGCTCTACTGGCGGCCCAACCAGAACTCGGCCTTGAGCGTCGGTGGGGGCCGGCCTAATGCCAATTACTTCCTGCTGGATGGCTCGACGGATACCGACCCCACGTTCAACACGCTCTCCTACAGCCCCTCGCCCGATGCCATCCGCGAGTTCAAGGTGCAGACGGGAAGTTACTCGGCGGAATTCGGCGGCGCGGGCGGCGCCCAGGTGAATATTGTGACCAAGTCCGGCGGCAATCAACTGCACGCGGACATCTATGAGTTTGTCCGCAGCAATACTTTTGACGCGCGCACGTTCACGGACCCCAGCAACATCCCTCATCTTGCCCAGAATGAATTCGGCGCTTCCGTGGGTGGCCCGATCCGCAAGAATTCCACGTTCTTTTTCGCCAACTGGGAGGGCTTCCGCTTAAGCAACGGCCTCGCAAAAATTGAGACAGTTCCCACCGCGATGGAGCAGATGGGCGATTTCAGTATGAGCGGCGTGACCATTTACGATCCCTCCACCTCGCGTGCGAATCCCAATTACAACCCGTCGCTTCCCACCAGTCCTTCCAATCCCGCCGTCCTCCGCAACCCCTTCCCGAATGATGCGATCCCCAGCGGCCGAATCAGTTCCGTCGCTTTGGGTGAGCTGGCTCAGGTGCCGCTTCCCAATATTGTCGGAGGCAGCATGATGGGGATGGGGGGCATGGGTTCGATGACGCCAGGCGTGGGCACGGGGCCGGACTCCAACAACTACCTGGACCTGCGCACCAACCGCAATTTTTCCAATCAGGGAACGCTTCGTCTCGACCAGAATTTGCCCCATGGCGACGCGCTTCTGGGGCGCTATTCTTTCCTTGCTGAGCGGGATTTTACTCCGGAGAATCTACCCGGCTTTGGATCCTTTGACAATAACCTGGCGCAAAACCTGACCCTTCAGTACACCCACCTCATCTCGTCCACGTCGGTGAACGTGTTCTGGCTGGGGATGTCGCGCCTTTCCATGCACCGTTACTCCCAAGACAACTTCACCACCGATTACGTCACCCAACTGGGCATTCAGGGAGTGGGATTCGGCGGGCAGGGCGCCTGGGGTATGCCTTACGTAACGGTTCAGGGTTACAACGCCCTTGGCGATTCCTATGCCGCGACGCCGGTACACGATTGGGACACCGTCCTGCAAGTGGGTGAGATCTGGAACAAGCAATGGGGGCGGCACTCCCTCAAGGTGGGTGGCGACTTCCGGGATTACGACTGGCCCATGTGGGGTTTCTTCCAAAACCGCGGCTACTACCAGTTCACCAATGGTTTCACCACCGAGACGGCTACCAACGACGGCTCGGGCGCCGCGCTGGCAAGCCTCCTGCTGGGCCTGCCCGTCGTCAAGCAGCGGCAGGCCGGCATTCCTGAAATGAATCTGCGCCAGTGGTATGGCGACGGCTTCGTGCAAGACAACTGGCGCGTCACGGGGAATACCACCCTGAACGTGGGCGTCCGCTACGAGTATATGAGCCCGCTCACCGATATCCAGGCCAATAAACGCGGCAGCAACCTGACCTGGGAGAATGGTGTCCCTTATATTTTCATCGGAGGCCAGCAGGGCACGCCTGCCGGGTTGCTCTACACCCAGAAGCTCGACTTCGCGCCGCGCGTGGGCTTAACCCATGCCTTCCAAGGAAAGTTTCCCTTCGTCATGCGCGCCAGTTACGGCATTTTCTTCACTCCCGTGGATATGAACACTTGGTGTAATCAGCGTCACAACGTGCCGTTTGTCTTCCCGCAAACCCAGCAGAGTGACAATTACACTCCCAGCCTGACGGGATTCAACTTTGCCCCTCCCGTTCTGGGCTCGACCGTGACCAGCTTCACCGCCTTTGATCCGCACAGCTCGTCGCAATACATCGAGCAATGGAGCTATTCACTCCAGAAATCGATTTCACCCAATACCGTGGTGGAGATTGGTTACCAGGGCGACGACGGATACCACCTTCAGCGCGCGCACCTGATCAACAACCCGCCCCCCGGGCCGGGGCTCCTCCAGCCTCGCAGGCCGTTCAAAGCCATCAGCTTTCTACCCGGAACGGTCATTCCCGCCGGAAACGTTATTCCCAGCGGTCTCACCGTCGCCAGCCTGGTTCAGCCCGTCTCCACCATCAATCTGCTTGAAAACTCCGCGCGCAGTTGGTACAACGCGGGCTGGGTCGATGTTCGCCGCCGCTTCTCCCACGGGCTCACTTTTCTTACCAACGTCACCTGGGCCAAGAGCATTACCAACGCGCCGGACTTTCGCTCCCCCATGGATGAATCCGCCATCCCGCAAAATGATTCCGACCTCGATGCCGAGAAAGGGCTGGCCTGCGATGTTCGCCTGCGCTATGTCGGCACCTTTGTCTACCATGTGCCCGAGCTCAAGCAGGAGGGTTGGATGAGCCGCCTGACCTCCCACTGGGAGCTGGCCACGGTCTATCAGGCGCAGACAGGAATGCCTTTCACCATTTCGGTGTATGGCGACACGGCGAATGCCGGCACCACACTGGGCGAGAATCCCATACGCGCCAATTATACGGATCAGCCGGTGTTTACCTCGGGCACCCACACCTCGAATGAGTGGTTCAACACCGCCGCCTTCGCCGCCCCGCCCGCTTACACCTTCGGAAACGTGGGGCGCAATACCGTGGAAGGGCCAGGAATGCAAATTGCGGATGTTGCCTTGACGCGCGAGTTTCACCTGCTCGAATCACTGCGCCTGCAGATCCGCGCCGAAGCGTTCAATGCGTTAAACCACACCAACTACGGGACTCCCAATCGCTTCGTGAACGAGCCCCAGTTTGGAACCATCACCATGGCCATGCACCCCGGCCGCGAAGCCCAGTTCAGCGCGCGAATGACCTTCTGAGGCTGAAGCCCCGACCTTCTCTCTCAAGTCCCCTTCGAGGAAGTTTGTGGTGGCGCGACACTCCCTGGGAAAGATCGCGAGTGACGCCATAGTTTGGGGCCACGTCGTTCAACTCTTGCCTTCTCCGCACGTCGCCAGCTATTGTCCGCGGCGGGCGGCCACGTGGATGTATCTTCGACAAACCGCTGAAGTGATCGGCCCTGTCATCTTTGGATTCGATTGCGGGGCCTGTGTTATATTTAGACTAGGGGCATGAGCGGGGGACCTCAACACGGGAGACAATAATGGATTCTGCCAGCTGTCCACATGCGCTTCAGCGGCTCCTCCTGAGTGCTATCCTGTTGCTGGTGGCAGGCGATTTGATGAAGCCGGCCCGCGCGCAAGTCCCAACTTCCCAATACGACAACTCGCGTACAGGTTGCAACCTGAACGAGACCTTGCTGACCCCGCAAAACGTCAACCCCAGTCAATTTGGCAAGCTGTTTTCGCTCCGTGTCGACGGCGCCATTTACGCCCAGCCGCTGTACCTTCCTGCCCTCAAGATACCGGGCAAGGGCAGGCACAACGTGGTTTTCGTCGCCACCGAACACGATAGCGTTTATGCCTTCGACGCCGACGGCAGCTCGCAGGACCCGCTCTGGAAGGTCAATTTTCTGGATGCGAAAAAAGGTGTCACGCCTGTCCCTGTAGGCGACGTCGGGTGCCCCTTCATTTCGCCGGAGATTGGCATTACTTCCACGCCCGTCATCGACCTCCAGAGCGGCACGCTTTATGTTCTTGCTCGAACGAAGGAAAGGACTGGTACTTTCAGCAAGCGGCACGTGCAGCGTTTGCATGCCCTTGCGGTGACGACCGGGGCAGAGAAGTTCGGCGGGCCCGTGGAGATTCAGGCGTCCATCAAAGGCCAGGGGGACGGCAGTTCCAATGGGCAGCTTGAGTTCGACCCGCTGCGCGAGAATCCTCGCAGTTCGCTGTTGCTGGTCAATGGTAACGTCTACCTCACCTGGGCTTCGTCGTGTGACGCCGGCCCGTACCACGGCTGGGTGATCGCCTACGATGCGCACACCCTGGCGCAGGTGGCGGTTTTTAGCACCTCCCCCGATACCGGCGACAGTGGAATTTGGGCGGGGGATACCGGTCCCGGGGCAGACGCGGAGGGCAATGTTTTTTTCGCCACAGGTAACGGAAAATTCTATGTCAATTCGGAAGGCCAGGAATACGGCGACAGCGTCCTTAAACTCTCGCTGGTTGGACACCGGCTTCTGGTGCGGGACTATTTCACTCCTTTCAATCAAAAGGAACTGGAAGCCAAGGACCAGGACCTGGGCTCGGGAGGGCCGCTGCTGTTGCCCGACCAGCCGGGGCCGCACCCTCATCTGCTGGTGATTTCCGGCAAAGGCGGCACAGTCTACGTGCTGGACCGCGACCAATTGGGCAAGTACCAGTCCGGCCGCGACAGTCAAATCGTGCAGTCCTTCCAAGGAGGGCCAGACGAGAACTTCGGCGCTCCGGCCTACTGGAATGGGCACGTCTTCTACATCTTCGGAAGTGACGTCCCCAAAGATTTTCCTCTCGTGAACGGCCAGCTCTCATTGGAGCCCCTCCATGGGAACAGAAGATTTCCTGATCCCGGCGCCACTCCCACCGTGTCCGCCAACGGGACCAAAGACGCGATTGTGTGGGCGCTCACTTCGAGACACTGGGCCGACCCCGACGGACAACCCGCGGGGCTCTACGCCTTCGAAGCCTCCAACCTCAATCACGAACTTTATAGCAGCGAGCTGAACCCCGCTCGCGACCGCGCCGGCATCGGGCTTCGTTTCAACATCCCCATGGTCGAGAACGGGCACGTCTACGTGGGCGCCAAGGGGGAGTTGGATATCTATGGTTTGATTTCACCGAAGCGCTGACCCCGTCGGACCGCGGGCATCCTGCCCGCTCTGGTGCGGGCGACTCGGCCGCGCTACCTCTGCTTCACTGTGCCTCCCTCGTAGGTTGTGCGACACAAAAGTGAAAAAGCGCATGTAGCGCGGGCATCTTGCCCGCTGTCGCGGGAGCGTCCCGCTCCCGCCAAGAATGCGCGGGCAGGATGCCCACGCCCCAGCGGGCGGGACGCCTGATTGGATAACGGCATCGGCTCCGGTCCGGTAGACTTGGAAGTGCTCAACGACCAAGGCGAGCCGGGAAAGGAGCCGAAGCCATGCAGCATTTTATCGGATGTGACGTGCACACGCGCAA
>JBEKLF010000436.1:0-5500 GCA_050010335.1 Terriglobia bacterium
ACTGGTCGCCACTTTGACCCGCGTCTTCGAGGACATGCAATCCTACCCTGAGCTGATCCGACCCAGGCTGCTACCCTTTTGTTAGCCATCATGTCCCTTTAATTATGCGCGGATGTATAGCAAGGGACAGCGCCCGGCAATAGTAATCAGAGGTGAAGCTGACGTTGCCTCGCACGCGGCGTTCGTGCTCGGCGGGGACGATCACATCGGTAATGAGAGCTGTAAGTCGTCGATTTCCCAAGCTCGGATTCCACAGCCCGAAGCAGAGGTCTTCCTGCTGGTCCGTTCGAACCAGATGCCTGAGAGCCTCGTTGTGTACCTGCTGTGGCAGAGCGGCCGAGAAAGAGCGAAGATTCTCAAGCATCTGCGAAAACCTTGTTAATGTACGAAATGATGTGCTTCGCACTGCGGTTTGTGCTCCAGTCAGAAAGGCGGCGGCTCCAATACTGCCAGTCCGCAATTCCGTGAGCACGACAACACCGTGTTGAGAGTAGGAACGATCAACCTTATAGCCAAGTGATTCGAATTCTTTCGCAAGTGTTTCCATAGGTTCACCGTCACGAGAGAGGCGTTGGTCCAATAAAGACCGAGATGAACTTCTCGTCATGATGAATGTGCAGGGTTTCGTTCGGGTCCGTGTGCTTGACCTGTTGGCCACCACGCAGTTCAACTAGGTAATGCGTTTTGGGGTCTAGTCCTACCCTCTCGAGGATTTGAGCCACAGTTAGACACGGCTGTGTAGTCTCTTGCTTTTCACCATCCACGAAATAGACCACAATCTTGTGGACTTTAGTATTTTCCAGGTCTGTTTGAACCTGCTCGTTGTTCATGGTCGTTTCTCCCGTGCGCGGAAATTTGGTCGATTAAGACAGGACCCAAAATGCTGGGCACGCCCATCGACATTCATATTCTAGCTAAAATTTAGCTATTGTAAACACTTTTTTTGTTGACAATTTCCTGTCGTGAATGATACCTTTCTGTTGGAGGAACTCCATGGCGAAGAAAACCATGACACTAAACATGACCGATGAGGAAATGAACGTATTGGAACAACTTTCGCAGCGGAAGGAAATGAGCAAAACCGCACTCCTGCGGCAAGCGTTGCGTCTGTATCAGATGGTCGACGCGCGCTTGGCCGACGGACAGAAGCTCTTCTTCGAACGCGATCTCACCAAAGAGAAGGCAGAATTGATGGTCATATGAGCGAAAAAAGTGTTGTCTATCTTAAGGATCGGCAATCAGGCCAACTGGTTGAAGCTACGCTTTACGACGGGATGGGCCGGACCGAAGTGGAAGCCGCAGAAGCAGTGTGGATGCCGTTCCTCCAGGAGCAACTGAAGCTAATGAAAGACCGCGGCGTCCCAAAGGAACAATGGCCTCAACATAGACACTGGGATTGGCGCAAGAAGTTCAATGAAATCGAAGGACTGCTTGCTTACAGAATGTTCGGAGTTGAGTGCGTGTCCCAAATGCAGGGGCTGATGCTCGTAACCACAGCAGGGAAAGCATGTCGAATACCTTCACAGAAGGGCATGCCACTGGTTTACGTACACTTTCTGGCAGCGGCCCCCTGGAACCTGCCGAGCATTGTAAAGGAACCCAGATTTTCCCACGTTGGTAGCGTTCTCATCCACACTGCAATCGACCTCAGCATGGCTGAGGAGGTCGGTGGTCGGATCGGCTTGCACTCGTTGCCGCAAGCAGATTCCTGGTACGCTAGCGGCTGCGGTATGACAGATCTCGGGTGTGATCCCGCAGTGCAGAATCTCCGTTATTTCGAGATGACCCGTGAGCAAGCAGCGGAATTCCTGCGGTGAGCGGGTATTTATATGAGAGGAAGAATCTATGAAGACAAATATAACAAAGGAGTGGTTGAAAAAGCGGGCGGCTGTCGACGAGATGGCTGAGGTGTCTTGTGGTTATTTGAATCTTGACATGCTGGGCGCCGAACCGGGGCATGATCAGGCAGCGGCATCCAGAGGCTCTTTTGAACAGGATAGCTCTCGGGTTGCATTCGGAAAGCTCATTAATCTATGGCGGCGCAAGAAGGGACTTCGAATGGAGGAACTCGCAATCAAGGCCCGGATAGACCTAGCAGAACTTATTGAAATAGAGAAAACGATCGACTTCATTCCCGAACCTCGCACAGTCTACCAGTTGGCACAGGTATTGGGGCTCCCCAATCAGAGATTACTCCAATTATCGGGGAACACGGTGGCGCGGGACCCATCGCTAGGGCAGGAGGCTGTCAGGTTTGCGGCACGCTCGGATTCAGTCCAAAAACTGAACAAGAGTGAACAACAAGCGCTCGAGGAATTTGTAAAATTCCTGAGCGACAAATAGGGGAGGTAACCTCTCTTGAAGAACATCCTTATAAGAGAAGTCACAGCGAAAGACATTGACAATCAAGTGGGAAAGGTCATTCGCGATCTTGGGAACCCAGCACCGCCCCTTAATTTGGACGAAGTCCGAGATGTGTTGCGGCTTGATCGAGAGTACTACTCATCATCGGAGTACGGTCTATTGCGGGAAGTCGCCCACCGTCTCCGAATTGCAGGAAAGCAAGTTTTGGCGCGCCCTGCTGGGCGAGGCCATCAAGAAGTGGTCTCTTAGCTCCCTATACCTTCCTGACCGCAAACGGATTCTTATCGACAGGGAGCTCCCAGTCTTGAAACAACGATGGGGTGAGGCTCACGAGGTAGGCCACAGTATAATACCCTGGCACGGAGACACTATGCTTGGGGACAACAAGCAGACACTGACACCGGCCTGCCACGAGAAGGTTGAGAACGAAGCAAACTATGCCGCGGGCCAGTTGCTGTTCTTTCAGAAAGCCTTTACTAGAGACGCGCGAGATTTGGTGGTGGGAATCGGTGCTGTGGAGGAGCTGAAAAAGAAATACGGGAACACCATGACAACCACATTGTGGAGGTACGTCGAACAAAGCCCCAATCCGCTGGTCGGATGTATAAGCCATCATCCGCACCGGCTGCCGATTGATTTCAATCCCGAAGACCCGTTTCGATACTTTATCGGATCTCCACAGTTTCTTCAGCGTTTTTCAAACGTATGCGAGCCAGACATTTTCAGGATACTCCGGGCCTACTGCCAAAACAAGAGAGGTGGACCGCTGGGGGCCGCTGATATTCTGCTAATGGATGACAATAGGGCGCGTCACGTTTTTCACTTCGAGACATTCTTTAACCACTATGACGCCCTCACTCTCGGCGTTTACAAAAAACAACACTCCCTGCTTGTTGCGGTGGGCCAATAGTTCGATTAGTCAGTCGAAAAACTCGTCGCATAGCGCTAGCGGTCTAACTCCGCCGTGGCGAGTGGCCCTATATCGCGCTCCTTGCGACGTGTGTGGCGATGGTAACTGCAACATCTGATCCAAAGGATTTTGAGGGCAGTCCCCCCGAGCGCTCAAAGTCCTTTTCACTCGTGACTAAGCTCATAGATACAAGCCACGGACTGCGCCCTTCTGTTCGTGGGCATTTTGCAACGCCGGGCGGCGGGAGGAACGGGGCCGAGCACGGGAAACGGGAGATGGGGAAGCGGTAGGTGGCAGGTGGCAGATAGTGGGTGGGAGAGACGGTAGGCGTCGGCGGTGGACGGTAAACGGTAGACAGGAGCTAGGATTCAGGAAGCAGCGGGTAGCCAGTCAGCGCGGTTCTGACTGTGGGTTCTTCTGTTGGTGAGGAGTATCCGGTCAAAAATAGCCGACATGAGAATTGCCCACGCAGGAAATCGGTGACCGTGATGGCTACCCGGTTCGACGCTTGGATGCGGGCCGATGTTGCAGTCGAAGAACGGGGGCGAGCGAGCGCAGGGTTCGGTTTACTGTTGCGCCGTCCGGGTAGACGTCCAACACTTCCGGATCGATCACGGCGATGTTCGCGCCCTGAGCATACCTCGCGGCGGTGACGCCTCGTACCGCGGTGGAGAAGTCGTACTCCCGCCGCATCGTATCGCGGTCACTTTTCCTGTTCGCCTTCTTCTTCATAACCTCTCTTCTTTGTTGCACAGCCAGTGGCTGTGCGGCCTATCTCACAGCCAGGAGTGGCTGTGCTACCTTCTTTGATTCCTTCGCTCACGGCGTCCCGCGTGTCCTTCAGGATCGCCCGCAGGATGTTTCGGGGCAGGCGTTCCGCCAGCGGCTGGACGAGCCAGCGAAACGCCAAGGGGATGCCGCGGCTCAAGCCCATCAATTCCATCTCGACGTACACTCCGTCGTCGCGCTGCTCGACCCGCGTTAGGGTAAACATCCGCCAGACGTAACCTGACCCGCGATCCTCCGGAAGCGCGTGCTCGCTGGGTTTCCCATAGTCAGCTATCTCCTGCACCCGGGCGGAAGAACTGAAGCTGTATGCCCTGTCGGCATCCAGCCTCGCGATGTCGACTGCGTTGTCGGTCTCCACGGCGGCGATCACGGAATAAGCCTTCTGCACCATCAGCAGGGTTACCTTCTCATGGTCAGGCGTTTGCGCGAGCAGCCTTGATTTCGCCACCATGGGTCGATAGAAGTCTTTGTAGCGTCCGTAGTCATCGAGCACAGCCGTCACGTCATCGAGCTTGGCTTGCGGAACGAACATTGCGCCGACCCAGTCGTGGATCAGTCCCCGCGGGACCGTGTGTGGGCTATCGCCGTCCATAGGTTCCACCAAAATCTCGCCCGCCCTTACGCGCTGGGCGCGCTCCCGCTCCTGATCCACCCACAGGAAGGGAGCTTGTCCCTTGGCGCGCTCCTCCATGCGCAGCTTGACTGCACCAACATAAGTGTTCCACGCCTGGAGGGTCTCCGGCTTGAGGTCCATCGCGTTGGACAGTGCGGGGGCCAGCAGAAGAAAAAGGACTGCGAGTCCCGCTCGGGGTTTCACCTCGTGTGGCTTTCGTACAAAGCGGGCGAAGACGCTTGCGAGCATAAGGAAGTTCCGGCTTAAAAGCTTAGCGAGGTCCACGCGAATCTGCCGCTCGCGGTCAACCCCCAGTCGGTCAGGCCCAGCTTCGACGGTAATTGTGAGCAAGACACTTCCTTTCCCTCACCCGCTTGGATAACGAACCGCCTTCAGTGTACCAGCGTCGGGGAAGACTCGCTTTTGGGCGGCCTCTTCGTCAGGGCGATCAAGGGAATCAAAATGAGACTTAGCAGTCCCAGATATTGAAAAACCCGAACCAGCGCCACCATGGTGGCTTCGCGCTGCACCAAACCAAAGAGGGCGGCGTAAGCCTGCTGGTCGGCCCACCCCGGCCCGGAACCCGCAAATAAACCCCTCAGCCCTCCGACCAATCTGAGCGCCAAAGGGGAGGTCGGGGTGATATTGGCGACCAGCAAGTTGGTGTGCTCCTGCCCCATGCGGGTCAGCATAGTTTCCACAATCGAAATACCCACCCCGCCGCCGATGTTCCGCATCATATTGAACAAACTGGTAGCGTTCCCCATCCTTTCTTTGGGGATGAAAGCCATGGTCAAAACCGTGAGCGGCACAAACACTAGCCC
>JBEKLF010000437.1:0-5455 GCA_050010335.1 Terriglobia bacterium
TTGCCCATAACCGCATCTTACAAGCCTTTCCTCCATTGTCAATAATCAACCCCACCCTCCTCCCCAAAATCTTGAGACTTGATCTGTGGGGAGCCAAAATCTATCTCCGACAGGCTCCTAGTCGTATCACAGGCTCACCTTCAACACCCAGGCGGGCTGCGGCAGCAAATCTTCCGGGAGATCCGGAAGCTCGACCGATATCCCGTCCTTTGCCGCCTTGAACTTTAGGGGCGCCGCTGACCCCAGCAGTGTCACCGACTTCGCGCCTGACACATTTTTAAGGAAAAAACTCCGTCCCGGCCAGCGCGGCAGAATCGCGAACAGGTCGGTGCCCTTGGTGGTGAAGAACGCTTCGATGCCCGCCTTGCCAGGCTCGGGCTTCGATGCCAGCTTCGTCACATCATAGGCGGTCTCGTACTCCGTGTTGTAATCGATCTTGGGAACTTCGCCGTCGCTCCATTGCCGCGTGGTTTTCCAAGGTTTCGTGCCATAGATCGCTTCGCCGTTCACCTTCATCCAGTCGCCGATTTGCAGGAGGCGTTCCTCCATCACTACGGGGATGGTGCCGTCGGCGTCAGGTCCGATGTCCAGCAGCAGATTGCCGCCGCGGCTGACCAGGTCCACCAGCAGGATCACCAGTTCGCGGCCCGTGTGGTAGTCATTCAGGCGCTCCGCGCGGTTGTACCCATAGCTAAAGCCCATGCCGCGGCTCTCTTCCCAGGGATGCTCCATGCCGGTCATGCCGGGTGTGTATTCCGTAGTCCAGTAGCCGCCGTGCTTGTGGCGGGTGTCCTTCCCCCAACGGTCGTTGATGACCACATCGTCCTTCACCGGAGACTCGTTGAAGAGCCAGGCGAGCAGTTCGGGGCTGTGCCATTCGGCCGAGGTCAGGTCCCACTCGCCGTCGCTAAAGATTATGGCAGGCTTGTAGCGGGTGACGAGGTCCTTAAATTGCGGAAACATGTGCTCCCGAATATAGCGCGGCTTGTCCGTGAGCCACAGCGGGTTATACCACTCGTACATCGAATAGTAGCAACCCATGCGCAGACCCTTGCGCCGGACCGCTTCGCTCAGGTCGCCCAGCAGGTCGCGGCGGGGTCCAACTTCCACCGCATTCCAGGGCCGCCCCCAGGTGGCGGAGGCCTCCTTGCTGGGCCACAAAGCGAACCCCTCGTGATGTTTTGAGGTCAACGCCACATACTTCGCCCCTGAGCGGGCAAAGACGTCGGCCCAGTGATCGGGGTCGAAGAGTTCGGCCCGGAATTGCGGCGCGAAGTTTTGATAGGGAAAGTCCGCGCCGTACATCTTCTGGTGATAGGCCCAGGTGCCGGTCTGGATGGCGCTCGCCTGGGGATTATCCCTGCCGTTGGTCATTGCGTTCCAGTACCACTCCGCGTAAGCCAGGTTTCCCGGGATCACCGGCGCATAGGCCGGCACCGAGTAGGTTCCCCAGTGAATGAAGATGCCGAACTTGGCGTCCGTGAACCACGACGGCGTGGGCCGTTTGTCGATGGAGTCCCAAGTAGGTTGATAGGTTTGAGCGCTGAGGCTGGCGGCAAAGAGAAGGACAATGAGTGACAGTTTCATAGGTGGTTTGTTTCCATTCTCAAAATCGAGTTGCAATTAAAGCTGCCTGCGCCGAGATCCGGATTCAGGGCGGCGTGCCAACGATAAACTCTGGGGGAGCGCAGCGCACCCGGATCGGCGGAGCCGGAACACCGAACCGCAAGTCTAAGGTCCATACGCCAAAACCATACGCCCTCTAGCCGCGCGCGTCAAACTCAGTTTGACGTCGAGGCGCTCGCGCCAAATCGCGGCACAGAAGCCGCCAAGATGGCGGCGCTAGGTTCAAATTAGCAGACTACCTGGCGTTCGGGGCGCCGAAACCGGGGTGAAGGCCGCGGCCTCTGTTTTTAGCTAACTACTTATCCTTTCATCAACATCGTGGGTTCCAGGAATTAAGTTGTTTTTTTTCATCAACATCGTGGCATTAGTCAAAATGTCACTTCGTTCTTCCTTTGTTTTCATCAACATCGTGGGACTATCCGTTATTTTTTGTTTCCCCTTTTTCCCTTTGCCGCCGACGCCGCCAACGGCTAACGCATTTCGATTCAAAGACATAGGTTTTTGCCGATTTGTCGCGCCTGGCATTTAAGTGCCTTTATTTTCTGCAACATCGTGGGTTACGGCGTCCCCATCAGCCGTCTCGGCAGCGCCGGCTTTGCCCGCATGCCGTTGGAGTTTGAGAAGCAAATTCGTGAGCCGCCGGACTTCCCGGATGTTGGCATCCTGCGTTCGGCGCAGCAGCAAGGCTTCGGCATTGCCCGGGGCCATTTCTGCGGCGAGTTCGAAGGGCGAGGGGCCCGCGACCGACTCCTTCAGCAGGGCCTTACGCTGCGCCTCACAAGCTTCGGCTTGCCGGCTCAGGATGTTCTTCAGCAGCTTGCGGGCCCGCTCCCGCGCGATCCAGTCCTCCTTGGTAATCTTGGGGTATCGATCGTCTTTCTCCGAATCCTCACCCTCTTCACCCTGGGGAGACCCATTGGCCTCTTCGTAGCCCTCGGGCCGGATCACGATGCGCTCTCCGGTGGCGGTTAGCATGGAGACCGGCGAATCTATCTCCTCCAGTCCGAAGATCGACCGGAAGCTGTTGACGGCCCGCCGATACTGCGCCTCTTCGGAAACTCCGTCATTGTCTGCTCCAGGGTCCCGCAGTTGGTAAAAGAGGTCCAAGGCGATTTCACCCATTTCGCCCGCCACCCCCTCCTGGTGCAGTTTCTTCATGACGTCCAGGTCGTCGACCGTGGTGACATAGTGCCAACAGTCCACCGAGCGGGCGAGTGAGCGCAAGGCTTGCGCCTTCATCTTGAGCCGCATCATGCGGGCGTGCAGGCGATTGTCGCGCCCATTCTCCGCGCATTGGGCGCGGCGCAGGGCTTGGCCTTCATGTGAGCGCTCGGCGCGCTCGACCAGCAACAGCACCCGTGCCAGACGGTTAACGACTTCCTCCTGCAAGGTGCCGTGCGGCGTAAACTCCTGGTAAAGTCCGTCCCGTAATTCCTCGAGGCGGTCGGGGTCCTGGCCTAAAGGGCGCAGGACAGCGTCCGGCGCCTGGGCATAAAAGCCGTGGCGCAGCCGCGCGCTGCGGGCGTGCTCCATTCCCTCCGCCGTCGCCGGGCCCTGGGAAAGTGCCCCGTTGAGCTGGTTGGCGGCAATCTTCTTTTCGGTGAGGGTGGGCTTCTTGACGAGTGACATGGAGACCTACTGGGTCCTGAGCGCCGGGGGGGCTAGGTGCTGGACTGCGGAGCCTTCCTTGGTAGCCGGTCGCTTGCCCCCAAACCCGGAAAGCGGTGCGTTATTTTACCCACACGATAATACTCCGCTAGATATGTAGCACGATGGCGACCAGAGGCTAGGCGAATAGGGACAAATTTCCCGCCCGGCGGAGAAATTATGGCGGTTTTACGCTAGCTTTTCCTTCCGATTGGGGGTTAAAGACGGCAACATCCGATCGCTGGCAAAAGCACGCGTGAAAAGAGCGCCACACATCACGCCTGACGCGTGACGTACGATAGCCCTTGTGAAGTGCGCGCTTCCTTCGCTCGACCGCTTGATCCAGGAGGTGGATATCTCAATTATAATCAATTACTTGTCGGCACGGCTGGCACCGTGAGAAACGGTCAGGAACTATTGACTTGCACTTACCTTGCACATTTTGCGGCTGAATCCGGCATCTCGGCTCATCTTGAGATATGATGGTACTAACGAGAGCGTTCGGTAGTGACTCATTTTGAAATTATTCCACCTCGGAATACGCGAACCTTGCCGCTATTGGATGCTCGCAGGATGCTGCCAAGCTGACTGAGATCTACATTGAGTTGACCGGATGCATAGTCGTTATCGTATTCGTGCGTGACCCTCACCTGATAAGGCAGCAAGTCAACCTCAAAATTAAGGATGGAGTCTTGCGTATCAATGTCGTGGTCCTGCTGAATTTCGATCTTACCGAAATCCCGTATCAGTGCGGCCTTTACCGCGTCTAATCCTTGTGCCATATCGCCTCCTTATTTCTTCTTTCTATAGGGTCCACGCGGCCCGTAGGTTGGCTCTGGCAATAGCGCCGCGATTTCCTCAATACTCCAAACGTGATCGCTCACGCCAGCTTCCATCGCAGGGGTCAGTCTCAGCGTACCGTGAATCTTGGCAAAGTTGTAATGCATGAAGTAGAGCGCCACCATGAATGCATGATTTTCGACTTTCTTTGAAAATGCATTCGTCAGCCGCGTAAATCGGCGCATGCCCATCCTCATGCCTAGATTTGAACGTTCGACGTAGGACGTGCTGATGTATCGAGGGTCAGGGCCGCCCATGATTCGCACTCGCTCACATCCGATGCACTCTGCGGGGCTGTAACGGACTTCGTCTTGTACGCCGCCATAAATCTTAATCAATTGGGCATAGTCAATTTCGGAACCAAAGGCCCCTTCAACGGCATCCAAGTAAGCCCGCAGTCCATCTGTGGTCAGTTGAACGCGGTGAGCGAGCCTGTCGGCAAGATCGTCAATGAACATCTTTGCGTTGTTGCCATCACGGTTACCAACCATGAATGATGGCACTAGCTTGGTGTCGGCATCGATTGCAATCCAAGTCCAAACGTCCCCGAAGCCAAATTGACCTTTCTTGTCGGCGGGGACATACTTCTCTTTGGCATAACAGAATGACCAGCATTCGTCACATTGGATCCGCTGGCACCGGAGGTCGCGTAAGACGCGATCTTGATACTCGGCGCACGCCATCCCGATTGGTGGCAGCATATTTAGGACGCTGTTAAAGGCCACGTCGCACATGCGAGCGGTAGCGCGAAGTGAGTTCCCCTCTACCAGCGCGTGAATGATTCGGGCCTGTTTGTCGCGACTCATCTTATTCATAATGAAATTATGCTTGAGCAGCATAAACTTGTCAGGCGAAATCTTTAGCCGATTGAATCTTCTACATTTAAGTACAGTAATGTATATATATTACTCACTGTCAATGCTAAATTCTGTGACCGAATGGAAACTGTAAACCGGCACGAATACCTATTGCAAACTTTTATGGTTGGTGATACCGTTATCCATGTTAGATAAAGATTACAGCCGATCTGCCGATAAAATGTGTGGAACCGAAGCCTCGAAAACGGAGAACGTACAGGACAGAAGAAGGCATCGAACCTTTTATTAATTGGTTGCAGAGTGTAAGAGGGCTTCAAGGAGTCATTGGCAGAATTTTGGTGCGCTTGAAAAGGGCAGAAGAAGGAAATTTTGGGGACTACAAACCCACCAGAGAAGGAGTTGTTGAACTAAGAGCTTATCCGTAAATAACAATTGTTTGCCGCCAACAAATCATGGCCGCGGCCAAGGCCAACAGCGCGACGTAGCCTTCCTTGGTCTTTTCAAAACTCACTAACAGCTTGCGA
>JBEKLF010000438.1:0-5450 GCA_050010335.1 Terriglobia bacterium
AACCGGCGATAGGTCAAGGGATGCAACCGCAGCAGGCGAGGAACCATGGCTACTCCTCCGGCGAGAAGTATGCCATACAGGGGCAACCTATGTCCCTTTAATTATGCGCGGATGTATAGCTCTCTGGCGGAAGCAGCAGGGCCGGTGAAAGGTCCAACGCCCCGTCGCCTCCAGCAGTACATGGCGAAGGGTCTCGGTCTGGAAGGCTATCTGCGCTTCCCGGGGGATGGTCGTACTCAACCGCACCTTCCCGCTGCCGCTTTGCTCTGGGCTTTGTTCATGGGAGCATTGCTGCGCCGTCTGACTTTCGCCGGCATTGAGGCGCTGGTGCGTTCTTCCGCCCGTCGCGCCTTGCCGGTGTCCCGCCGCTTCGGGGATGACGCCCTCGGCTACTTCACCGAGCGGCTCGATCCGGCGCCCACGCGGCAGGCAGCGGTCACCGCCGTGCGCCAAGCCAAGCGCCACAAAGCTTTCGATAACTGCCGCTTCATCGGATTGGCCTTGGATGGAACGGGAGCCGGGAGATCGCGTCAAAAAGGGTGTGGCGGGTGTCGTCCTTACCGCAACGCGCAGCAAGAGGTCGTCGGCTACCATCACCAACTGGTCATGATCAGTGTGGTGGGAACCGGCCTGACTCTGCCTTTGGATGTCGAACCTTATGGCCCCGAGGATAGTGAGTATAGCGCGGGGCAGCGCCTGCTCCGTCGCACCGTTCGCAACCTGGGCCGACGCTTTGCCGACTACGTGGTCGTGGATGGAAAGTTCGCCAGCGCTCCCTTCCTGCACGCGGCGGGGGAAGAGGGGCTCTACGTCCTCGCTCGACTGAAGGACAATCTTCCGGAACTGTCCGCGGCCGCCCAGAAGCGCTTTCGTGGCCAGCCGCCGCGGCAGGTCTTCTGGGAAGGCGCGGACCGCGTGGAAATCTGGGACGCCGACGATTTCGATCCTTGGGGAACGCTGCGCTGGAAAACGGTCCGCGTGATCTATTACCGGCAACCGAAGCCGGACGGCACCGTGGTGGAAGCTTCTTGGCTCACCAATTTCCCCTCCGCGCGGGTCAGCGGCCGGACCTTATATCGGTTGGCCAAGAGCCGCTGGGAAATCGAGAACCAGGGTTTCAACGACGCCAAGAACCGCTACGGCCTGGAACCTATCTGCCATCATGAGGCCAACAGCCTGCTGGTGGTCTGGCTCCTGATCTGCTTGGCCCTCACCGTGGAACGGCTCTACCGGCTGCGTTACTTACATCGGGGCACCCACACCGTGCGCACGGCCATCGATCTCCTCCTGCTTCTCCAACTCAGCCTGGGCCTATCGTCGGTCGCTCCCACAAACTCCAGTTGAGCCTGTAACCTTGGCAGTCCCTTGGCCCGGCTCACCGCATCTCGCCGCCCCCTTTCCGCACCCGTGTCAGGAAATAGCCAAAAAACAGCCCTGGAAAATAG
Source organism: Terriglobia bacterium (assembly GCA_050010335.1). Lineage (GTDB taxonomy): Bacteria > Acidobacteriota > Terriglobia > UBA7540 > UBA7540 > Bog-366. The sequence continues at coordinate 1,446 of JBEKLF010000438.1, forward strand.
CCGCAGGCTGACTGAGCCTCTGGGATGAACCCGCGAATGCGCCCCGAACCGTTGTCGAAGGCCTTCCTTCTCGGAAACTACGAAGTCGCTGATGGCGATCAGTGCAGATTGCGCCGTCTGCACTGCTTATGTAGAATGCCGGGGGAGAGTTTTCATCCCCCATTCTAAGTTTCTTTATTCGATAGGGAGAAAAGTTCATGAATGCTCGAATACGCCCTCAATCGCGCCCGCTCCACGAGGCGGATCCGGAAATCGCACGCGCTATAGACCTCGAGGTCGACCGGCAAGCTCGCACGGTGGAATTGATCGCCTCCGAGAATTTCGTCAGCGAGGCGGTGCTGGAAGCCCTGGGGTCCGTCATGACCAACAAATACGCCGAGGGCTTGCCCGGCAAGCGCTACTACGGCGGTTGCGAGTACGTGGATGTGGCGGAGAATCTTGCCATCGAGCGCGCCAAGAAGCTATTCGGCGCGGAGCATGCCAACGTCCAGGCCCACTCCGGCAGCCAAGCCAATCAGGCCGTCTACTTGACCGTGCTCAAACCCGGCGACACCCTGCTGGGCATGAGCCTGGCACACGGCGGCCATTTGACACACGGGCACCCGCTGAATTTCTCCGGGAAAATGTACAAGATCGTATCCTACGGTGTCAGCAAGGAAACCGAGACCATCGATTACGACGAATTGGAGCGCCTCGCCAAGGAGCATCGGCCCAAGCTCATTTTAGCTGGGGCCAGCGCATATCCGCGCACGCTGGATTTCGCGCGCTTTGCCGGCATCGCCCACGACTGCGGCGCGGTGCTGATGGTGGACATGGCCCATATCGCCGGGCTGGTGGCTGCGGGCCTGCATCCAAGCCCATTCCCGCACGCCGACTTTGTCACCACGACCACGCACAAGACCTTGCGCGGACCGCGGGGCGGCGCCGTCTTTTGCAAAGAGCAATACGCCAAAGATCTCGACAGAATTGTGTTCCCCGGCATCCAGGGTGGGCCACTGATGCATGTGATTGCCGCAAAAGCGGTATGCTTCCATGAAGCTCTCCAGACGGAATTCGTCGAGTATCAGAAACAGATTATTGCCAACGCCCAGGTAATGGCGGATGCACTGGCGGCGGAAGGCTTCCGGATCGTCGCCGGCGGGACGGACACGCACCTGATGCTGGTGGACGTGTTCACGAAGAAAGTCACTGGCCGTCAGGCGCAGGAAACCCTGGAGCGCGCCAGCATAACCGTCAACAAAAATGCCATCCCGTTCGATACTAACCCCCCTGCCGTGGCCAGCGGCATCCGGGTGGGAACACCTGCCGTCACGACCCGCGGTATGAAGGAGCCCGAAATGCGGCGAATCGCGCGCTGGATCGCCGAAGTCCTGAACCATCTCGAGGACGAATCCGCGATCAAGAACGTCCGTAGCCAGGTGGAATCTCTGACGCAAGAATATCCCCTCTACGAGAACCGGCGCGTGGCGCTGGGAACCCAAGCGTGAGGATAAGCTATAGGGCCCTTCTTCCCGCCCAAGGGCTTAACGTGGTTAATCTTCGGGGACACCATCATCGCTATTGTACAGCTAATCATTTTCTTGAAAAGAGGTAATGCCATGAACATTCGAGGCCACTTCGCGAGCGTTTCTGTCTTCATCCTCTTGTTGTGCGCAGGCATGTTCCTGCTCAGATTACCTCGCGGTCGGGCAGATGAAGGGATGTGGACATTCGATAATCTTCCTATCCAGCAACTCCAGCAACGTTATGGCTTCACGCCTGACCAGGCATGGCTCGATCACGTCCGCCTGGCCAGTGTGCGATTTAACGACGGGGGTTCCGGCTCGTTTGTTAGCCCGCATGGACTCGTCTTGACGAACCACCACGTGGCGTTGACGCAACTGGAAAAGGTTTCCTCGCCTACGCGTGATTATGTCCTGGACGGGTTTTATGCGCGGACGGCCGCGGAAGAGTTGAAGTGTCCCGACTTGGAATTGAATGTCTTGGCTTCCATGGCGGATGTCACCCAGCGAGTGCAGAGTGCCGTAACCTCCGGCATGAGCGAGTCCGATGCCTTGAAGGCCCGCAAGGCGGAAATCGCCAAGATTGAAAAGGAGAGTACGGAGAAGACTGGCCTCAGGTCCGACGTCATCACGCTCTATCAGGGTGGCGAATACTGGCTTTACCGCTACAAGAAATACACGGACATCCGCCTGGTTTTCGCGCCCGAGCAGCAAATTGCCTTCTTTGGAGGCGATCCCGACAACTTTACCTATCCGCGTTACGACATCGACTTTGCACTCTTTCGCGTTTACGAGAACGGAAACACTGTAGAAAGTAACAACTATCTGAAATGGAACTCCCAGGGCGCGTCAGACGGTGAGCTGGTTTTTGTCTCCGGCAACCCCGGCTCGACCAGCCGTCTGGATACCCTTTCTCAGATTGAAACGCAGCGAGACTACACACTTCGGCTGGCCATCAGGACGCTGGAGTACCGCTTGCGAACTGCCAACGCCTATGCGGCCCTGGGGCCGGAGCAGGCGCGCCGCGCCACCCGGCAAATCTTCGGGGTTGAAAACTCGCTTAAGGCTTACCGCGGCATGAACCAGGGACTTCACGATCTGAGCCTGATTGCCAAGAAGCGCGCGGATGAGGAGGCGTTTCGTGCGCTGATCAGCAGCAACCCGGATTGGCAGAGAGCTTATGGCCAGAACTGGGATTCCATTGCGGGCGCAGAGTCCAAGTATCGGGAGATTCTTAAACCTTACCGGTTCCGTTCGCTGGGGTGGTCTTCCCTGAGTCTCACGGCGCTGGAAATTGTCCAGTATGTGGTTGAAGTCAAAAAGCCGGACGGGGAACGGTTGGAAGGCTACCACGATTCTCAACTCGATTCGCTGCGGTTCCAGCTTCTCTCACCGGCGCCGGTCTATCGGGATTTTGAGCAGGCGATGTTGGCGGGATTCCTGGGGGTTTCACGAGACGAACTGGGGCCCGACGATCCTTTTGTCAAGGAAGTGCTCGCGGGGAATTCGCCAGAACAAGTGGCCAAAGAAGCGATAACCGATACCAAGCTGGTTGACGCGACCTTCCGCAAGTCGCTCATAGAGGGCGGAGAAGCAGCCGTTCAGGCCTCCTCCGACCCGCTGATTGTCCTCGCACGCAAGGTCGATCCCTGGCGACGGAAGATGATTAAGGCCTACGAAGATGAGGAGGAAAGCGTGGAAACTCCCGCGGGAGAGGGCATTGGAAAAGCACGCTTCGCGGCCTATGGTAAATCCTCCTACCCGGATGCAACCTTCACCCTGCGCCTCTCTTCCGGCGCTGTAAAAGGCTATCCCATGAACGGCACGCAGGCCCCTCCCGAGACGACTCTCTATGGCCTCTTTGACCGTGCCTATAGCTTCGGCCTGAAGCCGCCTTATAACCTTCCGGCTCGATATCTCGAGCGGAAAGCCACACTCGACCTCTCGACTCCAGTCAACTTTGTCAACACCTGCGACATCATTGGCGGCAATTCGGGATCACCGGTGATCAACAAGCGCGGCGAACTGGTGGGATTAGTCTTCGATGGCAACATCGAGGGTTTGGTCGGCGATTACGTCTTTAACGAAGAGAACAATCGAGCCGTGGCCGTCCATAGCCGTGTCATGATTGAAGTGCTCCGCAAACTCTTTGACGCCGGCCCCCTTGCTGACGAACTGACGGCGAAATGAAGGCGCTCAACCGGGTGATCGCGTGATCACTCAGCCCAGGCGCGCGGAGAAAATTCCCCCGACGATACAGAGAGACGCACAGTAATGGCGAAGAGGGTTCCAAGCAGTGTCGCGGCCAACGCCTTCCGTATTATTGTTAAGGGTTTCTCCATGGGTGACACCTCGGGGAAACAGAAACCACAGGAATAGTGACTATTGACTTCACATAAAATAATGCAATAATAGACCTCCTGACGAAAGGAGGTCCCCTTGCGACCTACGGGTTCGGCCGAGCTGCTCTCGGATCGACGCCGGCGTGCGCTGAATCTCCTGC
>JBEKLF010000439.1:0-5446 GCA_050010335.1 Terriglobia bacterium
CCCTACGACACAGCCGCCACCCGTCTCAACACGCCCCCATTCCTGCGCCCAATTCCCCTCGTCTCGCCGCTCCTGCCTCCCGCCAGCCTCGCGCCCTCCCCCACTGTCTGAATCGCAGACCCGTTTTTACCGCGACTTGCGCGAAAAAGGCGGATTGGTGTATACCGTTTCCTCCTCGTTTAATGTGGGAAAGACGCGAGGGGTCTACGAGGTTCAATACGGTTGCGATCCGCCCAACGTCTCGAAGGCGCATAGCACTGTGGCGCGCGATTTGAAGGATATGCAGACTGCGCCTCCCACGGACCACGAAGTGGAAGAGGCGAAGGCGCTCCTGTTGCGCGAAATTCCACTTGCCGAGTCGAGCGTCGATACGATTGCCGGCGGGATGCTGGCAAGGTCAAGCATGGGACTCCCCTTGGACGAGCCCATCCAGGCGGCGCGCCATTATGTGGCCCTCAAGCCGGAAGATATTCGGGCGGCGTTCGCCAAGTGGGTTCGGCCGGATGATTTGGTGCAAGTAACCGAGGGACCCGCGCCGCAGTGAGGGGTGGCTGGGAGCGCTCCCAGCTTATGCTACCTATTGCGCCGATGATGCTCCCCGCTGCCAAGGCCACCTAAATCGATCACGACCGCGACAATCAAAATCACCAGATTAATGTCGGCGATAGGCCGCCCGGTATTCACCATCCACGCGTAGGCAATGGTGGTGATGGGCAGAAAAATAAAACCGATGAGAGGCAGAATGAACCCATGGTACGCGCGCCCTAAATAATGCGAGAAGAGAAACATGAGCACCAGGGCAACTCGAGGAAAGATCAGGACGAGGATCGTCAATAGGCAGGGCATATCGGTTTATTAGTGCCTCCGTCACGAATTGTTAGACGGGATAGTATAACCCCTTCGGTTACATCGCGACGAATTGATTGTCGATGGCTTTCTGGAGTGACTTCTCAAACGTTTCCCATGAACAGCCCATGCTCGCCGTCGCGAATTTGCAACCCGCGGGCGTCACATCTTCCTTCGCGGGCGGGGCGGCCAGCGAAAGCGGAGTGGCGTTTCGCATCTGTTCAAGCGTCTGGGCAAGATACTCCGTGCGTACGAAATAATGTTCGGCCTGCTGCCACAACGAGAAAATGAGCGCGCCTCCGGGTGGTGTGTCGTCCGGCTGATATCCCGGCAAGTGCCAGGAAAGGCCGAGCATGCCGGAAAGATTCGAGAGGTTGGTGTCGTGGCCCGACACGATCAAGACGGTGTCTCCGGGAGGGCCCAGGGCTCCCGGCACCGCTTTCCCGGTTGCCGCTTGCTCCATTGAAAGCAGCACATGATCCAGAAGGTTGGAGCCCCGTGCCCGCGCCAGATACGGGGTGCGCCGGGTTAGGTCCGAGAACAGTACATGCAGTGCGAGAATGCGAAAGAGATTATTCGCGTCGAGGCGGCCCCAGCCGAGATCTTTGCTCTGCATGCCCTCCGCGTATTCAAGCAGTAGAGCCTCGCCGAGGGTCGACGCTGAGCTTAACGACTCATTGAGTTGAACGGATGTTCCTGTGGCACTAACGGTAATCTCTTGCGGAGTTTCGATCGGTTTCTTCGGCGTGCCTCCTCCTGCTAACACACCCTCAAGCGCCTCGAAGGCGGCTCGATGCGAATCCAGAAATCGGTCGGTATGGTCCCCCAGCCGCTCACGGACCGCCTTGGCGGCGATTTCCCCATCGGGCTGGGCGACGACGGCCGAGGGATTGAAAAGCGGATCCCGGCTGCCCTCGGGCACAGAATGGACGGCCACCGCGCAGCCCGGCAGCAACGCCTCCGCCAGCGCACGCCCCGTTTCGAGCGTGCGCTGGTCCGTGTCCGCATGAATGTAAACCCGGCCTGCGTCTCCGCATCCCTCGGGGCTCAGTAGATGCTCGCTCGCGAGCCAGTCGCGGTAGTAAGTTCCCATGAGCAGCATCAGCGCGCGGCCATGCGGCGTGAGGATGCCGGGAAGAACATTCCATTCCGGCCACGGCTCTGCGGAATACTGATTGAGGCGAGTGTTGTCCCACGTGGGTGAGCGAACTCCGTGCCGGGTGATGATGACCACGTAGCGAAGCTGCGGGGGCGGGGTGGCGTCTCCGCCGACCATTCCCGCTCCCACCGCCAACGCCACGATGAACAAAACCGATATTCGGAGGCGTCTCAACGCGAATTCACGGTTCAATTCAGACATTCAGTTTTCGCCGTTACCAGGACTTTCTGATTATTGCCGCGCCCTACTGAAATTGCGTGAGAACACGGTGCGAAGCTTTGGAGTGCGGCAGCTTGCTGCCGCTTTCCTCCCCACGAGCTTGCTCGTGGGGACTTTAGACTTCAGCCCAATTCAGGTCGGTTCCCGCATTCCTCCCCGCAAGCTTGCTCGTGGGGATTTCAAAATTCACCACACTGCTAGTCAGTTCCTGCTTGCCTCCACACGAGATCGATCCCGGGAATTTCAACTGCGCGCACGATATGCCGCAGGCAAGCTGGCTTGGGTAAAAGCGGCAGCAAGCTGCCGCACTCTAAAGCTTCGCACCGAATGCCAGCGTGTCATGAATCCCGGCTTGCTGCTTGACGATTTCTACCGCCCATAAACCAAGACGCGGAACGATCCCAGAACGGCTGCCCCGGGCCGGCCTGCGGCCGATGGTGAGCCAAAGTCTGCGGTGTCGAGGAACAGGTTGTGGGTCTTGGTATCGAGCCCCATGGTCTTGGCTCCGAACTCGGTCTTGACGGTCTCGACCTCGCTGAACTTATCAGGCGAGTCTTCGTGGAAGATATGAACCATCCCCTCGCGCGTTGAGGCAAAGATCATGCCGGTTTCCGGCTCATAAGCCGCGGCATCCACGCCTCCCGAAATCGGGAACGACTGGATGACTTTTCCGGTGTCGGCATTCATTACGACGAGCATCTGCGGTTTGCGGCCGGCGCTGAACAGCCGCCGGTGCGCGACATCCATCGCCAGGGCAGTGGGCCTTCCGGCAGGGGCGACCGGCCAGCGCGACTTGATAGTGAGCGTGTGGGAATCAATGGCGACGACTTCGTCTTTGTCCTCCAAATTAACGTAGACCGTTCCCTTGCCGTCGGCGACGGCAAATTCAGGAGCGCCGCCCAGCTTGATGGTCCCCACCACGGCCCCAGTTTTGGCGTCGATCACCGTGGAGCTGTTGGGGTCGCCTTCCTGGGCAAATACGCGTTTTGAGGCCGGATCGTAGACAACCGAATCGGCGTCCTGATCGGCCTTCGCCTCGCCGGTTACCTTCAGGGTCTTCAAGTCGAAGAAGATCACTTTCCCCTGGGCTCCATCGGTGATGAATCCCCGGCCGAACTCGCTGGCGATGGCAACTCCGTGGTCCTGTTTCAAACCTGTGATGTTGCCGATGAGGCTGCCGGTATCGGCGTCAATGACTTTAATTTCGGTGCCATGCGACAGGTAAACGCGCCGCGCCGAAGAGTCAACCGTAATGTAGTCAAAATACTCCCGCGTGCTGCCTTCTGCCGCACCGAAAGGGTATTTGTTGAGCAAGTGATAGCTGCCCGTTGCGGCTATGGCCAATGCAAATGAGCTGGCCAGGGCACAAAATGTGCTGATGGCCAAGCGCCTGCGGTTCGATGGCGACTTCATGTGAAAACCTCCCTCGGATCGACATCGGGAGTTTGGCTCGTTGAACCACTCCCTGAACGGGTCGGTATTATAACCCGGATCGGTGGCACCCGCGCCGGCTCAGCCGCCGTAGGCGTGAACGGGATGCTCCGATTACGAAGCAGTTTTGGCCGGGGACAGACATCTCGTCATTTTGCTCGACGTGGATCAGTGGCAGGTGTCCTGACCGGAATCTGTAAAGGTGGCTCCGGCCACGGGCATGAACTGCCACGCATAATGATCGGAGTATAGGGTAAGCTTGAGAACGCCATACGAGTCGGAGTCACGGACCTCGCTATTGGGTTTCGAGGGACCGAATCCCCGACGGTGCCGCCCCCCCGTGCCGACTGCAAACTCGCGAATCCCCCGCTTCGGATCGGGGTTGGCCTCAGGATCTTGCGGCGCGAAGCGTTCGTAGTCATGGTCGTGCCCGCTGATGACAATCTCGGCGCCCGCGTTGTACAAGTCCCGCCAAAACACCTTCATTTCCGGGTCATTCCCATGGGTCCCGCCCGAGCTGAACAAGGGGTGATGCCAGTAAGCCAGGGTGCATGTGTCGTGGTGTGTGGCCAAGTCTCGCCGCAACCATTCTTCTTCCGGCGAACCGGCGCCGCAACCCCCGATATCGGAGCAGTCGCTGTTCAGAGAAAGGATGTGCCACCCGGCTAATTCATAACTGTAGTAACCCTTCCCCGGTTCTCCCGCGGCCGCACCGAAATATTTGAAGTAGGGCGCCGCATCCTTGGTGTGATACTCGTGGTTGCCGGGAGCCGGCCGCGTACGGTCCTTAAAACGGCCCCAGGTCGGGTCATAGCAATTCTGGAAGTTTTCGTCGGTACCGTCCGGGCAGCCAGTATCGCCCGCCGCGAAAATCGTTCCGGGGATAGTGGCGAGCAGTGCCGCCGTGGCCTTCGCCCCCTCGAGATCTTTGCAATCAGCGATGTCGCCCGCGCCCACCAGGACGTTGTCGCCGGCGCTCGCCTGGAGGGTCGCCGGGGAAACCAGGGAATTTGCCGCACTGACGGAGAGGGGATTCTGCCCTATTTCGACCGCCAACAGGATGAGGGTGACTGCCGCCACGGTTAGCAAAATCCGCTTGAGGCCAAACGAAATCACGCGATCCTCCGATGATAGCAATGATTGACGGCCCGGCACCGTGCAATTGATCCGAGGGAAACAGATGATACAGCGTTTGCTCGTGTGGTGTCCCGGTTGATTCTTCACAGGAGCAAACGCTGCCAGAGGTGCCGCATACATTGACTTCTATGAATGCGCCACCCCTGCCAATCAGTGAGCGCTCATCTGCGATCTATCAGAATTCCAGGCGCAGCATGAACTGAAGGCGCCGCGACGAGCCGATCCCAGTGGCGCCGGAGTTTAGTTGGCTGGTGATGACCCCGAACTCGCCGGCCCCATCTGAGACATCGGAATCTGGATCGCCGTAGATAGGATGGTTGAACAGATTAAACGCCTCGGCGCGGAAATCCAGGCCCAACCATTCGTTGATGGGAATTTTCTTCTCGAGCGCCGTGTCGATTTCATAATACCCGGGTCCACGCCCAACGTTGCGTCCCAGGTTCCCCCACGTGTCTTTGGCCGGGTCCGCGAAGGCCAGCGGATTGAACCAATTGTTGATCGTTCGCGGTGCCGAGTAAAGTGACATCCCGGGCCCAAGAATCGCGATTGGTACGAGCGGGAGACCGCAGAAAAGGCGTTCACCCTCACGGGATGTGTGTTATAGAGATTTTGCGAAGAAATCTAGACCCACACCCGGAGGGTGAACGATGGAAG
>JBEKLF010000440.1:0-5444 GCA_050010335.1 Terriglobia bacterium
CAACCGATCATAGGTTTTAGGATGCAACCGCAGCAGGCGAGGAAGCATGGCTACTCCTCCTGCGAGAAGTATGCCATACAGGGGCCGATTATGTCCCTTTAATTATGCGCGGATGTATAGTCGAAGCACAATTAGCCGAGCTGAAAGAGTACAAGCAGAACCATTTTCCCCAGGCGGGACCGAACGACTGGATACTTCCCGGAAAACGGAACCGTCCCATCGCCGCAGGGTGGATCATGAGGAAAGTGATCAAGCCGATCGCCACCAAGCTGGGATGCCCGGAGATCCATTGGCACGCGCTGAGGCATTGGAACGTCTCAGCGATGCTCAATTCCGGCATCGACCCAGCGGTGCGCATGAAACGCGTTGGTCACGCGAGCGTCAGGACCAACCTGATTTACAGCCATGCGGACGACAGCTTGCAGAGAGCTGCCTCGGAGGTCATCTGGCAAAGAGGGCAAATGGCCAAGCAGCAACTGCAACAGCAGAAGGCGGAGCCACAAGCTCCGCCTGCGGCTTCAGTTCCGCTCTTAACTGAGGCACAAACTGAGGCACGCTTTGAGAGGATACCCGTAAGTACTTGAAAAGATGGAGGGCCTGGGGGGATTCGAACCCCCGACCTACGGTTTAGGAAACGGTGGTCTGACTTTGCGGTGCAATCTAACTTATTGAATCTAAAGAGTCGCCGAGTCCAACAAGCCGGTCAGATTGTCCTGTTTTAGGCCCTGTTTTCGCTTAAAGTAGCCGATAAGGTAGCCGGAATAGATCCACGGTTTTTGCCTGATCGTCATGCCCTGGGAGTGGTGGCGTGACGATCAGCACTTGCGCAGGTAGCAGTCTTTTCCAATCCCACCTTAATCCCCTCACTTCACCCCACCGCGCTTGTAATACAGCAGTACAAATCTGCCTACACGGTGCGAATGATTCAGTCACCGCATCCGCCTTCGAGCACAACCACTGATTTCGGGCAACCGCCAATCCCTGCGAACAAAACTGACCCATGACGATCCCAGGCCGTTTGGTGTGATGAGATCAATCAATTCTTGGTCGGCCAACGTCGTCCTTTCTTGCATCTGCCCATTAGAGGCTGGAGAAACCCGTAACGTCGCAGAGAGAAAGGGCTCGGCTGCTCTATGTCTGCCATCCAGCTCAATTCATTCGTTGGGCAACGGGTCATATAAATATTACTGAAATAGTACCAAAGTTCTATGGCATTAAGCTTCTGAACCATGTGAAAGTGTGTGCTCGATCGAGGGGCTGTCATGCTCTTCATTAAGGCGGGAGCGGGCCAGCGGGAGGAAGCGGTGAACTGGAAACAACTGCTATATCTATCAAGGGGTTGGAGAAAGGGGTTGTACCTGCTTCTTGTTTGCCTCCTCGTCCCCGGTGGAACAATCATTCTGCTCGGCTGGCTTTTCGTCCAGAGCGCGCACTTTAACGATGAGCCGGCTGCCTATTCCAAAGCAAGTTTCGCTGAGTTAATGGAGCGGAAGGAGGCTGAAGCTGGTATTGACTGACGTTCAGCCCAGCAAGAAGCTCCTAGGAGCAAACTCGCAGTGCCGCCAATTCGTTTTCTGCTGGCACCGTATTCTGGGCCATGGTGTATGTTACTCCAGCCAAACTGAATGAGCTGGCAAGTTTGTTTGAATTCAAGGATGCCAATCGCCGGGATCATGTTCTCCACTGGGCGAATACCCGCAAGCCTGCCGAAGTAATTGACCATCCGTTTCTCATCCGCTCCAACCTCCCACCTTCAGCAAAACCCAACATCTGACCGATATTCCGCGCTCCCCAAACCATACCGTTCACACCCACGTAACGCAATCCCCCCACGCGAGGCCCAGCTCGTACTCAAAACCCGACCAAATCGTCCTTTCACTCCCAAAACCCAATTCTCACCGGCAGAGGGGAGGGGAAAGTGTGTATTGCGCGAGGGCCAGAACGGTCAATAACTGTGTTCACCAGGTGATGAGGGTAGGGTCCCCTTTTCCCCAAACGTTTCGAGCCCAGGGGGGGTCTCCTTGAACATCGCTGTTGAGAGATCCCGCCGGGTCTGTCCTGGAGGACACATGGATACAAATCGCATCTTCACAAACCTGTTCGGTGGATGGCTTACTGCGGCCGACAAGGCTGCGGCCAACGTGCTCAATTACACCAAGTCAACCGTTCTGCCTCGCGTCTCCGACCTGACGCAGAAAGCGACCCTGGCAACAGGGAAGACTTTGGTTAAAGTTGGCACCAAGCTGACCGACTGCTGCACGCGCAATTAACCGCATTCTCACCCGCATTAAGTCTCAACTCGCCGTAGTCAAGACTCCTTTCAATTCACTTCATTCCCCTGATCACACCGGAGGTGTGCCTTGAGAACCTATCAACCCGAACATGCATTGATTGCTCGTGAAAACCGAAACGAGAATCGTGACGACCTGGCCAAGATGCTTGCCCAGATCGCCATGGAGCGGGCAGCTCGACTGCCACCACCAATTCTCCCGGTTTCTCTTGAAGCGCAGTTTCAAGAGAGCATTCGCAAGATGCGTGAGGACGTCCAGCATGCCAAGGACGTTCAGTCCGCTCACATCCTGCGCTGGCTCCAAAGCTAATCAACTGTAAATCCGGAAAGCCCCGGCTCAATGCCGGGGAGCAAGGGGCCCCCGCCTTCGCCCCCGCATTCCGGAATCCCACCTTTGCTCCTCTCGTCCGAGAGGAGATCTCAATCGTGAACACAAATCCCAAGCCCGTCTGGGGCCCATACCAGACAACTGGAGGTATTGTGAACTACCAACATCTGCACTTTCAGTTCCCCGCTAAGCCATTTCAGCGGTGGCATGTGATCGAGGACAGAACCGTCCCTCGCGCTTTCCGCTTCCGCCATGCACGCCAGCCCGGTGAGAAGCCTGACCCCAAGGTGAACTTCGGGGTTGAGGAGTTGTCGGCTCGTCTTGAGCACGCCGGGGTGGAATACATCCGCGTTGCATATGGTAACGATGCGCAGTCGTTTAACAAGGCGGAGGTGTTACTCAGCGGCGGCATCGAGGGAGAAAGTCCCGAAGATGGAAGATGGTACCCGGTCATTCCCTGGGTCCGGGACGATGGTTTCTACGCCGTGTGCATGCGCGAACCGATGCCGTACCGGGACGCCTGTCATCTATTTGGGTTCGACATTCCGGATGGCAAGCCCAGCGTTCCCAAGCGCATTAAACGCGACGTTGCGCGGGGCAAGGCAAGCCTCTTCGGTGAGCTGCTGGAAACCCGCGAGCTCAGTCCGTGGGATCTTCTCCACACCGTGATGCTTGCCGATGGCAAGACCACATTTGAAGTGGCCACCTACAATCCCGGCAATCGCTGGCCGGAGGCCTGGACTTCCGGAGCAGCGCTGGCCTCTCCCCGAGGAGGAGCGATCCTTACCGGGCATCCGGTCAAGATCGGTGATCTGATCCAAATTACCGGCGCTATGCCCAATGGCCAGATCAAGGGAAACTGCCTGATCTGGGACATTGACCATGATCTCGTGGTCTGGGACGTCAAGCCTGAACTGCGGGCCTGGCAAGGCCAGATTTATCTCAGCGTTCTCAATGAACTCCACGGTGGCCCGGCCAACCTGGACGTTCAAACCGCTTCCAACCTCGACTTGGCCAAGGTTCGGGATCACAAGCTGATCCAGTTCCTCTGCCAGCAATATGCCTGCGACGTGTTCGACCTCATGCGGGATGACGATCGCGTCAAGGAGGAGATCGGCTTTTATAATCCCGCAGCCTGGACCGATGAAGACGGTAATCCGGTGATAAACGAGAATCGCTGGAAGCTCTGGAGGATGTACTCCGCAGGCTTGCCGGCGATGCAGTTTCGGACCTGCCGGGACGCTTTCTATCGTACCCAGATGGAATCCCCTGAGAATAACGACCCTGATCGCTTCCGGATTCGTTTCCGTGAGCCTCAGGACCTCATGACCGTCCATCCGACTAATCTGGCCGGAGCGGCCGTGCGAAGGTATCTCTTCCCCGAGCCGTTTGTCTTCGACAAGCAGGGCTATCCGCATTGGGACCGTTCAACGTTGCCTGACGTCGAGTCGGTCTATCTGGGCGGGTTCGACGGCGAGTTCATCTCGCTGAGGAATCCCAACGCCTCGCATAAGGAATCAGGAAAGTTGCGGGGCCGCAGGCTTCAGCGCTTTGCTGACATCGACCGGGGCTCCGTGATGTTCGTGCATCTCGGCTTCGCGGCGAGTCCGGAAGGCACTCCAGGTATGGCCAAGAGCTTCAACGGTGCTGACTTTGACGATTCCGTTTTGGCGCTACTCGACCCGGAAATCGTGAAGCACTGGAAGACCCTGCCCGCTTATCCGTTGGTTGTGGGCACGCCTACCGAAGTTAAAGTCATCGACGACGGTGATGCTCTGTTCGACCGGCATCCCAAAGCCAGGCTGTACGACTGGCGGTACGTGACCTGCATGCTCTACGACGCCAAGCGGGGTCAGACGGGCATCGGTTACGTGGTCAATGCCATCACGTGGTTTAACCTGCTCTGGCTCCATCGCGAGAGTATCGTGGCGGAGCTGAGGGCGATGCAGCCGAGCTCCCAGGTCGACGAGGCCATCCGCTGGATGGAGCAAGAGCTGCCCAAGAGCCGGATGCCGATAGTGGCCTCCCGCCTGGAGGAGATCATCGATGCGCTCAAAATGAATGGCAAATCTATTGACTGGGCGATCGATGTGATTACGGAATTCCGCCAGTCCTGCCCCGTGGCTCCAAAGTTCTGGTGGCAGGGCGGCTACCAGAGCCAGGGGCGCATTCCCCGTGATCGAATTGAAAACGGCAATGAGCCCATCCCTGTCACCACGGCCATGGATGTGGCCCGGGAGCAGTGGATCGAAATGTTCCAAAAGGCACGCCGGTTTGCCGACAAGGAAAGTTGGAAACACTGCTGGCAAGTGCCACCAGAGATCCGCAGCTTCCCAACTCGCCCAGAGGCAGCGGCTGCCGCACGGGATTTCTGGATGTTCTATAACCGGACCCGGGAAGCCAAGAAGGTGGAGTTCCTCAAGGCGGGAACGGACCATCGCGGGAAGAAGGTCACGAGCGAGCAAGACGCCGGCATTGCCGCTTACCTCTACGCGGAGGAGGATGTCCATGACCGGATCAAGTCCAGCGGCATGTACCTGGAGATCTACGCGGAATTGGTCAAGCTGGTCTTTGAACGGGCGATGACCCTGGAGCCGACGCGCTATCCCGATGGCACGATCAAGCAAGTAGCGGATGGCATCCTGGGTGGGCCACATACCCTGGACGGGCTGCTGGATATCGCCAGAGCCGCTGGCGTGACCCGTCGCCCCCAATCCGTCGATAGGGGAGCAGAGCGGGTAGCAGGCCTTGGAGGACGATGGAGGGCAAGGGCTTGTAGTTTGGTGGGTTGGGCGATTGAAAGAAGTTTGGTGGGCGTCGAAGAGA
>JBEKLF010000441.1:0-5362 GCA_050010335.1 Terriglobia bacterium
CAACCGACCCCGTTCCTCTCTTCGACGGTCTGGCCAGTGTCAAACGCTCAACATCCGGTTCGAGGAGAACGAGAGTCGGCAAAAAGTAAGATTGTGGGGCCTTATCTCCGACGGGCTCCTAGTGGTTCGCCTCTTCCAGTGGCCCGGCGGCCGAGAGGCTTCTATAAGCAGGGTCAATATTTCTCTTGACAAATAGAAATACCTATGTTAGGATAAATGGTTTAGATCGATGCCGGCTCCCGGGTGAGTTCCAAGGGTGCGCCGGTTATAAGGCTGGTAGTCAACGATGAGGTGGGCCGACAAACTGTACCAACGACAATACGACTTTATGTCCACCTGCGTAGAAGATCCCCAAACCTGGGAACTTATTGATAATAAAGGGCATGAAAACCGATTTTTCTCCTCCTAAACCTGGCAACATACTGAAAAGAAATCCACTTACAAGCAACCTTGGGCAAGCCAAAAACGGGATGTAAAATGTCCGACAGAGAGGACGCCATATTGTCGCTGGAAAGCGGCAAAAAAGGCTCGGCATAGCGAGAAATTCAGTGTAGCGCCCATGCCTTTCCGTGGCCTCATGCCGTCCCTCTCATTGCGCTCGAAACGAGTTTCTGCCTCCCATGGTCAGCCGCAAGGCTGTAAGGCCTCTTCAGAAATCGAGGCGTCAGGCGTTTGAATCCAGCGTGCGCAGCGCGGACCTGTTTCTACGACCGCGGCTCTTCCCCGATGGGGAACGAAAAGCCGCGGACCAACAAAACAGGCTACGCTTCTTGATGTGCTTGCGACGAACTTCTGCCCCTCAAGGGGGAGCCGCAAGGTGGTCAAGGCCCAGGATGACATCCTTGCCGCATTCTCCTACAACCTGTCTATAGCCAGCGGGTCACATCACATTGCGATCGCGGGGACGTTCTCCCTTGGGCGCTTGGGCTTCGAGCCAGTTGCAGCCCTTATCGGTAAGGAACCACAGATTGCGCGTGGGCGTGGTTTTTTTGCCGGCCAACGCATGCTCGCGCATTCTTTCCAAGCGTATCACCGCGTCGAGTTCTTCCACGTGGACCTCTTCGGCAAGGCTCCTGACGCTCCGATAAGAATACTGCCCACTGAGGAGCGCATTCAGCAGCTCCCGGTCGGTATGATCGACGGGAAGGTCCTGAAGCGAAGGGGGAACGCTGTTCCGCGCGGATTCGGGCGCCGGTTCGGTAGACTGCTCCATTTCTTGTCGAAGCACGGGCTCGGCTTGGCTGGCCCTTTCTTCCGCTAAGAGCGCCCGGGCCCTGGCTTCTTTAGATTCCCGCTTGGCTTTTTCGACTTCGGCCGACAGCCGCTTGGCGACTGTCTCCGCGACGGTTCGGGAGTAGACGGCCGCCAGCAAGCAAAGGCTGATAAAGACGAAATATTCGAAGGGGACTCCAGACCCGATTCGGATGGCGGAGATCTTGTCGATCATCTCGCTGGAAATGGTCTTGAGAAAGATTGGGACGAGTAGGGAAGCCACCAGCCCCAGGACAAAGCTTCGCGAGCGTTTGGCATACTCGGGATCATCCTTGTGTAAGAGCAGAAAATTGGCCGCCCCACCCAGAAGTCCTGCTCCAACCATGGCCACAAGCAAAAGGATTATGTTGTACCTTGTCATTGCCGCATGCCTCCCAATTCACATGTCATTCGCGAAATACGCGCGCTACCCGTGCCCTCATTCCCGCGGGCTCCGCAAGCTATTGGACAAGCCATGGCTAAAGGGCCCCGGTGTGGTACGGACATTGTTCTTGCGTGAACTCATAGCCAAGATCAGCGCGCCGCGTGGCACGGGCATCCTGCACGTCCGAGGTAATGTCCGGCACGGCCAGAACACAAGGACGGCATTCCCGTATCCCGCGGCCGCAGAAACAAACTTCCGAGAATATGACCCGAGTGGCGAAAGTGATCCCATACCAATTGACACCAGCACCCTGTTTCGTGCGCACTATAGGCGCCGCCGCGTTTTGTTGCGTACCGTGCGCAGGCCCCGCTTCCACGCGCCCGCCGCACCTATTCTCATCGGACACTTCATAATTGAGGATGAGGAAATCTGCAGATCCATGGGTGTAGATTTTGAAATCTGAAGTCTAAGTTACATATAAATGGTAAGGCGGCATCCGATCCAGTCGCTTCAAAACTCAAATAGGAGATTATTCGGAAGAATAGCCGGGGATATGGGCTTGATAAGCCACCGCCAAATGAGGCAGTATGGATTGAGGGGTTGAGAGGCGGCAAGAACCTTTCAGAAAGCTGGCCACCTTTGATGCAGCCCGGGAGCCATCGCGTACTTTTCAAGCCCGGCGTACGGGCCAACCTTTCCATTCAACAGCAGAGAAGACCTTTCGGAGGAACACCTCGCACCCTCACGCGCGCAGCGGGCATGACCGTGGGGGACTGCCAGGAAATCGGCGAGGGAAGCGAAATCCATGAAGATGTGGTTGGCAAGGCGGGCACGCAGAGAATTCGCGACCACAGTGCTTGCGTGGCTTACGCTAATGCCAATCCTTGCCTTGGGAGCGGATAAGCCCGATTTCAAGCCCGGCTACAACTTCTACTCCCCCCAGGAAGACGTGCAGTTAGGGAGGGAATCCTCGGCGCAGGTGAACAAGCAACTTCACTTGCTGAGCGACGCGGAAGCCCAGAAGTACCTCAATGGTCTGGGGCGAAGGCTGGTGGCTTTTGCCCCCAACAACCACTCGGAGTATGCGTGGGAGTTCAGGATCGTCAACAGTGCGGAGATCAATGCGTTCGCTTTGCCGGGCGGGTACATCTATGTAAACCGCGCCGTGCTTGAAGTGGCCGAGGATGAAGCGCAACTGGCGGGCGTGCTTGCCCACGAATCCGGCCACGTGGTGATGCGCCATGGAACCCACATTGCCTCGCAAGCAGTCTTGGCGCAGGGGGGCCTGGCCCTCCTCACCAGCATTTTTGGCCAAAGCGGCAGCCTGACAAGCCAACTGGCGCAATTGGGCCTCGGCCTGGGGGTGAATTCGCTGCTACTGAAGAACTCCCGCACCGCGGAAACGCAGGCGGATCAGGTTGGCACCTACATTCTTTACCAGGCCGGATACGACCCCCACGCCATGGTGCAGTTCTTCCAGATCATCGCCAAGAAATACCCGCAACGCACGCTGCAATTCTTCTCGGACCACCCCGCGCCCGAGAGCCGTATCAAGGACGTGGACCGGGAGATTGCACAGTTGGGGCCGCCGCGTGGGGCGAAGACGGATAGCCCGGAATTCGAGGGGATCAAGCAGTACATCGCAGCGCTCGCTCCCCCGCCTTCGCCGCAAGGCACGCCGAAAATCGATGCCAAGAAACAACCCCCGCCCCCGCCGTCCGCGAACCTGATTCGTTACGATGGCAAGATATTTACCCTCGACTACCCCGACAATTGGCAGGCGCAGCGTAGCGAGGATAACGTGGCGCTGTTCCCTCCTGGGGGAATGGTGTCGGGCGCCGAGGGGGAAACTGACCAAGCTTACGGCGCGGCCGTTAGCCTTTACTCACCTCAGAAGGCGAATTGGGGGCTTGTGGATGCTACTCAGGAACTGATCGAGTCAATGCGCCAGTCGAATCCCCAAATGCATGTTTTGCAGCAAACCGGCATGAACCTCGGAGGCAACCCGGCCGTCAGCACTCTGCTGCAAAATGATTCACCGATCGAGGGCCAGAAGGAAACGGACCATCTGGTGACGGTCCGCCAGGGCGAGTCTGTGTTGACATTCATTTTTGTCGCTCCCGCCGGCGTCTTTGAGTCCTACGCTCCCACTTTCGACAAAATGGTGCAGAGTATTGATTTGAGGCATTGATCAAAGCGGCGTGTTGGGTGGACACTCCATTGTGGACATTCCAATACTGCTAGCAATTCGACGAACATCAGGGCACCGAGGGCGTTATCGCTGAATACTCCTAATGATTCCTCGTAGCCCTTGAGTCCTCACTTGGGGGAACTATCTCTGTTCTGCGTGGTTTGCCGCACAATTTATCGATTTTGCCCTGTGGGAATATTAAGCACTGGCATAACTTCATGAAACTATCTGGGTTAGTTGTGGGCGTGGGCGCCCTGGATGGCAGTGATCATGCAGGAAGCAGGGGCGAAATGACAGAACCCACAAACTTGAAAAAGCAATCACGCCTCCCTGACCTTTCCAGCAAAGTCGTTCGCCAGCGTTGGCTGGATCTGCTCGATCTGAGCTACTCCATGCGCCGAGTGACCCAACAAGAGATTGAACCCGGTGTTCACGCCGTCGTCGTTCCGGCAGCATGCCGGAAGGATACAAACAGAGACTTGGTCGAGGTCGAAATCCGCGTGGCATCGAGCCAAGTCCCCGCAATGGCGCGGGGTGTGCGTCTGGCGCTCGAACGCCTCGGTGAATTTGCCCTGACCCTGCCGGCGAATTATCACGGGTGGATGGGCGCGCCGGGCAAGGACATTGCCGCGGGTGAAACACTGGTTTCCGTCTTTGTCGATCTTGCCTATCTGGAAGCCGCGCTCCTGGCCCGCCTGTGGGACCATGGGGTGCTGGTGGAGTTCGGCTCGCCGCTGTCGTTCTTCCGGCGCGGGACGTTGACCGATTACGTCAACGTCTACGAATCCGTTGTTACCATGGTGGCTGAAGGTGGCTCGCTGGCAGACATCGCGGACCGGTTGGCCACGGAAATCCTCAGACGTCTGCAACTTTACGCCAACGCCTACCTCAAGCTCTCCTCGTTGTACTCTCAAGCTGCCTGGCACATCGATCGCGATAATTTTGTGATCGAGATCCCGGATTCGCGCCTCTCCCTGGCTTTGCAATATTGGGAGTTGCAGGGGGACCACGCTTCGGGACAAAAAGTCCTGCATGTCTGGCGCGGCCGGATTGAGAAATTATTGCAAGAGGCGGTATCCAGCCCCAATAACGAGTTCCCCAGATCTTTCGCTGCTTGATCCGCTGATTACGCGGATTACACAGATCAAGGCAGGGTAGGAAAAGACATAAGACTGCCGATTTGTCAGCAGCGCGTGGTGATCTTTAACCCAACTTCCACGGTCTCCGGCGGGTTTTCGCCGGTTTCGGGAAGCAAGGTGTTTATTTTCAGCGATAAGTACTCACAAGGGCAAAATAGTGACGAATACTTGTGATAATTTTCCTTGACTTTAGTGGCTCACGTTGTATACGTAGTGTCCTATGTACATCCGCAAGACGAGCAAGTCACACAAGGGCAAAACGTACACCAACTATTATTACTCTGTTATGTAGAATCGAATGTCACTCGATCAAATTTCGTTCCGCAGAAGGTGCAATAGCCGCTCGCCCTCACCAGCCAGGGCTGGATCGCTCGCAGGATCCGTTCCCACGTCGCA
>JBEKLF010000442.1:0-5296 GCA_050010335.1 Terriglobia bacterium
GCAGCTTCATCCCGCCGCGACCGCAGCGCGAACTGCGAGACCTGACCCGGCACCGGACGCAGTTGGTGCAAGAAAAGACGCGCACCATCAACCGCCTGCACAAGGTGCTGGAAGACGCCAACATCAAGCTGGGGTCGGTGGCGACCGACATTCTGGGCGCTACCCCGGCTCAGAGATTTACTCTATGGTTCTGGTATGTGATAATTGCTTGAATTGTCGCAAACGATTTCCCATTGCTCGGTTATTTCCGAGACAGGGCTCCTCGCAACTCGATAACTGTGGGCGGTTCGCGCTGCCCCGGTGCAAGTTGTAAAAGCTAGGGAAACAATGGATAGACTCCGTCAGGACTTGGTTTACGCGCTTCGGACTCTCGCTTCGGACCGTTTGCTCACCTTAACCGTCGTCCTCTCACTTGGATTGGCCATCGGTTTAATAGCGGCAGTCTTCAGCTTCGCCGATGCGGTCCTCTTGCATCCTCTTCCTTACCGCGACGCCGATCGATTGGTTATTCTTTGGGGTTCCAAGACAACAACGGTCAAACGGGGAATTTCGGGACCTGACCTGGCTGATCTGCGCGACCAAACTCGGGCGTTCGAAGGCGTCGTTCCCTTTGTGGATAACGAGGCGCCTCTCGAATTCGGAGATCAGAGTTCCCGGAATGTTACCGGCTTCCATGTGGGAGCGGAATTCTTCTCCCTTCTCGACGTTCTACCCTACCTCGGCCGAACGTTCCGCCAAGACGATAGCCAAGCCGGCGCAGAAAACGTTGCCGTCCTCTCCTATTTGTTTTGGGAAAGTGCCTTCGGTGAGAATCGCAGGATTATTGGTCAAAGGATCATCTTGGCGAGCAAGCCTTACGTTGTGGTCGGCGTAATGCCCCCGCAATTCTTCTTTCCCGATCGGATCGTGCAAGTTTGGTTGCCGATCACCCCGGCGACGCTCCCCACGGGGAGGGGAGATATTTCCTTCCATGCCATTGCGCGACTGAAGCCCGCGGTGACAACAGCGCAGGCGCGGGGTGAGGTCGACACGGTAACCCAGAGGTTGGCCTCAACCTACCCCAATACCGATAAGAATCTTAGCGTCGGCGTGTTTTCACTCCACGACCAAATGCTGGGGGATTACCGTGCGCCCTTCGCGACTCTATTTGCGGGGGTGGGATTCCTGCTCCTTATCGCATGTGCGAACGCGGCCCATATGCTTTTGGCGCGCGGGATGCGGCGCGGAGGGGAAATTTCAATTCGTCTGAGCCTCGGTGCATCTCGGCGAACGATTATTCGCCAACTGCTTACCGAGAGCATGCTTTTGAGCGTCGCCGCCGGAGTGGGGGGAATTTTCATTGCCCTTTGGGGGGTGAAAGTCCTTCAGCGGCTGGGCATGACGGACATCCTCCGTTTTGACGAAGCTAGCATCGACCACCGGGTACTGCTGTTCGCGCTCGGAGTTTCAATATTGACCGGGGTATTGTTTGGGCTGATGCCTGCGCTGCGAACCTCACAGCCCAAGCTGGCGGATTCGCTCAAGCAGGGCGGCACCCCGTATTCCACCGGCGTGCGAAGCAATCTGCGCGACATGCTGATCGTCAGCGAAATCGCTTTTGCCTTTGCCCTGATGGCCGGCGCGGGATTATTGATCAAGACCTTCGTACGCTTGACGAGCCTCGATTGGGGATTCCGCCCCAATAACGTACTCGTGATCGACGTTCATCCGCCCGGCCCCTTCATGGACGATATATCTCAAAACGCAGCTCTGGCGCGGCAGGTGCTTCCGAGGCTCAAGGCGTTGCCCGGAGTGCAGTCGGTCAGTGTCTCTCGCGGATCACCGATCACCGGAATTGATGGGGGGCCAAATGGCGTGCCCTGGGGCGTGACCCTGGACGGTACCCACATCCTTTATCCCAGCCTGGGAATGGTTGGGGCGAGCTACTTCGAGACCCTGGGGATAGCTCTTCTGCGTGGTCGCGAATTCAAGGATGACGATGACTCTGAAGCGCCTAAAGTGGTAGTCCTTGACAAACGTTTGGCTGAGCAACTCTGGCCCGGCCAGAACGCGCTGGGGAAAAGAGTGCTGATACTTGACCTCAAATTATCCGTTAACAAGGAAATCGCAAGCATATACCGGTCTCATCCGCGTAGCGAGGCCATGCGGCTCCTCGGGGATCTTTACGATGATCCCAATAACTATGACCGGATTCCCTACCACGTTGTAGGGATAGTGGGGCCCGCTCGCATCTACTATGGCCTCGGCGAGATTCCTTTGGGCATTTACGTGGACTATCGGCAACGTCCGCATTACATTCCGATGATTACCGAAAGTTTCTTTCTGCATACTTCGACCCAGCCTTCGACGGTCGCTAAGGCGGCGAGCGAGGTCATTCGAGCCGCCACCGGCCCGGAATTCGTCGTCCGCGACCCCGACACTTTGGAGCAACGTGTGCGTGGAGCATTAGGCGGGCGAGGATCGAACCGCCTTCTATTAATTGTGTCTTCAGTGACCAGTGGCCTGGGCCTTATCCTTGCGGCGGTTGGGATTTATGGTGTATTGGCGTTCCTGACCTCGCTCCGAACACGTGAGATCGGTATACGCTTGGCGTTGGGAGCTCAGCGAAGCCAGATTTTCCGAATGATCTTGCGCCGGGGATTGCTTTTTACAATCGCCGGGGTTCTTTGTGGGTTGGGGTTGGCGATGGGAACTACAAAGCTGCTTGCAGGCTATCTTTTTGAGGTCTCGCCAAGCGATCCTCTGACGTTTACTGAGACAGCCGTTCTATTCCTCCTGGTTGCGTTTATGGCCTGTTACTCGCCGGCGCGGCGGGCTATGAATGTGGAACCTACGGTCGCGCTGAAGTATGAATAAGGGAAGCGTTACGGGAAAACCGTCGGCTGGCGTATACACCCGACTTTTGGTGTCTTCGATCCCGAAGACAACCCATAAGACGAACGCACCCTATCCGATCCGTGCGGAGAATTGACGCATCCTGCGAATGGTAGAACCTCCAGCTTGACCGCGGCCCGTCCCCAGGGGAACACACCGGTTCGCGCGTCACCGGGTTGTTGTGCATGGATTCCAATTCCTGGCGCACCTTGGCAAGCCTCTGGACAAGGCGAAAGAGATCCGAGAGGAAAAGGGGCGTGCGCCGATCGGTGCTGATGGTGATGAATTGAAGTTCACCTGGGCTGTAAACGCGGTGGTAGAAGGGCATGGCGCGGGAGAGTATACTCTCGACGGCGCGCGCCCGGAAGAAAACGCCCCTTCGGGAAATCGCAGGGTCGAAAATGCAGGTCCAGAATGTTAGTTTCATGCGCTTTCGCGGGCCGAAGGCCCTAAATGACAGACACCAAAAGTCGGGTGCGCCAGCCGGTGTCGTCTTGGATCCAGGGATTCTTCTCCTTGAACTCTTCCGACTCCTTCTCTACTCTGTCGGGAGACTAAGTCAAACCCAAAGGGGGGGCGAAGCCGCAGTGATATTCCCTGCAATTCGCCAAGGGTTTCAGTGCCGGCTGACCCGTTCGACCTCCAGCGCCGCTCGCCCTTCGCGCTGCCTTCTGTTCTGCTTCTTTCTTCTCATCCCCTTTGTTCTTGGATCGGCGCAAGAGAAGAAAGGTTGTGGTGAAGTGTTTGATCGCGAAGCCCTCCGTCGGGTAAGAACTGCGTGTGTGGATACAAGTTATCTAGAGGGGGCGGACGCCCTCGCCATCAAGGACTTTGTGGCAAGGGAAAACCAGCCACGTCAACTGCTGAGTCAGATACCCTGGAAACTTACAGACCAGTGTGCAGCGGCTGACGCGGTCATCAGAGTGTATTTCGCCCAGAGCGAGCTTCTGAATAGGGAGGAGGGGAATCTCCTGCGTGGGGGATTGCCAACGATTACCTATTCCGAGCAGGTGATCCAGGCCGTGTTGCTTATCTACGATCGAGCGTCCGTAAGAGTGCTTTACCGAACGGAAGGTCACAACAAGGGAACAAACCGGGCGGCACTGCTGAAAGGTCCCTTTTTAAGGCTGGTCAAGGACCTGAAAGGTGCGAACCGATTGACCGTACCGTAGGCGCCGGCGTGCCGGCGCGCGTCCGCGACGGGTTGAAGTTCCAAGGTGTACAGATGCGGCTGAAGGTGGCCACCACGAAAATCAGGATCCTGGCGTCCACGCATTCCACAGATTGCAACGTGACTGCGGCCAGCGTCTTAATCGCATTCACAGCCGTGTCGGTATATTGCGGAGCAGGCCTCCGGGCGAGTTGGTCCCTGCCACTTCAGATCTTGGATACCACTGGGCAGTCTTATTACGAAAACGCTTATACTCTCATTGATCTGTCTGCGGAGGATTTGGTCGAGGCCCTGCCCGACCTGCGCGGACTGGAGCCTGCTGCCGATCAGCAACTACTGCCTCGCATAATGAGCGAGGTGGGCAAGAGCGCCGAGGAGTCCTACCAGAAGTTTACTGAAATCATCGCCGACGAGCAGGTCACTCACGAACAATACGGTCCTGACTGTCACCTGGAAAAAACTGCCCACCAAGAGTTCAGCTATTTGATAATTCCCCACAACGAGCCCGGACTGGAGCGAACCGACGAGTACCGTCTTGGTGTTGATGGAAAATCCGTTGAGGGTCCTGCGTTAGAAGCTCCTCTCACCGAAGGATTTGCGTCCCTGTTTGCGCTGTTCTATCCGGCGAGCCAGTCGGGTTCGAGGTTCCGTTATCTAGGACAACTGCGATCCGGTGAATCTGCATCGCATCTCATCGGCTTCGCACAAAGACCTGGCTGGTCCACCTTCAGGGGTAAAGTCAACTGGGGGAACCGGTCTGTATTGGTGATGTATCAAGGGGTAGCGTGGATCGATGCGGCCACTCACAAGATTCTGAAAATGCGGTTGGATTTGTTGAAGCCTCGGCTCGATGTCAAACTCGAAATGCAGACAACCGAAATTCGGTTCGGGGAAGTCCATATCTCGGACGCGGCTTCTTCTGCCCTGTGGGTTCCCCTTCGGCTGAACGTAACTACGGCGTGGAATGGCCAGGTCTTCCGTGACCAGCATCTCTATTCAAACTATAGGCTCCCGGGTGCCAACACCAAGATCAAATCCGTGCCGGAAGAAACCGTCCCCCCACCTAAGACGAACTGAAACGCGGGGTTTTGTCGAATCAAGCGAGCGTAGCGCGGACCTTCAGAACAGATCTGATTGGATAACGGCATCGGCTCCGGTCCGGTAGACTTGGAAGTGCTCAACGACCAAGGCGAGCCGGGAAAGGAGCCGAAGCCATGCAGCATTTTATCGGATGTGACGTGCACACGCGCA
>JBEKLF010000443.1:0-5243 GCA_050010335.1 Terriglobia bacterium
GGTGGGTGTGCGGCCATTTCGGCCGCTACCCGTCCGAGTGAAGAGCCGTATGCGCTAATGAGCGCACGTACGGATCCGTGCGGGGGGTGCCGGGTTAACCGGCATCCCTACCGCGACTCCGGTTATGTTTATGAAAACAAAAGAACGTCAAATTCCACTGTCACGCCTTGATTTTGGATCCTCTGCCTCTGTGGTTTCTGGATTAGAATGCAGGCGCGGTTGGTGACATGAGACCCATAACAAAAAGGCTGACCTATTCCCCCTGCTTCATCGCAGCGGTTTGCCTATTGCTTGCGGGATGTCACCCCGGAGCGGCCACGCGCCCGGTGACGAAGCAGGTGGTGGTGCTGGGTTTTGACGGCGCCGATCCTAAACTTGCCGCCAAGTGGATGGCGGAGGGCAAGCTTCCGAATTTGGCGCGACTCCAGCACGAAGGCACCTTCAAACCCTTGGGCACCACCAACCCGCCGGAGTCCCCCGTGGCGTGGGCGTCGTTCGCGACGGGGTTGAATCCGGGAGGCACGGGAATCTACGACTTCCTGAAGCGCGACCCGCAAACCTACCTGCCGGAACTGGCGCTGGTCTCACGCGAGCGCGGAAAGTTCCTGTGGGGTATGATTCCCATCAAGGCGCCGAAGGTGACGAACCTGCGCAGCGGAGTTCCTTTCTATCAGGCGGCGGCCGCCGCGGGCTACAAGACCACCGTCATCCGAATGCCGCTGGAATTCCCCCCCACGACAATTCCGGGAGGAAAGTTGTGGGCGGGTTTGGGAGTGCCGGACCTGCGCGGGACGTGGGGAACGTTTTTCTACTTCAGCTCTGACCTGACTCCGTGGGACGTGGGCGACACGGAGTTTGGCGGCAAGCTGGTGCGGCTCGAGCTCGCCGGCAACCACGCGGCAACGACCATCGAAGGCCCGGCGGACCCCACGAGCGACAAGTTCACGCGCCTGTCCATCCCCATCGATTTCACCGTCTCACCCAACGGCAAAACCGTGACCATCAATCTGCAAGGCCACACGGCCACGCTCGGCGAGCGGCAGTGGAGCGACTGGTTCCACGCCAAGTTCCGCGTCACGTCCTTCCTTTCCCTGAGCTCGATTTGCCGGTTCTACATTTTGCAGGCGTCGCCGGATTTGCGCGTTTACATGTCCCCCCTGAACCTGGACCCGGAAGATTCCCCCATTCCCATTTCCTCGCCGCCCGGCTATGCGGGGGAATTGGCGAAGAAGCACGGCCTGATGAAGACGCTGGGCTGGTGGCACGACACGTGGGCGCTCAACGAAGAACGCATCGACGAGGGCGTGTTTCTGGAGGATTGCTGGCGCACGATGCAGCAGGAGCGGGAAATCCTGGTGGATGAACTGAAGAACGATCCGCCCAGTTTGCTGGTTTCGGTTTTCACCGCCACCGATAGCGTCAGCCACATGTTCTGGCGCTTGGCCGACCCCCAGAGTCCGCGCTACGACGCCGACCTCGCCGCGAAATACGGCAATGCCATCAAGCTGACGTACGAGCGCATGGACGCAATTGTGGGCGACGTGATGCGGACCATGAAACCCGACGGCACGCTGATCATCGTCTCCGATCACGGCTTTCATTCCTGGCGCAAGGGATTCAACACCAACACCTGGCTGGTGCAGAACGGTTTTATGACCCTCAAGAACCCCGGCGCGGAGGAGAAGCAGTACAACCTCGACAACCTGTTCGGCCAGGGCAGCTTCTTCCCCAATACCGACTGGAGCCGCACCCAGGCCTATGCCGTGGGCCTGGGGCAGGTCTATCTGAATCTGCGCGGGCGCGAAAAATACGGCATCGTCAATTCCGGCCCCGAGGCCGACCGCATTCTCGAAGACCTGCGCCAGAAGTTACTGGTCCTTGAGGATCCCGACACGCACGAGAAGGTCATCGAAAACGTCTATTTCGCCCGCGACATTTTCCATGGTCCGCGCACGGCCGAAGCCGCCGATATCCAAATGAGTTTTCGCGATGGCTACCGCACCTCGTGGCAGACCTCGCTGGGAGCGGTCCCGGCGGGCATTATCGTGGCCAACATGAAAAAATGGAGCGGGGATCACTGCGCGTCCGACCCCAGCGACACTCAGGGAATCTTTTTCTCCAACCGGCAATTCCCCGCTTCCCCCTCCATTTTGGATATCACGCCGACCGTGTTGAGCGTGCTGGGTGTGCCGCCACCGGGTAAATTGGACGGCACTGCGCTCGCCCCGCGCTAGCGCGTGGCGGCCTCCGAACAGAGGTGTGATAGATCAGCCGTTTCGCCCGTTGTCCTCGCAGAAAGGACCTTGACGATGCCAACTGCCGAAAAGATCGATCTTTACAAACTCCACAAAACTGAGTACGCCGCAGCCAAGAAGCCCGCCCTGGTGAAGACTCGTCCGGCCCATTACCTTACCATCAGCGGGCGGGGCACGCCCGGGGGCACGGAGTTTCAAGAAAACGTTGGAACTCTCTACAGCGTCGCTTTTACTCTGAAAATGGCTCAGAAATTCGCGGGGAAGGATTACAAAGTTTGCAACCTGGAGGGTCTATATTGGGGAAGCGGGAAGGAAGCAGGATCCTTTGATCCTAAGGATTGCGAGTGGTTGTTGATCATTCGCGTCCCCGACTTCATCAAGGAGAAAGATCTTCAGCAGACTTTCGCCCAGCTCCGGGCCAAGGGGAAAGACGGTGACTTTGAGAATGTGAAACTCGAATCGCTTGACGAAGGCTCCTGCGTGCAAATGCTTCACGTCGGCCCTTACAACCAGGAGAATAGGACCATTGATCAGATGCTCGCCTTCGCGGAGGAGAAGGGCCTCACTTGCCGCGGCAAGCACCACGAGATTTATCTTTCCGATCCTCGCCGCGTCCCACCGGAGCGCCTTCGCACAATTCTGCGGTTGCCAGTGGGATGATAGCGGGCATCCCCCGCCAGGCCCGACCACCGGTTTTAGACCCGCGAATAAGGTCGAAGGGCGTACGGGCCTTCGGGACGATCGGAAGGTTTGGTTCTCCCCCAAAGCCAGACCACGACGGCGATCATTCCGAGCCAGCCGAGCATTCGGACGACGACGGCGATTTTGGTGTCGTATTCCAGCACGCCCATTTGGGTGAACATGGTCAGCCAGTCGTGCTCGGCAAAATCAGGGTCGCCCACGGTTACGTATTGGAGTTCCATGCGGCGCGAATCCGCCATGTAGGTGGCAACGTTCAGGAAGTTTTCAAAGAAGAAGAAAGAACAGAACGCCGTGCCGGTGGCCTGGCGCTGAAAGGCAAAATAAGTGGCCAGCATCAGGGGGACACCCAGTTGGAGCAGGGTTCCGCCCGCCACCATCAAGGTGTGGCCGAAGTAGCTGAAGAGCACATGCCCGCCTTCATGGATGGGCACGAAAACATAATCGATCAGCAGGTACCCGGATTTGTCGGTGAGCGCGTAGAGCAGAAAGATTCCGTAGAAGGCCAGCCAGCCGATGCGCGCGGGTTTGGAGACCGGCTGCCAGTTTTCGCGAAGGGGCGCGAGGAATTCGAGGTCCATGAGTTTCCTCGCCCGCGGGATCAGGGCGGGCGTCGGCAGCGCCTTACGGGACGGCTCCCTGTGGAGTTTTCGCCCGGCCAACGTGATTCCGGATAAACGCCTCAACTTCGGCAAAGCTTGTATATGGAACCAGTGCGCAGCTCGGGTGGGTATTGCCGGTGATGAGAAATGAGAGTTTATCTTTAAGGTTACTATTATATAATAGTATTACCTTCACTGTGGCTGCACCGAGCAGGTAGCCTGCCTCGAAACCGACGCCGAAGGAGGATCCGGAAGCTTCCGCGATAAAGAGGTCGCACTGCCGGAGCCAAGCCATATCCCGCTGGTAAACGGCCTCGGGGCCGAGCATGCGGTCGGCAGCGCGGGCGTCGTCGCTCACCAGGTGGCGGGTCAGCACATCGTGGCCCAGCTCTTCGAGGCAGCGCACCATGCTTCGGGCGGTTTCCACGGTCGAGCGGTCACCCGCCACGGTGAAGCCAAAGTAGATCTTCATGGATAGTTCCCGTTAGGGTTCCATTGCGCGAGCGGCTGCCACGCGCATGGGGAAAATCTCGAATCGATTCAGACCAGCCTTCACCGATGGATCGCCTTCGCCAAACTGCCGGGCCTCGGCTTCATTCTCGACTTCGAGCACCGCGAGCCCGAAGGCTCCGCCCGGCGCCATGACGGGGCCAAAGAGCAGAAGTCTACCGGCGGCAAAGTGCTCTTGGAAGTAGCGAAAATGCTCGTCCATCAACCTCCTCTCAGGCTCCGTGATGTCTCCCGGGAACGTGGAACGCGGAGGAATGAGCTTGAAGAAGTAGTGCTGCTTCGCCATGGCTATGTTGACCCCCTCCAAATGCCTCCACACAATGCCTGGAGAATGAAGCAGGATACGAGTCGATCATTCTAGCATGCCATGAACGCAACTTGCCCAAGCGCAAGCAGTGCAGTTTGAAATCCTAAGGAGTCGATGCCAGGTATAGAACTGCCGCAGAGTTGTCCGGCTGGGTGCGGGACAACTCTGCGGCGCAACCTATTTGCTGCTACGGCCCATACTTCCACAGGTCGTTGAGATAACTCTGAGGCTTCATCGAATCGTTTCCGGCCCCGCCGAAAAGCCAAAGGTTTCCGGCCGGATCGATCCAGCTCACGGCGTCGAATCTTCCCCCAGGAACGTTGCTGGGTGAAGGCGTCCCCTGCGTCCCGTAGGTTCCGTTTTGGCTTCCCGCTTTCGCCCCACCGATCCACGTCCATTCACCAGCACTGTACTTCCACAGGTCGTTGAGTTGTGCAACGGTCCCAGTCGAATCGTACCCTTCCCCTCCGAAGAGCCAGAAATTGCCCGCCGTATCGACCCACCTAACACCATTGCGGCGCGCTCCGGGAAGATTGCTGGAAGCTGCGGTCCCCTCTGTCCCCTTCGCCGAGAATATCCGCTATGCAATAAAGAAAAGCCGGCCGTATGGTTCGGAGCCCTGGGCGTCGAAGGCGGTGGCGCAGTTTGAATTGGAAAATTCATCCGCAACCCCCCGGCGCGCCAAAAAGTGTACCTGACAGCGTTCTCCCCCCGTGTGTTTTTTCAAGCCGGTCCAATTGTATGAGGTCAATGAATCGTTGCCCTATCCGTTCATTTATGGTAACTATTCCTTCCGATTGGACTGCTTCAGATGACCCCGCTCGAAACCTACTTGCGCGAACTTCGCGACATCCGATCCTCCGGCGCCGG
>JBEKLF010000444.1:0-5230 GCA_050010335.1 Terriglobia bacterium
AACCGGCGATAGGTCAAGGGATGCAACCGCAGCAGGCGAGGAACCATGGCTACTCCTCCGGCGAGAAGTATGCCATACAGGGGCAACCTATGTCCCTTTAATTATGCGCGGATGTATAGCATGCATTGTTCGGCGACATCCGAGAGTTGGGCTTTGAAGGACCCCGCCACCATATTGCAGATCTCGCCCAGGGCATCGCGGATACACTCTTCTGACGTCTGTTCGTCCGTGCCCAACATTTTCCCGGCGATCGTCGCGGCCGAAGCAAGGCTACATCGGAAGCTCAAGACGCCGCACAG
This sequence comes from Terriglobia bacterium, assembly GCA_050010335.1. Lineage (GTDB taxonomy): Bacteria > Acidobacteriota > Terriglobia > UBA7540 > UBA7540 > Bog-366. Next base: position 300 of record JBEKLF010000444.1, read on the forward strand.
GCCTCCCGCCAACCCAATCATGGCGGTATAGTCGGCGACTCGCGGCAGCGTGACTTCGTCCGAGGGACCCAAGGGAGTTCCCACCATCATCTCGAAGACTTCCGCTGCGGCGCTTTCAAGGGCTTGAGTAAATCGCTGCTGCGTTTCCTCGCGGGGCAGCTCCGCCGGCTTGGAAGTATACCCGCCGGGGCCGGACGATCTAGCTGAAATGATGAGTTGTACTCGATTTCGACTTTCACCTATATGTTCAGAGTCCATGGTTACCCCTGGAGAAGTGGAATGATTCGGTCTTTGATTTGATCTGGACTGAACGGCTTGCGGATGTAACCTCGCGCGCCGCTGGAAAGCGCCTGCACCACGTGCGCTTCGCCCGCCTCCGTGGTGATCATCACAATGGGCACGCCTTTGGCGTTCTCGACAGCCTGAAGTTGCCGGACCAGTTCCAAACCGTCCATGGTCGGCATGTTGATATCGCTCAGGATCAGGTCCACACGAGTTTGCTGCATGCGCGCCAATGCTTCTACGCCATTACTGGCCTCGAAGACCTCTTTGAGTTCCAAACCTGCCTGACGGAGTGAGCGATCGACAATCTTCCGCATCACGGAAGAATCGTCCACAATCAGTACACGTAGTGGGTTCATGCTTATCCCTCGTATTCCCGGAAGGGATTTTTGGGAATTCCGCCTCCGAACAGCCCAGCGGCGCCGAATTCCATTAATTGAATCAGATGGAGAAAATCCGTTTCGAGCATTTCGGCCAGTTTATCCGCCTCCTCCGGCTTTAGCTGCGGCATGCACGCCTGAAGAATGACCTGATCGTAATTGCCCGAAGGCTCAGACAATTCGGGGGGCACAGCTCCCAGTACGATTCCGCGCCGAACACAGAACTGGTCTGCCGCAGCCACCACTCCCACCAATTGGGGATCGAGTGTAGCTTCTCGGGGGCGATGATGACTCACCATGACTTCCAGTAAGGCGGGGGGGAAATTCCACGAAACCCCAATCCAATGGCCAACTTCGCAATGGTCGATCCCAAAGTGCCCCCGCTCTAACTCCAGGGACTCGCCCCAACCAATAGTGGCCGTGCTTTCGAGCTTTTGGGACTCTGCCGACGTGACCACCAGGAGGGGCAAAGCACCAATATCGTGCAAGAGTCCGGCAAGGTAGGCCTGCTCCGGCTGAAGGAAGGCAATGCCCCGGGCAAGCCTCTCGCTGAGCGCTGCCGTGAGGAAACAGTGCTGCCAGAATGATTGAATATCCTCCGCGGCAATCCGACGGCATACGTACTCAACCAGCGAGCACGTCAGGACCATCGTTCGAAGCCTCTCGGTTCCCACCAGAATGACCGCGTTCTGGATCTTCGTCACTCGCTCGCGAAAACCCATGATTGCGGAATTGCACAGTCGCAGAACCTGCGCCGTCAGGCTGGGGTCTGTCATGATAACTTCCACGACACGTTTCAAATTCACCGGAGTCGCCGCCAGCAGACTATTGAGTTCAAATACATAGGCGGGCAGGGTTGGAAGTCCCTCGGAAAGCGCGGCCATTAAGGCGAGCTTGCGGCTTTGCCTTGCCTCCGGATCTTCCGCGCTGGATGGGACGTACATCATCGGCGGGGGCCGATGTCTTGTGCCCTCGACCCGCTCCGGAGACACCAACTCGACTTTATCCTTTGACATTTGCATTATCCCCACCCACAGTGGGTCACATCGGCATTATCCTTCGAGGCTTTAGGAACAAGGGAGACTGGGCACGGGAGATGGGACACGGGACAGGGACACGAGATACGGGACACGGAGTACGGGGTTCGGGACTCCGGATTCCCCGATCATTCACGATTCACGAGAAGGGTCGAATCAGCGGATTCCCGAATTCGGAATTCTGTCCGTGTCCCGTGTCGCATGTTCCATATCCCGTGCCCCGTGTCCCGTATCCCGTGCCTGCCCCTCTTCCCTAACCGCTCCGGCAGCGTGTATCATCAATTGAGGGTTGAAATGGCGGAGCTACCCAATCCGGCGCCGGTGCTGGACCTCATTCAGGCATTTCGGCGTTCGAAAGCTATGTTTGCCGCAGTATCCCTGGGGGTTTTCGATCGTTTGGGAAACGGCGCCGCGGATGTCGCGACGCTCGCTCGGAAGTTGGGCGCCAGCGCCGACGCACTCGAGCGTTTGCTTGATTCCTGCGTTAACCTGGGGCTCCTTAAGAAAGAAAATGCGCTCTATTCCAACACGCCAGTAACCGAGACCTACTTGACTCGGTCGAGCCCAAACACCGTTTCGGGTTACATTCTCTATTCCGACCGCGCGCTTTATCCGCTATGGGGAAACCTGGAGGCGGCAATTCGCGAAGGCACGAACCGTTGGGAGCAAACCTTCGGGGGCGGGGTGTCGATCTTCGAACATTTCTTCCGCACGCAGGAGGCACGACGGGATTTCCTGAGCGGCATGGATGGCTTCGACCAATTAAGTTCGCCTGCCGTCGTTGCGGCCTTCGATCTGGGGCGGTTTCACCGGCTGGTGGACCTTGGCGGCGGCACGGTCCACTTGGCGCTGAACGCCTGTGCGCGTTACCCGCAACTTGAAGCCGCGGTATTCGACCTGCCCGGCGTAATTGCCACTGCCCGCGAATATGTGGGACGCGGTCCGTCAGAGCGCCCTTTGGCGCTAATCGCAGGCGACTTCTTTACCGACCCCCTGCCGGAAGCTGACATTTTTGCCCTCGGCCGCATTCTGCATGACTGGTCCGAGGAAAAGGTACAGATTCTGTTGCGGAAAGTCTGGGAGCGTTTACCCTCGGGCGGTGCAATCCTGATCGCTGAAAAGCTCCTAGACGACGACAAGACGGGTCCCCTCCCTGCCCTGATGCAGTCGCTCAGCATGCTGGTCTGCACCGAAGGCAAAGAGCGCACACTCGCCGAGTACACCTCCCTGCTCCACCAAGCGGGGTTTACGCAAATTGAGGGAAAAGTAACCGCCGCCCCGCTCGACGCAATCCTGGCAGTGAAGGGGTAAGGACGCTCAGCTCAGACTTGACCCCCAAAAAGACTCTCCCAAAAGGCCCCTCTTCCCGCAGGGGTTTAGCCCGAGTATACTCTCCGGCGGCATGACCTGGCGGGAATGAGCCGCAAGGTCTCAAAGGTCGCTTCGGATACTCGAAGACCCCAGAATTCGCGGGTCCGCGCCGGACATGCACCAACCTGGCGGCCTTGGCTGGCAAGATGCCGTCGCTGCGGGAAGACAGATTGTCTGGAAATTAACCAAAACTGCACTGGGGGGAAAATGGATTCCATGACACGACGTGAAGTGCTCGCCCGCGCTGGGCAAGCAGGAGCTGCACTGGCCGTCGGGCTGCCGGGGACGGGCGCCACCCGTGAAACTTCGCAGGGCTCCCCACCACCGAAACTCAAGGTAATCGTTGCGGGCGGGCATCCCGGCGACCCGGAGTACGGTTGTGGCGGCACCGTGGCCCGCTACACCGACCTCGGACACGAGGTGGTTCTACTCTACTTGAATAACGGTGAGTGGCCCCCGGCGCAGGGGGGAGCGCCTGCTCACGTCCGGATGGCCGAGGCCAGCAAGGCTTGTGAAATCCTCAAGGCTCGCCCGCTGTACGCCGGGCAGGTGAACGGTCACGCCGTTCTCGACGCCGCTCACTTCGACGAATTCCTAAAGATTCTGGAAGCCGAGCGCCCCGACGTGGTCTTTACCCAATGGCCCATCGACGGTCACCGGGACCATCGCGCCACTTCGGCGCTGGTATTTGACGCCTGGCTGAAACTGAAGATGCCGTTTGCGCTCTACTATTATGAAGTCTCGAATGGAGAAGACACGCGGCAATTCAGTCCGACCCATTACGTGGACTTTGCCGCGGCGGAGCCCCGCAAACGCGCTGCCTGCTACGCCCACGCTTCCCAGACTCCCGACCGCTATTACGATTTGCAAGATCTGGTAGCCCGGTTCCGAGGCGTTGAAAGCGGGTACAAACGAGCGGAGGCCTTTATCCTTCAGCTCGGTAGCCCCTACGAGGCGCTCCCGACGGTCAGCAAAGGGCAGTAAGCAGTAGGCAGTTGGCAGTAGGCAATTAGCAGTTGGCAGCAAGCAGTAGGCGGTAAGCAGTCTGGCGCAGCTTGGCGGAGCCGCAACCAAGTTCCCCGAAGGGGAACAATGTCATTAGCCCATCAACTGACGGATGAAACCCACGGACTGGAGTTTCTACATTTTCTAAGGCGCAAACTAAACTGGGACGCGGCGGATCTCCCCCCCCAGCGGGCCGGAGGGGCCACTTACCACTCCCGTGTAGCGCATTCTTTTCGTCCGGGCGACCATCCGTGTAGGGCGGTTCTAAATTGCTCTCCGAATTTCCAGCGTCGCCGCGCGCACTTCGGCGATTCGGCCGTTGTACGTCAAAGTGCCCGGTGTGACGGTAGGAGCTTCGATTACTAAACCCTTGGCGACCCGTTAGTGATGCCAAAAACGATGGGAGTCTGGCCGACCATCAAAGTCCAATCGTGCCATTCTTCGGGTAGGGCGTTATATCGCGATGGATCCAGATCGAGTTTTGCAGAGGGCTGCCTTCGCCGTCTACAGAAGCAAAATTTGCCGCCTCCCGCCCTGGTTCTCCAATGCGGTCGAGAGGCCAAAATCCGAACCACGACCGGACCTGCTGCGCCTTACAAGATCAACCGGCCTTCCCTCGGCGCACCAGCCCTCCGTCCCGGTCGCTCCCCTTTGGTCTGTCATAGCGGCCGAGTTAAGCTGGGGAGCTTGAAGCAGTGAAAAACTGTCGCCCCACCGACCTGGTCGGGAGAGGTTCCTAGGAGCCTGTCGGAGATAGATTTTGGCTCCCCACAGATCAAGTCTCAAGATTTTGGGGAGGAGGGTGGGGTTGATTATTGACAATGGAGGAAAGGCTTGTAAGATGCGGTTATGGGCA
>JBEKLF010000445.1:0-9416 GCA_050010335.1 Terriglobia bacterium
AATGGACCACCCAGGCTTTGGCTTCTTCCGTCAGCTTGGGGGGACTGCCGTGGGGGGTATCTTGCAGCCCCGCCGCCACCCCGACTTTCAACGCCTTGCCCACCCACTTCGCCACGCTCTTACGGGTCAAGTGGACGGCGCGCATGATGGCAGCGATGCTTTCGCCGGTGTGGTAAAGCCACAAAACCTGAGCGCGCTGCACGGCGCGGCGCGGCGCCGTATGCGACTTGCGCAACCGCTCCAACAAATCGCGTTCGTTGGGCACTAATAGCAAGGGGGGACGATTGGATCTTCTCGGCATCCCCTAAGCATAACATGCTTTTCACCTTACTAGATATATTTCACTGAAACGATATACTAGGTCCTGAGGAGATCTGCGCCTACCAAGTGTTTCTGGTCAACCAAAAGAAGTTGTCACCCAATTCGGGCAGTCTCGCCGTCGCCGCCCTTCGCTTCCTCTATAAGATCACCCTCAAGAAAGAGTGGACCCTCGAAGCGGTCATTCCCGCTCCCAAGAAGCCTCAGAAATTGCCTATCGTTCTCAGTCCGGAAGAGGTCCGGCAGTTTCTCGCTTGCGTGCCCAGCCTCAAGCATCGCACCATCCTCACCACCTGTTACGCCGCCGGGGTGCGAATCTCGGAGGCCATCCGCCTCAAACCCAACGCCATCGATAGCCGGCGCATGGTCATCCGCGTCGAACAGGGCAAGGGGCAGAAAGATCGCTACGTTATGCTCTCCCCCAAGCTGCTGGAAATCCTGCGGGACTGGTGGCGAGTCGAGAAGCCCAAGCTGTGGCTCTTCCCAGGTGATATCGCCGGCCGGCCCATTAGCAAGGACGCCGTGAAGCAGGCGTGCCAGAAAGCGCATCGCCGTTGCGGCATCCCCAAACCTATCACCCCTCATTCGCTGAGGCCATTGTTTTGCCACGCATCTCCACGAAGCGGGTACGGACCTGCGCACCATCCAAGTGCTGCTTGGTCACCACGATTTGGAAGAAACCACCCTCTACATCCACCTTTCCCGCCGCCATCTCAGCGCCACCGCCAGTCCCCTGGACGCGTTGGCGCTGGCGGCCACAGGAAAGAAAGACGAGCCGCCGGGAGATGAATAAATGAGTCGGCCACCGCTGGAGGTGGCCGATCTCATCCGGGTGGCGGGGCAGCAGTTCATCGAAGCGAGTCGTCGCTGGATCAGCGGCCAACATCTGAAAGTGTTGGCGGCCATCCTGCGCTGCCGCACCGCCGCCCTGGGCGGGCATCGTGATCGGTGTGTCCGCTGCGGGTATCGTGCCCACTCTTTCAATTCCTGTCGCAATCGACACTGTCCCAAGTGTCAGGCCCTCGCTCGCGAGCGTTGGCTGAAGGCGCGCCGCCGCGAACTCTTGCCCACCCCCTACGTCCATGTCGTCTTCACCCTTCCTCGACGGCTCGCCCCTCTGGCCCTCCAGAACAAGAAAGTCATCTACGATCTATTGTTCCGGGCCTGCGCCCAGACCCTGCTCGAAATCGCCCGCGATCCCCGCCATCTCGGCGCCGAAATCGGCTTCTTCAGCGTGCTCCATACCTGGAGTCAGAAACTCGAGCACCATCCCCATCTGCATTGTGTGGTTCCGGCGGGCGGTCTCTCCCCCGATCACCGGCGCTGGATCCCCTCGCGCTATCGCTTCTTTCTGCCCGTCAAGGTGTTGGGTCGAGTCTTCCGCGGCAAGTTTGTCGCCGCTCTCAAACGGGCCTTCGACGACGGCCAACTGGGCTTCTACGGAGATCTCAAACTTCTGGCGAAAGCGAAAGTGTTCGCTTCTTTCCTCCGTCCCCTCTTTCGTCAGGATTGGGTCGTCTATTGCAAGCCGCCCTTCGGTGGTCCCGAACACGTTCTCCGTTATCTCGGCCGCTACACTCACCGCGTGGCGATCTCCAATCACCGCTTGGTCTCCCTGGAGGGCAACCAAGTAACCTTTCGCTGGAGAGACTCCACGCACGGCAATCAGCAACGTCTGATGACCCTGGCGGTCGAGGAGTTCTTGCGCCGCTTCCTGCTCCACGTGCTTCCCCCCGGCTTCGTGCGCATCCGCCACTTCGGGTTCCTGGCCCACCGACGGCGCGCGGCTCTCTTACCACTTTGCTTCCAGTTCCTGGGACGACCGACCGAATTGCCACCCGCGCCAGAACTGCCGTCAGAGGATGAAGAAGGCTCATCGATCACGCTGCCTTCTATCTTTTCGTGGCCCTGTCCCCAGTGCGGCGGCCCCATGATTATTCTGGAGCGACTCACCGCGGCGGAAATGTGCCTGCGCTCTCCACCGCCCGCCCTCACGAGGCCCTCATGAAACGCTGCATCCCGACTCCGCCACAGTGCGTCCGCCCACCACGCCTGCCCTCTCGTGTGTCTCCTCACCTGCGGGCAACCCTTTTCTCCTTACCCTATCCCTTCACACCATCCCCAAGGGATCTTGGATTGACGGGTAGCACACGCTTTCTCGCCCGCACACAGCCATTCCACCTATCTCTCCATCCACCTGCAGGGCCTCTGAGCCCCATTCAATACCCATAATCCGACGCGTCCGCCGCAAACACGGGCGGCTTCGTTCAAGTCGCTGTATCGAACGCGCGCCGGGCTCGATCCCCGCCACTCGGCTGATGGTCCAGTCGGCGCGCATCCGATACAGCCCTATGACTTTTCAGGCCGAATCCCTGCTAGCAGCGAAACCTCCTGACCGGCTGCAATTTGCAGCGGGGCGAGCGAAATAATTCCTCCGCGATCAACCGGAAAGTAGCCTGCGAGTGTGACTGTCCGTTCAAAATCGGTCTTAGGCATCGCGGAGCGATGGCCAACGAGTACGGGCAACCGCTATTGCGGCTTGAGGGTCAACAAGAAAAGTGATGATTGAACGAGACCGAGCGGGTTAGTTCTCACTAGGCAGCATTGTGTGACTGAATGAACATCGGAAGCAGCTAACAACTTGTTGCTTTCAGCATTAAAGTTCGAATCCGTCTTCCGGATCGCGCAACGGCTATCTTAGCCTCGACGGACATTGCCCCACGGAGTGACATTGCAATGGCTGACTCGCTGGAAGCGACCATCGATCTCTATGGTGAATTCCCCGTCATAATCGTGAGTTACGTCATAGTGGAAGCCGGGGGGAATCTCGAAGCAAAAACGATAGGATTTCACTCCAGCGCGATCGGCTTGCGATAGTCCGTGTCTCGCCAAGTCAATTTGGTAACGTCTGTTGCGGTCGTCAAGCCAATACCAGCGCTCCTGCCTGTCGCGGCGACGGTGATGCTTTTCAACAACCGCCAGCAACATCTCCGCGCTAGTGAAACGCTCTTCCGAATAGACGTCACAACGCTGCCAGTACTCTGCGGTATCGCGGTTCGTTGCGAAAACCGGGGGCGGCAGAAGCAGCGGATGCCTCAAATCTTTCGGGGCAAGCTTGCTGAGCCAAACCTGATCCATCGAAACGACCGAGCGGAGATGCTCCTGAAGTAATGGCCATGTAAGATCTCTAATGGGCTCACGGAGCCTCGCAATATGAATTCGACAATCAAATCGAAGGCTTGAACGGACCTTCGGCCAATCTCTCATGCCTGCCAGAACGAGGTGGTTAAATCCTTCGCCGACCCCCTTTGCAAGTTCTTCAATCTCAGATTGGCTGATTTTCCCAAGTTCGTTTGACATGATTGGTGTCGAACGAAAATTGTGAGGGGCGGGTACTGCGTCCTGCCAATTTCGAGACTCTTCTTTCAGCCTATTATGTGTGCTTAAGGGCAGCCCAAAAAGATGAACCCTCATCGCTTGTCTCGCGTTGCCTTCAGCACCAACTCAAGCGGAACACGCAGCTTAAGCAAGTCTTCGAGTGGAAGACTGTCGAAGAAGTTATAGAGTTCCGCGCGCTGGCCTATGCTTTGAGGTTTCGAAACTTCTCCGGCCATAGAACCGTCGTGGCGGGCGTGGGCTGCGCTCCCCTGCCAACGATCAGGGAAGATATTGTGCGCAGCGGCCCACGCGGCGACTTGATCAACAATGTGCTTTTGAAGATATTGATTCCAAGCTCGCATGGCCGGCGGATTCTCGCGCAGGCGGCGCGCAAACTCATTGAAAGGGGCAGTGCCTGTGCCGTCCAGGGCGGAGATCAACGCAGCCTTAATGGTATCGGGTTGTTCTGCGGCGAACTCCCGACGCCATTGGATTTGCGTTTCGCGCGGAACAGACTCGATCAGAACGCCCCTCCTCTGGGTCGTGGCGTCTTCATACAGTATTTTGTCTTCTGCCTCGTCGTAGAGCCGAATAGTATTGGGGACGGGAAACTCTATGAACGCCCTCCAGAAGTCGCGCCTCAGGCGCGGAAGCGGATGGGCGTACGCTGAGAGGATTTCGGTGGCGCTGGAAGGCGCGAGAAGCATGTCGCTTCCAAAGCGGATCTGAAGGCCTATTCCAGGGGTTGCCCTGACAAAATCGACAAAACTCTTGAAGCCCAATTCTCGTTCGCTAAAAGACGCGCCCTGGCGTTCTGCCTCGCGGACGATCTGAGCTTTGACCAAAGCGCCCGGCACAGGGCTGTGTCGCTCGTCGTACAAACCTTGAACGACTTCCAAAAGCAACCTGCGGGACTGCTCCAAGTCGAGCGTGGGCATGATCGCAATCCTACCAAAAAAGGGTCGCCCTGTGGGCGACCCTTTTTTGCCGGGGTTGGTTAGATATCAACCACCCAAGAGGAACTTTATGTGCTCGCCATGACTTTCGCAGGAGCCGCAAACCCCCTCTCGGAGATCCGCTGCTAGTGTGAGATCGCCACAATTCACGAGCGAGCCGCGAATTGGAACCCCACTCCCACCCGGTCCCTTCCGCGTGATGGCAGTTTGCACATCACCGGAATCACCCCTAGAATGAGGCATCCAACATGTTCTTGTCAAGGGCGCAGTTCTTCCCAAGAATCGCGATTGAGCGATGGTAGGGTGTTCCTGAGATGGTGGAAAGATCGTTTGCCGCGAGGCGTGGTTAATCCGGGTGAGGTCGCGACTCCAATGCGGTCAAGATTCAGGGGTCCATGGGTCCTCCCGATAGTTTCTCCCCGCCCGGGGCGCGCACCGCCGCGCCTTGGTTCGGCCCGCCCTCGTTATTCGCCTTTTCCTCTCAGGTCCGCAGTGTCGCGCAGCAGACCCGGGCGGATTCTTACCCGCCAGCCGATACAGCTTCCAGCGCAGGGTCGTCACCGTCGCCGTGCGATACGAGGCCGGCAGCACCTGCCGTTTCAAAAGTTGGGCCAAGTTATAGGCCAGCACGCCGATGGCGAAGTACATGGCATTGGCCTCGAACTGCCCGCAGGGCATCTGCTCCATCCCCAAGCCGCTCTTCAGTTCTTTGTGCCAGTTCTCGCTGTTTCCTCTCCCGTTGTGTTTCCAGATCACCGCGCTCGCCGGCTCCTCGGTTCGGCCACCGCAACACGATCAGTCGGAAAGCTTGCTCGGTGCCGTTCATGCTGTGCACCGTCTCGGCGATCTCGCGGTCGGTGGCGATGCCCTCGGGGGTCCGGTAGGGTTGCCAAGCCGTCTCCGGCAGGTTCCGAATCTCCCGCTTCACGGCCACGTCCAGATCGGCGGTGATGCTAAAGCTCCGCCCCGGCTGGCTGTAGTAGTTGATCACCGCGGCTTGATAGGCGGCACTGTCGCTGCGGAAATAAATCCGCTTCCCCATGGGCAGAGCTGCCTCACAGCTTTGGGCAAACGCCAAGATCCCCGCGCCCGGACTCTCATTGCCTTCCCGAAACTCGTGACCCACGCACACCCCCTCGACGTATCCCACCAGCGGCATGTAACCCTGCACTTGGTGATATGTCCATTGCGCCTCTTGCTTCTCCGCGGTGATCTCTGTCGCATCCACATCCAAAGTCACTTCTGGGGTCGCGTCGAGACAGGGCGCCACCAGCTTCCGGCTGATCGCTTGCAGCCCTTTCGCCCCCTCCTCCCCCTGCCGCCGCAGCCAGTCGCCCACCGTCCCTCCATCCGGCACCGCCTCCAGACCCAACGCCTTCAGCACCTCCTGCTCGGCGCGCAATTCCCGCAAGTCCTCCAGCCGCCTTCCCCCCGCATGCAGCATCCACACCAATCCCTGCACGAAGACGTGCGGCGCATACCCCCGCCCCGACTTCGGTCCCTCCAGCGCGCCGTCCACTTCCTCCCACAACCCCACCGCTCGCGCCAGTTCTTCCAATACCACCAGCCCCCCCAGACTCGTCAATCGCTCCGAACTTCTTTCCAGCTTGATAGGCAGAATCAACTGCGGTAGGCTTGCTTCCATCGTTCACCCTCCGGGTGTGGGTCTAGGATTCTTGGCAAAATCTCTATAACACACATCCCGTGAGGGTGAACGCCTTTTTTGCGGTTTTCCTCTCGTGCCAATCGCGATTTTCGGGTATTGGCTTTATGGACAGGAGGGCGCCGTTCGTGACAGAATTTTTGGGGCGGAGAAGGGTTTCCCGTCCCGCACGTCCGGCAAACCCTTATTCCCTACTTAAGCATCAATTGTAGTGGGGGTTCGATATAAGGGTTACTGAGGGATATTGGGTAGCAGTTCGGGAGAAATATCACGTGAGGGGATTGACCTACCACCCGCCTTGATGACATAAAGAACTGAATCCCGTCTAATAACTCAGGGGCTTGATTTTGAGATACCCTGGAATCATCATGGGGCGTATTGAAACGGCTGTGGTGACTTTCTTGACGCGTCGATAGGGATTTATCTCGCGCGAATGCAACGACCGAGATGACAACGAGCCGGGCTATCCGGCAAATAGACTTCACCGGTCGTCTGAAGGAGGAAGATTCTATGCGATTTGACAAACGATTCTTGCGGGAAAACTTGGGAGGTTTAAGTCTGACCTTGATTGGGGTCCTGACCCTGGGACTGTCATTCATGCTCTACCAGGGACATCACGTTTTTCCGGATTTTGCAATGGCCCAAGGGAAGGCATTGGATGGGCCTGATATTGACCTCTTGGAGAGGCAGAACCAGGCGTACGAGCGAATCGCCAAGGCTGTTTCCCCCGCCATTGTGGCGATTGAGTCCACGCAGGTTATTAAAGTGCAACAATCGCCTTTTATGAACGACCCTTTTTTCCGACAGTTCTTCGGCAACATGTTTCCTCAAGTTCCGCGCGAGCAGCGCGAACACGCGCTGGGTAGCGGCGTGATTGTGTCGCCGGACGGATACATTGTGACGAACAATCATGTGATCGCCAAGGCCGCAGAAATCGAGGTGACACTTCCCGACAAGCGGACCTTTAAGGGCAAAGTGGTAGGAGCAGATCCCCCAACGGATGTCGCCGTTGTCAAGATTGAGGGAAGCGGCTTGCCCACCGCTTCCTTCGGCAATTCCGACCAGCTTAAGGTGGGCGACACGGTCATGGCGTTTGGGAACCCTTTTGAGCAGTATTTCACTGTGACGCGCGGCAGCGTCAGCGCCTTGGGGCGCTCCAATAATCGGATCGAGGGGCCAAATGGGTTCGAAGACTTCATTCAGACCGACGCCGCGATCAACCCTGGGAACTCGGGCGGAGCTCTGGTGGACGTGCGCGGTCAGGTGGTGGGCATTAACACCGCTATCTTGAGCGGCAATTCAGGACCAGGCGGGGAAGGCGGCTTCGTCGGAATTGGATTTGCGATTCCCTCGAATATGGCGAAGCACGTCATGGAAGATCTGATTAAGACCGGCAAAGTGAGCCGCGGATACCTCGGCGTCCAGATCACAGGCTTGACTGAGGATTTGGCGAAGCAATTCAAGGTGCCGGATACTGCGGGCGCCCTCGCGCAGGACGTGACCGCGGGCGGGCCTGCCGACAAAGCTGGACTGAAGACCGGAGACGTCATCCGCAAACTCAACGGCCAGGTCATTGGGGATGGGGGCCAACTCACGGCCCAGGTCACGAACCTGAGCCCCGGCGCCGAAGTCACGCTGGACATCCTGCGTGATGGCCAACCGATGACCATCAAGGTGACGCTTGGCGAGCGTCCTTCCGACCTCAACGCTCGTGCTGGTGGAGGAGGCGTTCAGCAGGGGGCTCTGCGCGGCATCGATGTGCAGAACCTCACTCCCTCACTCCGTGATCAAGCGGGCATACCACCGAATGTGACGGGCGTGGTGATTGTCCAACTTGATCCGAACAGCCCCGCCGCTCAATTCGGTCTTCAGGAAGGCGATGTGATCGAAGGCATCAATCGTCAACCGGTACACAACGTCACGGAATTCAACCGTCTGGCCTCGCAAGCGAAAGGCCAGACGCTGCTGCGAATCAATCGTCAGGGCAATGGCTTATTTGTGGTCATCACACCCGACGAAGGCGGCGGTAGCGGTCAATAATCCATATGGCCCGGCCTCACTCTGCGAGGGGATGAGGCCGGGTCTCACTTCGAATGAGCGCCGCAGCAGGTCGGATGGTGATGGAGAGCGCCGCGAAGGTGAAGAGACTTTTGACGATGGTTCTGGTGGCATTCGCGGCCGGAATTGTAATTGTCTTCGTCACCATCAGGGTTATCGAGAATCGACTGATCTACTTTCCTCCACGCTATCCTGAGGGCTTCCCCTCACCGCAAACCTACGAACGCGAAGTTGAAGACGTCTGGCTGCTGACCGACGATGGCGTCAGAATCAACGCCTTCTACCGTATGAACCCCGCATCGAAACAAGTCCTCCTCTGGTTTCACGGGAACGCGGAAAACATTGGGTACGACCTCGATCATCTGAGGGCACTCGCGAAGATCGGGGTCAACATCCTCGTTGTGGATTATCGGGGGTACGGGAAAAGCGAAGGCAAACCCGATGAAGTGGGCGTTTACCACGACGCCGACGCGGCCTACGACTATCTGTTAAACAAGCGCCATTTCCGTGCCCAAGACATCATCATCTATGGGCATTCGCTAGGCGGCGCGGTGGCGATAAACCTGGCGTCCCGCCGGCCGTGCGGAGGCCTGATCGTTCAGAGTTCCTTCACCAGTGTGCTGGCGATGGCGCAGCGAATGTTTCCAATTCCCTTTCTCGGGTACGCGGCGAAGTCCCGCTTCGACTCACTCCAAAAGATTCGCGATGTGCACGCGCCGATTCTGATCGTCCACGGAACACGCGACGAGGTGGTTCCGTTCGCGATGGGCCAGCAACTGTTTGCCGCAGCGCCGGAGCCCAAGCGCTTTTACCCTGTCGAAGGGGCAGGTCACAATAATCTGATGGAAGCTGGCGGTGAGAGTTACCTGGCTTATCTCCAGAGTTTTGTCGCCGGCTTGTAGGGGTACGGCTTGCCGTACCCTCTTAGAGCTTATCCGTAAATAACTATTGAAACGTCGGAGGGATTAAGGCAAGATAGTTGCCCAAGATGCCACAGATAAAATCTTGGGAAGTTTCCGACGAGTTTTGGGCGAAGGTTGAGC
>JBEKLF010000446.1:0-5162 GCA_050010335.1 Terriglobia bacterium
GCCACGTGCACCAGCAGACGCTTGAGAATATTCGGGTGATGCCGCAGATGCACGCGTCGCATCCCGCCCGTTTCATAGCAGTGCGCAAAGCTCCGCTCCACCTTCTCGCCCCGCTGCCGCAGCAGCCGCTTCCCCCGTGCGCCCCGAATCCGTCGCCGGTTGGCGTACACCGCCGCTTGTTCTGCTTTCTTCCCCTCCCAGCGTCGTCGCCCCCGGTCCGGCTCCGAGCAGTAGCTGCGCACCTGCCAGTCCGCCAACTCCGCCAACACTTCGTTGCTGTGGTATCCCTTGTCCAGCACCACTTCTTTCGGCCCTTCCGGATTCACTCCCGCGCCCTTCTCCTCACCCGCTACCGTCGCGATCTGTTCTCCTGCTTCACATACCGTCAGGGGCCCCGTCGCCGCGTCGCCCGCATCGGCCGGCTGCAGCGTGACTCCCACCACCGCTCCACTACTGAAATCCACCGCGTGTTCCACCTTGTGGGCCAAGTGCGTCCGCCCATCCTTCACCTTGGCGATGCGCGCGTCCGGATCGTGCGGGCGCTCCCAGTCCTCATTCGATCCCTTGTGCGCTCGCTTCCGATCGAGCCGCGCCAACTGCTCGCGCGTCGGCGTCTTGATCCCCGACTCCTGCGCCAGCCGCTGCAGAAACTCCTGGTAGCCTTCTCCCGTGTCCCGCCGCACGATCGTCCGCAGCGCCGCGTTCGCTTCCAGCGTGGTGGCGTCCACCCCCAGCGTCTGCCCCTTCAGCAATCCTCTCTCCGCCAGTACCCCCAGCACCCAGGTGAACACTTCCCGATGCGTTTCCACATCCATCAGCCGCCGCGTGCGCGAGATCGTGGAATGGTCCGGCGGCATCTCGTCCAGTCCCACCCGCAGAAAGCGCCGCAGCGCTAGCGAGTCATTCGCCCGCCACGCGATCCCCCGCTCCGAATCGATCCCCTCGAAATAGCCAATCAGCAGCAGCCGGAAGTACATTCCCGGAGCCAGGCTCGGCCGCCCCCGTTTCTCCGCGTAGAACTGCCGGCACCGTCCTTCCACAAACTCGTCGAAGCGGCTCTCCTCCAGCAGTTGGTTCAAGCGCTGATAGAACGGGTGACTCGCGCCCTTCGCCAGCGAAGTCTGCGGAATCCACATCTCTTCCTGTTGCTCTTGATCCTTCCGTGTTCGCATCGCCATGTCAGCATTATAGAATAAGCCCACTATATTGCAATATCTAGTACACGATTACCGTACTTGTGCTGGCAGCGAGACCCCGACCGCAGGATCTGCGCTGGGCTGACTTTTACCACGGGCTGCTAGCCAAGACGCGCGCTCATCCCAGTGCAGGGTCCGGCACGTCGCGATCAGCCTGCCCGGCAGAGTGTCCAGACGGCGGGCGCTTCGTTTGAAACCTTCCACCTCGTGGGTAACCAACTGGTCGAGTGCGTCCACCATGATGAGCGCATTAGGAGAGGCCGCAGCTTTACGAAGCCAGTCACGAGGGGGTAAAGATGGCTGCCGGTTGATCTGCTCGATCGAAAGCAGAGTCGCATCGACGACTGTGGCGACCGCGTCCGAACCAGTCGTGGCCGCAAACACTCCTGCCGTTATCCAGAACGGAACAGGGACATCGGACGGCGAGACCTCCCTTCGCGTGATCCGGCCCGCCGATTCCCGGGCGAGAGACTGAGCGGATTCCCTTGTCAGGAACGTTTTGCCGCCCCCGGGAGCACCGCGCACTCCAAGCCGAATCCCTGGACGCTGAATTGCCTGACGCCACCGCTTCTTCTCCCACTCTTCCCAGTCGAGGGGTTGCTCGTAGAGGTGGGCGACCGATTCGTCAATCGCCGATCTTTCGCTCTCAACCCGTTCTGCGCTCCGGTCACGGCCATTCCGTTTGTCCTTCTTGCGGCGCCTCGTGTAAACGAACGCGTCGACCCCAATTTCGCTTGCAAGAATCGATTTTCCGCTGAATCGCCAATCGGTCTGATCAAGAGCATCGGCGAGACACTGCAGCCACTTCATGGTGGCCTCCGTCGAAGCCGACCGTATTTGGATCAGGTCCTTGACTGTCGCCATTCTCGCCTCAAGAGGGTAACCCGGTAGCAGAAGCAATCAGGAACGGCGCCACCGATTGGGAGAACCCTTGTCAACAAAACCGACACACTTCACGAGGAGATTATACTTGCGAACGGCGTGTTGTGAGGTCAGTTGGCACGAGCTTTTGGAGTGCCTTGACTGCCGCCTTCCGAGCCGATCTGCCTTGACGCCGCAGCAGTCCAGTCAGCAATTTTCGTCAATGCCACCCGAGCAAGGACCTCAATCTCGTCTCCTTCGAAGGGCAAGCCCGGCGACGCCGGCGGTCATGGATGCATCGTAACCCACAATCCGCGAAGCCAGAAGTATTCAATGTTCTGGGGGTTTTCGAGAAAACACCTCCAGCCGCGGCCACAGGCCTCTCCGGTCGCCACCACGTCCCGTACATCCAAGAGTAACACGCTGTGGTTGGGCCCAAACTGAAGCTCTACGAAGGCCTGGAAAGGCTCGGAATGCCCCTTGCGCACCACTCATGCAATGGCTTTTTCGATGGCGCCTTCGGTCTGATTCAGATCCGACAGCCGTTTGCGGATCGGCGGCGCAATTTCATTAACGGGCGCAGTGCGGCTTCTCAACTGAGCAATGGCGACCCGGAAGATCCGGCGCGCCTCGTAACGCAAGAGCAAGGTCTTCCCGAACCCGTGGTCTCCCACCGGGACGGCCCTTGGAAATTGATCCGCGGCATGCTCGTCCCAGGTGACGATTCCCGGAACCTTCCTCGAGCATTCTTCTACTGCCCCTTACTTTGGTCGTTCGAGTCGTTGCTCTTCACTCCCCTGTGATCTCGCCCAAAGTGGCGCATTTCTTCACAATCAAACTCGCGTCGTGGAACTTCAGCCCGTCGATCCCATTGAGACTCCTCCCGAGAAAGGGAACTCTCGGGCACGATGATAGCTGAACGGAAGTATCACAGATATTTCCCTTGCTGGGTGGCGGGAATGAAGCGCCGGAGGTCAGCGAGGCTTTCAGGATGGCATTGGCATCTGACTCGTAACGCCAAGGGCGACGAGGGCCTGGGATCCATCCAGTACGGAGGTCATAGCAGCCCAACGGCCAATTAGTTGCCCTATGTAGATTACCCTGACGCAGCTACAGCCTGTGGTGCTTGATCGAATCGGCTTTGCCCCGTTCAAGGTGGAGGCCACCCATGCTATGGCAGCCGCATAGCGATGCGGCGCCAAGTCTCAGCCGAGTCATTACATATTTCGTTCCAAATCGTCCGATCACTGCCGGCAGATCCGTATGAAATCATGGCTCAGCACTCGCCCCAAGAGGTTGCTTTCCGTTGCGTGACAGGGCTTCGGCAGCGGTGCGGCTATCAACAACGGCGTGCGTGATGTAATGCCCCTTCCAGGATAACACTGCTCGTAAAACGTCCCCCTTCGGCTCACCACAAGTGCCGCACGGGCCCAAGGCCATAACTACCTTGTTACCGGCGCGAATCAAAGGAGGAAGGTCAGGTAGATCAATCAGTGTTAATGCCCGCATCCCGGTCTCGACTTCCACTGGGCCGCTCTCGCCGATTGGACGCCAAAGCAGGTCACCGATGGTGTTGGCCCTCTGAAGCTCGGTGAGCGATTCCGCAGGCGCTTCCTCTTTATAAAGCTGGCAGAGCCTGCTGCAGCCTTTTGTCCAATGGGCCCCTGCCGAGGTCACGATGATGTCCAGTTCCTTGGCACGCACATAAGCGTCTTCGATGGCTTCAATAGTACGGAGTGTGCGCGCTGCTTCCGCAGTAACAAACCCGGGAGCGAGAAGGTTCACGAAGCTCACACGCAGCGTGGGCTCACCAGCAAAGTAGCCGAAAAAGGCATTGGGATCGTTTAGAGGGTTTCGAGGGTTGAATCCGGCCACTATGGCGTGGAAGACGAAGGTGAGCTGGCGAAAGTCCTCGCTTGGTTCCCGCAGTATTCGCGCAAGCAACCGTGCCGTCTCGCTCAGCAAACCACCGCCCGCAAACCCGATGTGGACGTCGTCTCGTTCCGGCTTCTCCCGGCGATGCTGGCGAATTAGGTCGGCTAGCCATCGGGCGGTTTGGAACGCAACATCCGGCCGATGGGTACTGTGAACCACGCGGAGTCTGACCCAAGGATGTTGCGATTCGAGTTTGTGGGCTTGGTCAAATTGCAGTGGTGCGAAATACTCGAATCGATGGAGCCGGGCCTCATGTTGCAGGATTCGATAAGGGATTTCCCGGCTGACCCCCACTTCCTTCCCAATTTCGGACAGAGTCTTGTTGCCTTCGCAAAACACGCGGCAAACCCTTGTTACGACCTCTTGGCGATCCAAGTCGGTTGCAGCCTTTGGCGCACGAACACGCCTTTCGCGTTGCTTCTTCGTGAGGGTAGCCCGAGCCATTTCCTGGTGAACCTCCTTATTCCGGTTCCCGGCAGAGCCCCTGAAGCCACAGCATGCCCGGTCAAGTCAGCTACCCAAAGGCTTCAACGTTCGCGGAGATGCGCTTTCGACAGCTCATACAAACGATCGAGCATTGTGCACAATCTACACTAACTGTCTACACCGTCAAGACGTTTTTGAAATTCACTGCACAGTTGAATGACGCACCTCCACCCTTGGCTTGCCCTGAATGACAGTGCGCTCACACACCAGTGGATTGTCTCAACCTTTGTGAAAGATTCCGGCCCTTCTGGATTCCTGGCGGAAAGTTGTCAACAGTTGTCACAGAAACTGCATAACTGCTTATAAATAAGCGAGTTATAACAACATCCCCCCTTCACAACATTCCGTTCGTGTGGTCTGATGGAAGAAATGACTGCAGATCTTGCTGCTTGTCCGGGGCATGATTGGGGGTGATCTTGCTTGAATAAGAGTCTTCCCAGGTCTCCCAACACGGTCTGCGCACGCTTCCTCTGGTGCCGTGTGTTGCTTGCTCTTGCTTTTGCGGCGGCGGTCGGTGCGCTTTTGTTCGCCCGCCCTTTGGTTGCGCAGTTGCTGTCGCCGGTCCTAGTGCTTAGTTGCACTGATAAGCGATATATGATATAAAGGGCGCATGCCAAGAACTGCGCCCGCAGTTAGTTGTGGTCCGGAGGATCGGCAAGAGCTGGAACGGTTGGCCGCGAGCCG
>JBEKLF010000447.1:0-5129 GCA_050010335.1 Terriglobia bacterium
GGAAAAACTCGTTCCAGTCCCTTGGTGGAATGGATTGCCTTTGCGGCTGACCATCTAGAATGGGCCGGCTGACAACCCTAAAACTTAGGCGAATTCCGTTCCGTGGAAATTCAGGCTAGCAAGCATGAGCATCAGGACCCTGAGTAGCCGCGAAGTGTATCGCAATCCCTGGCTCCGCGTGCGGGAAGACCAGGTCGAGCGAAGCAATGGCGTTCACGGCATCTATGGCGTGGTGGACAAAGACGACTGCGCAATCATACTGCCCATCCAAGGTGACGCCATCTATCTCATCGAGCAGTTCCGCTATACCGTCCAGCAGCGCTGCCTTGAGCTGCCCCAAGGTGGATGGGAAACCCCCGGCGTCGATCCCGAGGAACTTGCGCGCGGAGAACTGCGCGAGGAAACGGGCCTGATCGCCGCCAGCATGACCTGCCTCGGGTCGACCTGGATTGCCTACGGCTTCGTCCATCAGAAAGAGCACACGTCTACCTCGCCACTGACCTAACACCCGCCAGCACCGACCCTGACCCGGAAGAGCATGATCTGGTGCTACGAGCCGTCTCGATCGCCCAGTTCGAGGAGATGATTCTCAACGGAACCATTCTTGACGGCTGCACCCTCGCCGCTTGGGGCCTCTACAAACTCTGGAAGGAGCGGCGGGACGTCCACCCTGTTTCCTGACTGCTAGCACAAGATGACAGGCATCTTGCGTGTTGTTAATTGGGAAGAGGATTGGGTAGTGGGTCAGTTCGCGAAGAGCAACGCTTCGTGTGCAGCCATGAATCTAAAAAGAGGCCATTGCTACGCAGTCTCATTCGATCGGCAGACCAAGGCCGCGTCCCTCACTTCTTGTTGTTCAGCAATGGGCCGTGAGGCGAGTCGAAGGCCGGTCCCGAGCAGTTCTTGCCGTAGTTACTTGCCGGGCCGAGGGTCATCAAGCTCCAATAAGGAGAGATCATCAAGGCTTTGAGGTTCTTTGCGGGCAGAGTACAGGTCTCCGTCTTGCCGCGTATGGTCGCAAAATCCCGGTTCATTTCAGCCATTTTGGCTTCGACCGCATCGCGGGCGGATTGAGGGGCTTTCCGGGACGACTTTCTCATTGGCCTTAGCCTCAAACGTGTCGACGCGGAACGAAACAACACACCGATCGGCTGAGTATTGGGTGGTCCACCAAGTGGAATTCGATGTCACCACCCCAGTCCCCACTTCCTTGGTCTCGCTTCGCGTCACGGCCGCGAGCGTGGTGCTGTCAAGTGCCTGAAGAAAGCACTTGAGGTCCTTGCCGCATTTGATCAGTCCGGGTATTTCCGGCAGCGCGTCGCCGGACTTAGAATCAGCCCCGTTTATGTCGTCATTGGTATAAACGTGCGGAGCCTTGGGGGGCGTTTTGGCGGTTTGCCGGTCGTTTTGTTGTGCGACAGCCGGAGAGATAAGGACCGCCAGAAGCAGGAGAACTTTGGCCGTTGGGAGCTGGATCGAGGTCACCGGCTACCTCCAAAGAAATCACGATTCGCCCAAGTATAACCCCTGCCGGAAAAGAGGTCGTGGAAAACAGGTAACCCACTTGGCTGCAAACGCCCATTCAGGAAACTGACCCACTATCGAAGATTGAGTTGATCCGGACGGGTACGCGAACCAGCAAAAGAGCCAGCGGTGGGTACCCCGTGGTCACGGGTGTGGCTCACCCTACACCATTTGAGCCAGAAAAGCACTTAACTCACACAGCCGGGGCAACTCATTCCCGACTTCGGAGTTCCTATTCAGCGAGGGGGAGAGGTGTCGTCGTAAATCAGGAATAAACACTGGCCTGTTACTTATATCTATATAACTCCGAAGGGAACCAGAAATGGATAGATTTACTTGCCTTTTCCCGGTACCGCCGCCACACTTGGTTGCATGGAGACGAAGTCAAACGATGACGCAAGACATCCGCAAACATAGACGACTGGGGCAGAAGGGGGCCCGTGCCAGGGAAAAGACGGCTAACATAGCCCTGGTTTTGGGACTCTGCGAAATGAGAGGAGAGAGTGGCGATGCAAACGATTAGTGCCGCTGATCTCCGTCGGTGGGAGCGCGAACGGGTCGCCATCCCCGTTTGTCTTGTATTGAAGGCTGATAAGTTAAAGTCGGACACCTTTACGGCCACCATTGACGTTTCCTTGTCCGGCGTGGGTGTTCGAACCACGCTCGCGCTGGCTTCAAAACAAGAGGTGGCAATCGTTATCAACGGGCAATTCTCCCAGACCATCCCTGCTCGCGTGGTTTGGGTGCGGGAAGATGAGTCCAGCAATTCGACGATCGCAGGGCTTAAGTTCTTATTTTAGAATAGCGCAATGGCTACCCACAAATTCAATGTTCCACTATCCGAAGGCGTCTGTCCGAACCGTGCCCCGACTATGGTGTGAATGACGGTAGGGGCAAGTACCCACCACATACCGTTCAACCAACGGATTGCGCTGCGGAAACCTGGGTTCTTTCGGAGTTCGGAAGAGTTGTTGCAGTCCTGAGCGGAATCCCAGGCTCTCCCCCGGAGGTCGCAACACCTGCTGTATAGGGTGACTTCTGAAAAGAAAGGGAGGGTACAGCATAGCGCGCCGGGACAATGGAGCGGCACCTCGCATGGTCGAATCGTCCCCACACACGCTCCCACAATTCCAATCGCTCGCCGCAAACCGTGCAGTAGTTTCTCATACCCGATCCTGATTAGCCCTGGAGCATTGCAAGCTTCATGTTATTGACGCACCTCAGAGCCGAGAGGTACGCTGAGATCCAGAGGCGGCAATCTCACCAGTAATATCGGCTAAAAGCACCGGGAAGATTAGCCCCTTTGGCTGTGTCCGGTCAGTTTGACGCAGTTTCACGGGCGAAGTTCGAGTGTTCCGAATGCGCCTGGGTGGCACTCATGAGATTGCCGCGTCCGACTCGGGTCGCAAAACCACACGATCGGAGCAACAACCCTATTTCGCGAGGCATCCGGGCATAAACGTGATCAGCCAACACTCTAGGACACGGTAATCGCCGATCGCGTCGTTTGGTGCGAGGGACGTGAGGACATGACCATTCGCGGACAGGAACTGGTGCGACGCGCCACCCACGCGCTAGGTCTCCTCTACTCTCTGTGCAATTCTAAAGTTAAGCCATAACTTGCGATTGCTTATCCGAAATCGTATCAAGAAAACCTGATGAACACTATAGGCGGCCAAGGAAACTTCCACTAACACTCTACGCTTCTCGTTGAAGTCACCTAGCATTTCATCCAGCGTCTCAAGCAAGCCCAACGGGAGAAGGTGAATGCCCACCTCGAATGGCAGGCACGTGTCGTAAAGGTAGCGACGAAGGTCACCATCGAGTGTCCTGATGGTTTGGAGCTTTGGCAAGTCGAGCGACGTCTTCGCCACCCGGATCATTTCGTTGTCGGCGTCCACTTCAACGTGGGATGAGCTTACCTTGCCACTTTTGCCCAGCAGGCCCAGATGAAGTTTGATGAAGACCGTTTTGCTGGCAAGGTCTGCGCCAGCTCCCTGGATATCCAGGATTGGTAATGCTGTTGCCATGTCATCCTCCCGTATGTATTGGGAATTCTCCAAACGGTACGCAGGTTCTTAGGGGACCAAGTCATAGCGCCGTCTCCAACAGGCACGAGTTGGTTCTATTCGCCATTAGCAGCAAGTTGCTCTAACAACACGAAGGCACCATTGCGTCTGGTCTTGGGTAGGAATTGCAAGGGAGGCACGGCCATTGCTGAACGGAGGGCTACGGTTTGGCGTTGGTAGGAAGACTTCACGATTTGTGAAACTCCTCCCCCCTTCCAAACGTATTGACCTTCAGAGCGATGGGTTCCGGGCGAAGGGAGGGAAGCATGATACTCAGGATGAACGGTCCATTTCGGATTGATAATCTTCGGCGTTACTCGTCTGAAACGGTCGAAACGCTGCGTAGCGCACTGGCGGCGGGGGTGACCGCCACTGCCGACCCTCACCGCAAGAACTTCTACGACCTCGAAGCCGGGGATAACATCCTTTTTTACATCCATTTGAACCGAACCGGAACCGTGCTTTTGCTCGCCTGCTGGTGGAAAGAGCCTGCGCACCAAGCCATCCCACGCGAAGCGGCGGTCTCCGAAGTAGAGGCGTACTGCTGATGGGGAAACTCAGCCCCCCTCTCCGACACGCTGACGAGGGTGGCCAAACAAGTCAGACCTCTGATTTCGACGGTGACATGACGGTAAACTCCCGGCAAAGAGGCGCTGATATACTCCCCCGATGCAATCTGGCGTAGCGCCTTGATTCGCGCAGCTGCGGAACGTGAAACTGGCACGATGTACCGCGATGCGTGGTTGAGTATCCCAACCGGTACGCCTTCCGGCAACGTTCTTTGATTTCCGCACCAGTCCAACCCTCATTGTCAGGAAGCTCGCCCGACACACCGTCCTTCTTGAGGTAGATGCGCCAGATCGTCTCCCGCTCGTCCGCCGTGGTCAGGTCGAAGAAGAACGTCCCCAGCGCACAACGCCTGCGTAGTTCGGATGGCAGGCTCGCGATGGAATTGCAGGTCGCAATAAAAAGCATCCTCCCATGGGAGACTGCGTCAGTGATTTGGAGCGCTGAACGCAGCCGTTCAGCCGAAGCCCCCACCAGAGAACTCTCCATGGCCGGCAAGTCAAAGGCAATCGTGGGGATTCCTGCAGTACCCCCGGTGGCCTTTGCTGTCACACTTTTGGCGCTCCCTGATGGACCTATCGAGATGGTGCCATCGGCCTTGCGATCTTTAGGATTCTCGCGACGCACCGAGGGGCCCCCTGCATGGTCGGCGGAAGCACCCAGCACTGAGATCTTGACTGGACCTTCTATTCAGAGGTGCTCGTGTGTCCGTCACTCGCTTCGCGAAAACTGAAAACGGAAATTCTGGTTAGACGTTCGTATGTTAGTATTGCTCAAACTCTGGAGGTGAATAGTGCTTTCTTTCAAGTCTATAACGCAGCAATTCGGCGTTTTGCGTGGCTCACTGGTGTAGGCACCCGCTTAGAAACGTAGAAATCTGAACACAGGCCGAGGATTGAGAGCGAGCCATCCTCATCGCCGCAGGCGGCTTGGGCTTTGAATGTCATCGCCGCAGGCGCGTTCGGGGAC
>JBEKLF010000448.1:0-5072 GCA_050010335.1 Terriglobia bacterium
TTCAACCATAATTATCAGCGCACCAATAGATTAATCCGGCTCTGCCAGTGTCCCTTGAAAAATCGGTTAACAGCCGGCCTAATACTTAGGCGAATGGTTGTCCGTGGAAATTCAGGCTAGCACAAGATAAATCTCATCTATCATTTTCAACATGCCGCACGCTTTTCTAATCCACGACCGTTCCGACGTCGACGAGAATATGCGAAGACCTTGCGCCGGCGCCTCCGACTTTCACTCGTGAGGGATGTGTTGCAAGGATTGAAGAGAGGGAAAGCGGCGGCTCGAACGGCGTGCTGGCCAGAAGCGCAAGAATGCCGACAGCAAGGTCTCTGGGGCAACGGTGAGCCGCTTCCTGACAACCTTGAAGCACATTTTCAATCATGGCGATGCGATGGGCCTGAACTGACGCCAACATTCTCGAAGTTGTGCCAAACTCCATTGCCGGATTGTCCTGCTGGTGTGGTTGAAGCATACATCAATCTTCTAGTCCGATGGGAGACCCCCCGGCTGTGCCGGGGAGGCAACCAAAGTTTGACAGATCCCGCGTGCCTTGGGGGAGAAACTATCATGATGCACACTCTCGAATCCGATGAAGCCCGTCGAGGCCGAACCGTGCTCGCCTTAGGGATTCAGCAAGCGTCCCCAAACGTGGGGGCGGGGAATACCTTGGTGGTTTTGCCAAGCGCGCCTGTACACCTTGCGCCAGCATTCCCCCCATGGTTTTGCGGGATGCGCTAGCGACCACGAACCGCTTTGAACGGCTCAGAACCTAAAGCCCCCGGCTTTGCCAGGGGATACTTACTCGACAGATGATGTCTTGTCAAGCGTTTTTTCTCCTTAGGTACTCTAGTTCTCTATTGAAATAACAACGGATGGCTGTCTATGGCGAATTGACATGTTGGCCGATCCTGCCGGTGACCGCGCTGTCCAAGTGAGGTGGGTCCCACTGGCGGAAAGCAGTTGGTGGCAGTGGAAGAGTCAGATCAGCCAACCGCGCCGGGTTTACAAGCTCAAACAGCGACTGGGTTCATTGGCAGTGCAGTTTGTCGATGTCCGCCGGATGCCGCGGGGAGCACGAGTCTTTGGAGGATCAGGCAGCCATTGGGAACGGCTCCTGCATCGGTTGCATAATCGCCCACCATTCCTTCATCTTGGGATTATTCACCATCCGAGCCCAGTCGGCGTTCAAATCGTCCCCGATGTACTCGAAGTACGCAAAGAGGACCTCGTCCTTCAGGAATACTGAATAGTTGCGGATATTGGCATCGTGGATCGCCTGTTTAACGTCAGGCGAAACGTTGGCATGGTATCGAACTTACGCATCGCGCGCCCCTGGCTCGAGGTGAAGGATCTGACCGCAGCGCATGACTTTTCTCCTCTCAGAAGTGGTCTGTCTCTCTCGCACATTGAGGTCCGCGGCACCGATGTGGATAAAGTCGTGACGAGCCTCAGCATCATAAGGAACCGCGTGAAGGCGGGAGACAAGCTACCCGTCCACCTTGCTCCCGGAGGTGGCCTGGCCGTCTTTACTCCTGCGGTAAAGACCGCCGAATAGCTCCCAGGACGCACCCGCAGAATCTGCATGATGAACGGGCTTCCGCGCCGTTCACCACCATGTGGGAACGGGTTTCCCCTCGATCTTCAGGATCGCCTCCCCTCCATCGGTACTCAGGCGGCGCGACTTGACAGTCTGCTCAAGGGCGGGAAGAGCTTCCTTTGCGTCAGGGCCAATATCTCCCAGCGCGACCGCCACTCTGCCGAGAACGATGCCGTGCTCGTCCTTGGCCAGCAGCCTCTCGATCAGAGGCTTTACTGCGGTGTGCGCCGCCGCGCCCATCGATCCGAGACCTTCCACCGCCGAAGCGCGCACGTAATCCACGGGATCGTTGAGGGCGTGAATCAACTCGGCAATGCCCGAAGAGCCGGCCGGCCCCATGGCTCTGAATGCCAGTGCCGCAAAAATGCGAACTTGAGTGTTAGGGTCAGAGAGTGCCTTACCCAGGGAGGGAACGGCGGGGACAGCTTGCGGGCCGATCTGCGAAACCGCCCAGGCTGCGGCCGCGCGCACCTGAGGATCGGAATCGTTGAGAGCCACTGTCAACTGCCCAAGGGCTGGAGCTGCGTCTTCACCAAAGGAACCCAGGGCTCGAACCACTTCCGGACGCTCAGCTTTCGGCGCGGTCATGAGCTTCTCGAGGTAAGCGGAAAGTGGAAGCCCGCGATAGACTGCCACGCCCTCTGGAACCGGAGCAATAACTTCAGGGGGCGTAGGCGTCAACTGGTGGGTCGTCTCCGGCTCAGGGTTACCGGCCGTTGGTGGGAGCTTCTCGAGAACGAGGTCATTGACGCCAATATCGTGACCGGAGGAGTCATTATCTTTCCCGAGGCACACTAGACTGACCGTGTGCCGGCCCTTGGAAAAGTGGAACCAACCGAGCGGCCGCTGGACAGAGAGATATACCTCCGGCAGATAGTTGTGAAAGACCACAGGGCCGGGGAAAGGGATCTCGGAAGCCTCTGGCACCCGGGTATCGAGATTGGTGGGTTGGTCATCCACTAGGGCCACATAATTCCCATAGTTCGGCGCTTTTGCAATCTCCGCAACCACCTCATAGAGGTCGGCTTCCGCGATGTCGAGGGGGATGTTGATTCTAGAGCCAGCGCCCTGTCCCGCTAGAAAGAGAAGGTCTTTCCCCCAGTCCACGTTGCGCTGGACAGACGCCTTGCCCTTGTCAGTAGTCGTGGCGTTGATCGAGTCTTCTACCATGATCTGCTTGGCGTTGCCGAGCGGCAGGCGCGCTTCTCCGTAAGGTGGTCCCGGCAAACCTTCGTTCACTCCGTCCTGATACCAGAACGTAACGCTGGAGAAGTAATCGGGGCGCTCCTCGAACGGATTTCGAAGTGTCCCGTCCGGATTATAGGTCAACCCATAGTGCTCAATGCCCGCCCAGATGGACTCACTGAAGGGGATCGGGTCAGGGACGTGCCACCGGTAGCCGGTCAGCCTCGCACCCAGACGCTCGCCTTCCGCCACGGGCGAGCCGGTCCAATTTCCCCCGGTCTCGCGCAGGCCCCAGGCCTCGTTGAAATAATCCTCTGACCCTGTGCCGTAAATTTGCGGGTGGGTTGCTCCGTCCACATAAAACAGGTCATCACCCTCGCCGAACCATGAGATCTGGGTCTGGATGATGCACAGGACGGTCCCAACATACTGGCCCCTGCCGCGGATATTAAGGAAGGCATAGTTCTGCCCTGCCACGGCCGGGGGCTCCTGCCGGTAATAGGTGTGGAAATAGCCGACATCATCGGGCAAGGACTTGTACTTCCTCCAATCCACGTGGTAGTAAAGGGATTCCATCCTCGATCCCTCATTGGTCACCGTAATCCTGCAGTGCTTGCGGAAAGGCATTGGCCAGTAGCTGTTTCTCGCACGTCCGAGGGATGTGTCCCGGATCATGACGGAATCGAGATTCGCTTCGTATCCATTCCCCACACCGAAAAAGTCACCCATGGGCGAGTCTAAACTGGGCGTCTTCTTCCCATCGTAGTAGATGCGCAACCGCATCAATCGCGGCGATGCAAATTCGTTGGCGCCACCTGTAAACCATATGTGGGCAACCATGCCGGGGCCATCGAGGGCGGCAATGACCAGCGTGTCGACCGGCAAAATGTGTTTGCTACCGTCGTTGCTGAACACGTAGCGATTCTCGCTGGAAGTTCGAGCGGCAGAGTAATTCTTCACCCGCGCGAGGCCGAGTGGATCGAGGAAATCACTCTGTGGTTCCTGCGCCCAGGCAGTCCCGGAAAAAATCACCATCATGAGAAGGAGCGCTTTTGGGGCTTTCATAAAGCTCCTTTGGAGGGGCAGCACGCGGATAGGGAGATCTCCTCTCCCTGAGCCAACGAATTCATTTCGGATTGTGCGCTCTTGCCCCACCTTGTGGAATGAATCCAAGAACGGGAGCGTTCACAGTTGGAGTGGCAATAATCCACGCCCGCTCAGCAAAGTTCGGCCGGCAAACCAAATACCGATAGCTCCAACCAGTACAAGTGCAACTGTCGCGATAACATAGGTCCTGTTCCACCAATCTTCAGTCAGCGGCTCTCTGATGACCGTGGCCTTCTGTGCATTTGCGTTGCCTTCGGGTTGTCCAGAGTTTTGCTCTACCTTGGGCGGGAGATGCAACGGCACAGGAGGCGGGGTGGATTGCCGCTGACTGTTGGCGGTCTTCCGCTCGCTGCTGTGACCTGCGAAAGTTGGGTTATCGGTTGCCTTCCCTGGAATTGGCGCAGGTGCCTCACTGATGGTCAACAGCATGGCGAGAATTAAGAGTTTCATTCGCCACATATTTCAACACTTATTGTCTTGTCAAACAAAAAATTTGGTGGCCGAAGCGGGGAGCATCCGCCCGGCGCGCATACATCACCAGGCCTGCGGGGAGTCTAAGATCTCTTACTTGGTCGTGTAGTCGCGAACGCCTTTTTCGCGGGAACCACTTTGACGTAGCGATGCGGTCCCCACTGGGACGCGAGAAGGGGAGAGCGGATTTTGGGTCGAGCTGGAATAAGCTCAGTTTCCCCGCCAGACATCTCCTGCAACGTAAAAGCCGGCCCAATAATAAGGATGCGCAAACGGGGGATCCTCCATCTTCCGAACAACCGGCTCCAAACGACTGGCGCTTTCACCCAGGAACAGGTTAAGCCAGTTGATGACTTCCGATTGTGGCATCTTCATCGTGACCCGCTGGGCTTCATTCAGCGCGGCCACTACGGAGTGCTTACCGTCTAATAGAAACAGGTAGTAATGCCCCAGAAGGATCGCCGCGGCTATTTGGTTGACTTGCCACAGGCTGGCTATCACGTACTGAGCGCCCGCCGCCAAGAATGCAACGGGCAGACCGATGTACTCTGCAGACACCAGCGTCCGCGTTACGCCGCTCTCGCGAGTACCTAGCAGCCCGTGGTGGAAACGGGTTTTTTCGGGGTGGTGAGCACCACGCTGGTGGAAGGCTCCGGCAGCGAGCGTGGCGGTTCGAGAGGTTCGGGAGAGTGGGCATACTCTTTCCAAGCCA
>JBEKLF010000449.1:0-5031 GCA_050010335.1 Terriglobia bacterium
TGGAGAAAATTGACAAGGAGAACCTGACGCGGAAGGATCTCGAACTCGGGAAAACCCTCCAGGAAACGTACGCGAAGTACGGGGTCCTTTAGAGCCAGGCATCGCTCCCAGGAAAACCTGTTGTCATGGACAAACGATTTTGGCCGTGATTCCATTAAGAGTGTATCCGTAAATAACTGTTGGACTGGCGGAGGGAATGAGGCAAGATAGTGGCCCAAGATGCCGCAGATAAAATCTTGGGTAGTTTCCGACGAGTTTTGGGCGAAGGTTGTGCCCCTGATACCCGTTCGACAGCGTTCCGCCAAGCGCAAGTATCAGCGCCGACCGGGAGGGGGGCGGAAGCCGATGCCGCCGCGCCAGGTCTTTTCCGCGATCGTCTATGTCCTGCGCACCGGGTGTCAGTGGAAAGCCTTGCCGAAGGAATTGGGCAGTGCCAGTGCCATCCATCTGCATTTTCAGCAATGGCACCGGGCGGGTTTCTTTGTGGTCTTATGGCGCGCGGGATTGGCCGAGTATGACGAGATGGAAGGCATTGCCTGGGACTGGCAAAGCGTGGACGGGGCGATGGTGAAAGCTCCCTTGGCCATCAAGTGCGTGGGGGCCAACCCCACGGATCGGGGAAGAAAAAGGGCGCAAGCGAAGTTTGTTAGTCGACGGGCGTGGCGTCCCGCTGTCGCTCGTCGCGAGCGGGGCCAACGTGCATGACGTGAAGCTCCTGGCGGCAACCCTCGACCAAGTGATCGGCGCCCGACCGGCACCCCGTGCGAAAGCACCGCAGCATCTTTGCGCCGATGCGGGTTACAAGGGGGCACCCGCTCGGCAAGCGGTGGAGAAACGCCACTATCGGCCCCATAACAAACAACGGCGAGAAGAGGCGGAAGCAAAGCGTAAGCGGCCAGGGTACAAGGCACGTCGCTGGGTGGTGGAGCGAACCCATTCGTGGCTCAACCGATTTCGCAAGCTGTTAGTGAGGTTTGAAAAGACCAAGGAAGGCTACATCGCGCTGTTGGCCTTGGCCGCGGCGATGATTTGTTGGCGGCAAACAATTGTTATTTACGGATAAGCTCTAAGTGTCAGTTGACCCATTTGAATGAGCTTTGATGGAGAATGACCCATGCCGCTGAGGTAAGAAATGCAACATGCCAGGGGAATTGAGCGATGAATTGACAAGCCTGGACAAACGATTGAGAGGAAAAATCAAGGAAAACCATGACCGAGGAAAACAAGGAAATCATCTTGATCACACGCGCTGACGATATGGGTTATACCCATACGGGAAATCTGGCAATCCTGGAGTGTCTGCGTAACGGTATCATCCGGTCAGCGGCCATTCTAGTTATATCGCCATGGTTTGAAGAAGCGGCGACAATGGCCCGGCAGAATCCCGACCTCTGCTTCGGCGTGCACTTGGGGGTTGTCGGGGAGTGGCGGGGGTATCGGTGGCGACCGGTATTGCCGTATTCCGAGGTTCGGACCCTCGTCGATGAAGACGGGTTTCTCTGGCAGTCACCGCGGGATTTCTGGGCCCATGATCCTGACCTGTCAGAACTGGAAAAGGAGTTTGACGCCCAAATCGCGCTGGCGAAGAAGAAGGGGATTCACCTCTGCTATCTCGACACCCACTACTGCATGCCTTATGACACGCAGTTGCGACCGATCGTCGAACGTCTCGGCAAGAAATACGAACTCCCGATCTCCTGTCTCCTCGGCGAGCACGAGCTGGACGATTTTGGCGTCTATTCTGTTCCGCCCGAAGAGAAGGAGAAAGTGCTGGAGCAGGTACTGAGACGTTTGGAGCCTGGTATCCACTTGCTGATCGCACACCCCGGGCTCACCTCGATCGAGAATGATGCCCTGGTCCATTCCGAACCCGAGGACGTCCAGGTTTTGGGGACGGGTCGACTCCGCGCCGCCGAAACACTGGCGTATACCAGCCCGCGGATCAAACGCTTGATTGACGAGTTGGGCATCAATCTGATGGGCTATGCCGAATTCTGTAAACGGTAAGGAATGCGATGGCCTGAAATCCGCCGTGGGGAAGACCTTCTCAGTGCGGCGGGGGTCAGTTTCACGGTGATCACGCTCGGCACGGCGAAAAACACTTGCGGTATAATGAAAGAGAGTCTTTACAGGGGAAAATCCTGTGCTAGAAAAGGACACGATCCGGCTTCCTGGCAGCACCAAGGACAGCTATCGAATCGTGGGGCGGTTCGCCTGATCCTGCGGTGGCTGCCGGGCCCAACATGGCTCTCGGCGAGCACAATTTGGGTCAAAGCAAGCCGCAGCAACAGGAATTCGCCGTGCGTAGCGTGTTTCTTGGAGTGCGGCCACGCCAGCATGAGGAGGCGGCAGATTGAAAATTTCTGACTGGACGCTTTACACCTGACAAGAACTTTCATGTATTTTTGGCATTACACACGGACGAGGGCATCACCGGGTGGGGAGCCGCATACTCGTTGAAGGGCCAGGTGCTGGGAGCGTTCGAATGGTTGAGGCGTTTCGTTATCGGAGAAAACCCACTCGAAGTGGAAAGGGTTACAGAGAAGCTCCACCAGGTAAGCTTTTGGGTGGGCCGCGGGGGAGCGATGACGCACGCCATCCGTGCCGTGAACATCGCCCTCTGGGATCTGGCGGGAAAAATCCTTGGACAGCCGGTGTCGGTACTGTTGGGAGGACGTTATCGCTCCGCCGTTCCAACCTACGGCTCAGTCCTGTTTCGTCCCGCTAATACGCTCAGTGAGAGGATCGCGCGGATAATGGGGCAGGGCTTTCGCGCCATAAAGCTGGGCTGGGACCCGTTCGGTCAAGGAAGTCTTGCGGACGATGAGAAGCTAGTTCGAATCGCTCGCCAGGCAGCCGGCGACGGGACGGTCCTGATGGTGGATGCCGGGGGCAGCTCTCCATTTTGGAACCTACGATTGAAAGACGCTCTGGAACGAGCCCGGATATTGGCGAACTACGGAGTCTACTGGTTCGAGGAGCACCTTTGCCCGGATGATCTGGAGGGCTATGCGCGGCTCACGGAACACTCACCGGTTAAAATTGCGCATGGGAGGTAATGACGCGGCGGCAAACCTTCGCTCCTTATTTTGCGCGTCGAGCCATGGATATCGTGCAGCCGGATGTGGCCAAGGTAGGCGCTCTCCGAGATGCGGCGCATAGCCTGGATGGCGGAGGAGCACGGAATCGAGCTGGTACCTCATGGTTGGAATACGGCGGTGGGTGTAGCCTCTGACATCCATCTGGTGGCCTCACTTCCCTCGCGTTCCTATGTGGAATTCAACGTGGGGAATCCTCTGGTGGAAGAGCTCACTACCTGCCAATTCCAGCCCGACTCGAAAGGGTGTTTGAAGGTTCCGGACGCGCCGGGGTTGGGGCTGGAAATAGATCCCGACCGGCTCAAGCAATATGAAGAATCGGGTTTTTCCAGCGGGACGTGGACCTGGGACGAAAAAAAGGAATTTGAACAACATGGCTGATACAGCGCACGAAGAAGTACCCGCTCCTTTGCGGATTCTGGCCATTGGGGCTCATCCCGACGATGTGGAATTGTGCTGTGCGGGAACATTGGCGCGGTGTGTGCGGCGGGGCGACAGGGTTGCCATCGCCATTCTGTGCAATGGCAATTCGGCCTCATCCGATTTGCCTCCCGAAGATCTTGTGAAGGTCCGCAGCCTTGAAGCTCGTAACTCCGCTGGCGTGCTCGGAGCTGAATTGATGGAGTTAGGCTTGTCGGACTGGTGCGTTGATGTAAATCTTGAGACCAAGAAACTGGTGGCGGATGCCATTCGTCAAGTAAACCCCGACGTGGTTCTTACCCACTTCAACGTGGACTACGGCAGCGATCACAACAATACATTTATTCTTGTCCGCGATGCAGCGCTCGCTGCCACGGTTCCCAACGTGAGAACCTCGCATCTGGTGATCGACCGTATACCATCGATCTTCATGTGGGAGCCGCTAGGTGGATATAACTTTCAGCCTGAGATCTATGTGGATATCACCCCGACATTTGAGACAAAAGCAAAAATGCTGGGGTGCCACACGAGCCAAAGGGAATGGATGAGGCGCTATGGTGGTATCGACTTCGCTGAGTACATAAAAGTGGTGGCGCGGTTTCGGGGGTATCAGGCAGGGGTCGAGTTCGCGGAGGGGTTTGTACCGCTGAAGAACTGGGAGAATATTAGGACAAGGCGGGAATTACCTTGACGGATGGTTACCCCTGCCACTTCGGGAGGCTTTTTTGAGCGACATCCTTAACCAAGATGCGAGGAGAATGGAGGGCAAACGTGTCCTGGTTACCGGGGCGGGAACCGGGATCGGAAGGGGCATCGGTCTGGAATTTGCACGGGAAGGCGCCGAGGTAGTGTTTCACTATGCCCACAGCGGTGCGGGCGCGTCTTCGGCGGTGGAGGAAGTTGTCCGGTGGGGGGGCCGAGCGATGGCATTTCAGGCCGACCTGGCGCAGATCGCTTCCATCCGCCCGCTGGCCGAAAGAGCTGTTCAATTTCTTGGCGGGTTGGATGTGCTGGTGAACAATGCCGGCATCACCGTGAACGAGCCCTTCGAGAAGGTGACGGTGGACCAATTCGATATCCTCTACCATGTGAACATCCGCGCCATGTTTTTCCTTACGCAATCGGTCTTGCCCAGTATGCTCAAGCAGGGCCAGGGAGTTGTGATCAACCTGTCGTCGATTCATGCCTTCGGGGGGGCGAATGAGCACTCTGTTTACGCGGGCACGAAGGGGGCTATCGTTGCCTTCACGCGACAACTGGCGATCGAGCTTGCTCCCAAAGGCGTGCGCGTGAACGCTATTGCCCCGGGGGCCATCGAGGTCGAAAATTACTACAAGGCCCTTCCGAATTATGATCCACAAGGTGAAGGCCGCAACATTCCGGCCGGGTTCCTAGGACAGCCGAAAGACATCGCCCGGGTGGCGGTTTTTCTGGCCTCCGAAGACGCGCGCTACATCGTGGGTCAGACACTGATCGTTGATGGAGGAACTACCTCCTGGTTCGCCTTTCGCGA
>JBEKLF010000450.1:0-5004 GCA_050010335.1 Terriglobia bacterium
ACCCTACGACACAGCCGCCACCCGTCTCAACACGCCCCCATTCCTGCGCCCAATTCCCCTCGTCTCGCCGCTCCTGCCTCCCGCCAGCCTCGCGCCCTCCCCCACTGTCTGAATCGCAGGCGCCTAAAGAATAAGCCTTGACTTTCTATGCGTTATGCATACAATGCGCGCGTTACCGGGATGTTTCCTATCCATCCCGGCTGCCTTTGATTTTGAGATAGCTTCCAGTCGGCTGTAGCGGCGGTCGGCGCCTGCCCCGCCTTGGCGGGGAGCGCCGGGACCTGTGGGATCAAAGGCCGGCGGTCCTCCGGGCACCAATCTTCCTGACAGGCAGAGTGCTGCTACCAGAAACCAAGCTGAGCCACTACTTTTCCATGGCTGGTCCCTTTGCCACAAGTTGCATCCCTAGGAGAAAATCTATTATGCGCCAAGCTCTTCTGGTATTGGTAATTGGCGTTAACGCCTTAACTCTGAAGGCTGAGCACCAACCCCTCCTACCCCAGCCGCAGCAGATCCAATATGGTGCAGGACGGCTATCGCTGCGAGCGTTGTCCATCAAGGCCGGGTCCGACTCCAGTCCCGAGGACCAATTTGCGGCGGCGGAGTTGTCGTCCATCTTGTCGCGGCGTGCCGGGACGACGATTGCTGTGGCGACGGGTAATCCCGCGGGGCCGGTGATTACGCTCGTGCGCACCGGCGCCGTCGATGCTCTGCCCGGTCCCGACGACCACGCTGGCCCCGACTCCCGCGAAGCCTACGAAATCCGGGTCGGCCCGCGGGGCGCGGAGATCCGCGCCCGAACCTCGGCGGGGGTCTATTACGGAGTTCAGACGATGCGCCAGTTGGTGGAAGGTGACGGCGGGGACGCATCCCTGCCGGAGGTGTCCATCCACGACTGGCCGGCGATGGCGTATCGCGGGTTCATGATGGACTTGAGCCACGGGCCGCTGCCCACGGAGAATGAAATCAAGCGTCAAATCGACTTCCTGGCGCGCTGGAAGAACAACCAATATTATTTTTACTCGGAAGCGAGCATCGAGCTGCGCGGCTATGAATTGGTGAACCCCGACGGGCGTTACAGCCAGGAACAGGTCCGGCGGATTATTGACTACGCGCGCGCGCGGCATGTCGATGTGGTTCCCACCGCCGAGTTATACGGTCATCTGCACGACGTCTTCCGGATTGAGCGCTACGCCGATCTTTCCCTTACTCCCCACAGCGGCGAGATCCATCCGCGCAATGAACGCACGGCTGCGTTCGTGGCCGACTGGGTCCAGCAGATCGCGGCTTTGTTCCCCAGCCCCTGGATGCACATCGGGTTCGATGAGCCCTGGGAATTGGAACGCGCGGGGGTCCTTTTGGGGGGCGTTGACCCTGGGAGTTTGTGGATCGACCGGTTGAAGCAGACCTTCGAGTGGGTCGAAAAGGCGGGCAAGCGCCCGATGTTCTGGGCGGATGTCCATAGCGGCGCGCATACCTTTGACAAATACCCTACCCTTTTCGCGCAGTTGCCCAAGAGCGTGATCGCGGTGCCCTGGACCTATCGACCCCAACCGGATTACACCGCGTTTGTTGAACCGTTCGCGCGCGAGCACATTCAGCAGGTCGTCGCGCCCGGCATCGATTGCTATAATGAATTTGCTCCCGACTTCTACTACACCTTCGCCAACATCGATGGCTTAGTCCGGGACGGCCGCAAATACGGCGCGCTGGGAGAGATGAATACCGGCTGGACCGACTCGAGCCAAATGCTCTACCGGCAGAGCCTGCCCGCCATGGCCTATGGAGCAGTGGCGGCATGGCAAACGCCGCCCGTCAACGAAAAGCAATTCTTCTCCGACTACTCCACCCAGATGTATCCCGCGAACGCCGCGGCCGACGTTGCCTTCGCACTCGACAAGCTGAGTGCGGCGGAAGCGACGCTCAAGAAAACTCTGGGAGGGGGCACGATAGGGCAATTCTGGGCAGATCCCTTGGCTCCCGCGCCGCTTGCGCGCATCAAAAGCGGCCGTGCGGACCTGCGCGAGGCGCGGTTGCAGGCAGAGGACGCACAGGAGCGGCTGCAACGCGCGCTGGCTTCTACCCAGGATGCCCACTCCCTTCCCAGCCTGCTGGTGGCCGCGCGCATGCTGGATTACATCGGGATGAAATACCTTTATGCCGGGGAAATCACTGAGGCTTTTGAGAGCGCCGGTAAGAACCCCAAACGCGCCGATATCAGCGCCCTGTCGCGGCAAATCACCTCGCAGGATCACAGCCTCATCGTCGATATGCTGGATATGCTCACGATGACGCGCGAGCTTTACCGCTCAGGCTGGCTTGACGAGTACACCAATTACCGCCTGGCATTCGAGCTCGGCCGGTGGGACTTGGAATACGCGTACTGGTCCCATCTACAGAACCGCTTGAATGGTGTGTTCCGTGGCTTCAAGGATGGGGACACGTTGCCCAGCCTGGATGACCTTCGCCCTCATCCCTAGACGGGCAGGCGAGCCCCCGCGTGACATTCTTCGCGTTGCTCCGTTTGGAAGAATCGCTTTCGCCAACACCGATCATCACGATGGATGGAAAAACACTGAATACGGTAAAAGCCTCGGACTTCCTTCGCGAAACGCTGACCATTGATCTTCCCGCAGGATTAGGTCAGCATGTTAGGAGTTTCTGTGTCAAGTTGGGACTCTTTCTCATGGTCTTAAGGCGAATGCCTCGACTGGAGGGCATTGTATTCGCAGTTTGGCGAGCCGCCCAGTGGGTATCGCTGGGCTTGTTGTCAGTGGCCGGCGGGAGCGTTGGACGCTGCGCCGCCGCTGTGCCCCCGGGATTTGGTCCAAATCCCCCAATCATCCTCATTTCGGTCGATACCTTACGCCCCGACCGGTTGGGCTGCTACGGATCCCTGCATACCAGCACCCCGAACATCGATGCGATGAGTAAGGGAGGGACCCTCTTCTCTGCAATCAGCTCGCAGGTGCCACTGACCCTTCCTTCCCATACTTCTCTATTCACTTCCAACTATCCTTTTGCGACAGGAATCGAAGATAACGGCCAAGAACTTCGGCCGAACACCGTTACCCTCGCCACCATCCTGAAGGCCCATGGCTACCACACCGCGGCCTTTGTCGGGGGTTTCGTCCTCGACCGGCGCTTCGGGCTGAATCAAGGGTTCGATGACTATGACAGCTCCTTTGATCTCCATCGTCAGGCGGGGAAAGATCCTGGTGATATCAAGCGCTTTGGGGAGGATGTGGTTCGAGCCGCAACCGTCTGGCTCGAAGACAACTCAGACCAGAGCTTCTTCCTATTCCTTCATCTCTACGATCTGCACACACCTTACAACTTTCCCGCCACTTTTCGCCTTCGGAATGGCGAGACAGGATATGACGCCGAGGTGCGGTACGTTGACAAGGTATTGGGGGGCTTCTGGGAATTCCTCTCCCAGAAGCATCTTCTCGACAAGACCCTCGTGGTATTGATTTCGGACCATGGCGAAAGTCTGGGGGAACACGGGGAAGGGACGCACGGTTATTTCATTTATCAGAGCACTCTGTGGGTGCCACTGATTATCCACTGGCCTGCGGCAGCAGGATCGTTTCCCAAGCGAGTTGACCAAGCTGCCAGTTTACTCGACATAGCACCAACCATTCTTCAGTTCGCCGGCGTACCTCCGCCATCACAGTTTCAGGGCCAAGGATTGCTCGAGCTGCTTAAACCTGGAACCGGGCAGGCGCAACGCGAAATCTATAGTGAGAGCCTGTATGCGCATTACCATTTCGGGTGCAGTTCGCTCCAAAGCCTGCGGGCCGGTCGTTACAAGTACATCCAGGCTCCAAATCCCGAGCTCTATGACCTGGTGGAGGATCCCGCGGAGAAACACAACGTTTATGGTGAGCGGAAATCCATTGCCCTTGCTTTGCGGGAACAGCTATTGACGCTTCACTCGCGTATGGGCCATACACCCTCCACCGAAGGAGGGCCCCTGGATCCCGAGACCATGGCCCGGCTCATGTCGTTGGGATATGTCGCCCTCAGCTCTCCCCATGCGGAGTCTTCCCAAATGGGCGCCGATCCCAAAGACCGCGTCAACCTCTACGAGGAATACGGCCATGCCCTCACACTGGCATCGGCAGGCCGTTTCGAAGAGTCCAATACCTTGCTCGAACGTTTGCTTACAAAGTACCCGGACCTCACAGATCCACGAATGACCCTGGGCTTGAACTACCAGAGGCAAGGAGAGCATGCAAGAGCGGCACTGAGTTTTCGGGAAGTTCTGAAAGGATCTCCTTTGTACGCCCGAGCTCATTATAACCTGGCCGTCAGTTGCGTCGCTCTCCAACAGCTTGATGAGGCAGTGAAGGAACTGCAGGCAACTCTGGCTATTTCTCCCAACTATGCCAGTGCCGAGGATCTGCTCGGCAGCGCGTGTATCCAAAAAAAAGATTTCGCCCAGGCCCAGTCACATTTCCGCCATGTCCTGACCGTGGACCCGAACGATTTCTACGCTCATTACAATCTGGGGACACTCGCCGCCGTTCAAAAGCAGTGGGACCAAGCAGAGGACCATCTTCAGGCTGCTCTGAAGGCGGACGCTCATGACCCTGGCACCCATAACACTCTGGGCAGCGTGTACCTCGAACGAGGTGACCTCGCTCAGGCAAGCACAGAATTCGGGGAAGCAATCCGTTTGAATCCTAAATTCGCGGCGGCCCATTACAATATGGGCTTGGTCCTGGAAAAGCAGAGCAAGGAGAGTGAGGCCGCCCAGGAATTTCGGCGAGCTCTAGCTGCCGACCCGCAATACCAGCCGGCCAGAATTGCCTTGGATCGCCTGGGGGGTCCCCCGAAGTAAGCCTGCTGCTCGTGCTGCCCATTCGAATTCTCAAGTAGTAAGTATCCTCCGGCAAAGCCGGAGGCTTTAAAAACAGTGAGCCGCTCAAAGCGGCTGCGGGGGCGCTACCGCGGCCCCGCAAAACCATTGTGGAGCGATGGCACCGCATGTCGTGGCGC
>JBEKLF010000451.1:0-4998 GCA_050010335.1 Terriglobia bacterium
TGGAAAAACTCGTTCCAGTCCCTTGGTGGAATGGATTGCCTTTGCGGCTGACCATCTAGAATGGGCCGGCTGACAACCCTAAAACTTAGGCGAATTCCGTTCCGTGGAAATTCAGGCTAGGGTGGCATGAACGAGGAAGACTGCCCGCTCAGGCAAGCAATCTCTTAGTCACTTGATTGGAGGCTGGTATGTCGATAGCGAACAATGTGCGTATTGAATACGGAGAGGGTGCGGCCGAGAACTTGGCGCGCGACTTCGACTCCTATCTTGTCGTAACCATGGACGTGCCTTGGACGATCACGCGGGGCGTGCTGGGAAAGCCGCCGCAACACGTGCACTTGGTGGAGTCGGTGGACTTCGACACTGTGGATGAACTCGCGAATTCAGCGCCGCCTGTGGAAGCGGTATTCGGCATTGGCGGCGGTCAGGCAGTGGATGTGGCCAAATATGTAGCTTGGAAGCGCGGAATCAAATTAGTGTTGATCCCCACCATCATTTCCACCAACGCCTTCGCCACGCTCACTGCGGGCCTGCGCAAAAAGGGCAAGGTCGAATACCTAGGTGAAGCGCGCGCCGATCGACTGGTGATTGATTACAGGCTGATCAAAACGGCGCCAAAGGGTTTGAACGTTTCGGGTGTCGGCGACATCCTTTCCTGCCACACCGGATGCTTCGACTGGAAGCTGGCCTGCGAGCACGGCAAAGAACCGTTGGGTTACGACGAAAAGGCTGAAAGGCGCTCGCTCGCACTCGTGGAGAGGATTGATGCTAACTTCGAGGCCATCCGCGATGTCACGAATGAAGGCATCCGCACCCTGGTGGAATGCGAACTGGAGATCGTGGACATTTGCATTGGTCCAGGCGGGCCGGGACATTTCCGCTCCGAGGAAGGTTCCGAGCACTTCTTCTTTTACAATGTCGAGCACCGCACAGGGCGTGGGTTTGTCCACGGCTGGATCGTGGGTCTGGGGATCTTCCTAATGAGCCGCCTGCAAGGAAACCGAGCCACCTGGATCACTGGCCTGATGGACCGCCTGGGCCTGCCCTACCAGCCACGCGACCTGAAGCTTAACAGTGAAGACGTGGCGGGAGCGCTCTTGACCCTTCGTGGTCGCACCCGGGAGGATCAACGCTGGTGGTCGGTGATTGACGAGCGAGAGATTGGGCGGGAGTTCGTCGCCTCAGCCCTTGCTGAATTACAGTTCTAATGTGGAGCATGGAATCGGCAGGAAACCGTGACCGGAGACGCGGGGAGGCGAGCGTGCTACGCGCGATCATCTTTGACTTCGACGGTATCATCGTAGACAGTGAGCCGCTGAAGATGCAAGTCATCCAGCAGATGGCCGCCACGGAAGGCTGGAGCGTGAGCGAGACGGAATACTATCGCGACTTTCTGCCCCTCGACCAGGAGGGCATCATCGCCCATCTATTCCGCAGTCACGGCCGGCCGCTTCCCCGCGCACGGCGCGACGAACTTTTGGATTGGAGGGAGCGTGCCTATGCGCAGATAATCCAGGAGGGGGCGCCGGCACTTCCCGGCGCCGTGGAATTCGTCCGGCAGGCCGCTGCCCGGCACACGCTGGCGGTTGCCAGTGGCAGCTTGCGAATTGAAATCGAACACCTGCTCTTCAAACTGGAACTCCGGGATGCCTTCGTGGTGTTGGTCACCGATGACGATACCGACCGGCCAAAACCGGACCCCGACGTCTATCTGAAAACGCTGGATCGACTTCAGCAGCTTCCCCAGTTTCGGCAAAAACCTCTCCACTCGACCGAATGCTTGGCCATCGAGGATGCGCCCCACGGGATAAAGGCTGCTCAACAAGCCGGGATCCGCTGCTTGGCACTATCCCACAGCCTTCCGCCGGAAGCACTCCGGCATGCCGATTGGGTCTTTGAAGGTTTTGCGGCAGTCGATCTGGCTCACATCGAAGCAGCCTTTGCATAGTCCCTCCTATAGAAAGAGACCTCTCCAACGTGTGTAACCATCAAGCAGCGACCTCCCACCACCAAGACCTGAGGGATCTCAACCGTTCCGCTGATGAAGAAACTCTCAAGCACTTTGGCTACCGGCAGGAATTAAAGCGGACCCTCGGGTCCTTTTCGAGCTTTGCTGTGAGCTTCTCGATCATTTCCGTGACCACGGGTTTGTTTGCCAATTACGGTGACGGGCTGAGAACTGCCGGCCCGGCCTTCATCTGGACCTGGCCGCTGGTGGGCGCAGGACAGTTTCTGGTGGCGTTGGTCTTCGCACGCTTGGCCGAAGCCATCCCACTTTCGGGTTACGCCTACCAATGGACTCGCCATCTAGCTGGTCACCGCCTTGCCTGGTGGGCCGGATGGATGATGACCATCCAGTTTATCACCGGCATGCCGGGCGCGTGTTACGCTCTCGCCACTTATCTGGTAGTTTATCTTGGCGTCGAACCATCAATCCGCAACGTTGTCCTCGTAACCATAGGCGTGATCGTAGTCATAGCGCTCATCAACCATTATGGCGTGCG
This sequence comes from Terriglobia bacterium, assembly GCA_050010335.1. Taxonomy (GTDB): domain Bacteria; phylum Acidobacteriota; class Terriglobia; order UBA7540; family UBA7540; genus Bog-366. Next base: position 2,505 of record JBEKLF010000451.1, read on the forward strand.
CTTGGCAAGCCTGGTGAACAACGTTTCTGTAGTGGCGGAGATCTTGGGAACGATCCTTATAGGCCTTCTTTTGCTGGCCGTGGCTCTCTGGCGGCACACAAATTCCTTCGGATTCCTTTTCAGCCACCCTCATCAAGTGCCTGGGCTTGGGTACCTCAGCGTTTTCGCCTTCTCGGCGCTGATGAGTGCCTGGACGATTAACGGATTTGAAAGCGCCGCCAACCTCTCCGAAGAGACGCGGAACCCTGCGCGCCATGTGCCACGCGCCATTGTGTTTTCGGAAGTGTTCTCGGTCGTAGTTGGCTTTCTTGTGCTTCTAGGTTTCACCCTCGCCATTTCCAACTTGCAAGCAGTGGCAAGCAACAACACACCGTTGCTGGTTATTATCGGCAGTCAATTTCCACCCGCCGTCGTGAACGCGACAATGTTCGCGGTCTTCGTGTCGATTTTCGCATGCGCACTTGCCAACATGATGGCGCTCACCCGCATGGTCTGGGCCATGGCGCGTGACCGGCAACTCCCCGCTTCCGCGTGGCTGTCGCAGTTGAGTGTGCATCGTGTGCCTGTCAATGCCGTCTTGACGGTCGCCGTGATCTCAAGCCTGATCGTTCTCTGGGCCAAATTCGAGGTCGTGATCATCGGCATATCGGCGCTCGCGGGTTACGTTACGTATGCCATTGTGGTGGGGGCAACAGTTTGGAACTCGAGAAGCCCATCGCGCGAGGATCGAAACGCTCTCTCGATTGCGTTTACGGCCTCTCTCCCGAATGCGCCCGGGGCAAGCCATCGCGCCGGCTCACCCGGAAAAGGTTTCCCCCTGCGCTTACCCAAGGTCCTGACTTGGTCTGCGTTGATATGGATTCTGATCCTGCTCGCTATGCTGAGCCTTCCACGCTCGGCACGGACGAACTCCGTGGCTACTCTGGTCGCAGTCGGATTAGGAGCCCTGTCGCACTGGTATGTGCGGCATGGCCGCCAGCGCGCGTAGAGGTTAGAGGATCTTCTGTTATTAGATCATAGTCTAGTTGGGAATATGCATTAATATCCCGCGGTGGGCTTGTGACGCTGAACACAAGAAAACGCCCGGTGAACTCATCGCGCGCCGCACCGGGACGGTACGAATATGGTCTCTTGGACTTTGATGCTGAGCGCGTCACCTTCCCCTGGAAGGAATATTTCCACCGCCGCAAGCAATACCAGATGACCTTCGCCACGACAGAGTTCTTACGGCGGTTTTCCCTCGTGTTACCCAAGTGTTTTGTCCAAATCTGTCAGTTCCGCTTTCTAGAGCATTGTTAATTTAAGTGTATAGATTATGTGCGATAGTGCCTCTGCCGATAGAGGGGAGGCAAGGATGCATTCCTATTCACAAGGTTTGCGGGATCGGGTGTTATGGGCCTTCGATCGCGGCGAACGTCCGACGGCGATTGCGCGGCGGCTGGAAGTCAGTCGCGTTTGGGTTTACCAGGTTCGGAGACGGGAGCAGAAGACAGGCCAACGGACCAGCTTTCAAATCGGCGGGCACCGCCGTTCGCGGGTAGCGGCGATGGAGTCCGTGCTGCGTGCCTGGATCGAACGCAAGGCGGGTCTGAGCTTGGCCGAGTTATGTCAACGTCTGGTCGGGCAGGGCAAATCGACAAAGATCGGTGCCTTGTGGCATCAGTGAACAAATGGCATCTTACCTTCGAAAAAAAATGCACGCCAGCGCGCAAGAGCGCGAGGACGTGCAGCGGGCGCGACGCGCGTGGCGGCAAGCATTGCCCACGATGGAAGTCGAAAAGCTCGTATTCATCGATGAAACGTGGACATCGACCGGCATGACGCGCCGCTATCTACGTGTGCCCAGAGGTCGGCGTTGCCTCGACTCGGCGCCGCACGGGCATTGGGAGACAACGACCTTTGTGGGCGCTCTGCCCCGCCGATTGACCGCACCGATGGTCACCGACGGGCCGATGGACGGCGAGATGTTTCTGGCTTATGTGCATCAGTTCCTGTGCCCCACGCTCCAACCCGGCGACACCGTAATCCTCGACAACCTCAGTAGTCACAAGGTGACGGGAGTCGAGAAAGCGATCAGCGCGACCGGCGCAACCCTCCTCTATATGCCCCCTTACTCTCCGGATCTGAACCCTATCGAAAGAGGCAGCCGGGTCGGACGCCGCCCCTTTCCCGTCACGCTTATCCAGCCTTCCTTCCAGCCGATGTCGCCCAATCGTAGGAGCACGAGGTCACCCGCTCGAAGTCCCAGACGGGCCAGCATGAGGACAATGGCTCGGTCCCGAACCCCGACCTTAGTGTGCGAATCACAAGCGGCCACGATCTGTTCGACTTGCTCGGGCTGCAGGTAGCGGGGCAGAGCGGAGAGGCGCCAGTTTGCCATGGTCGGAACGCATGCATCCAACCCGACCGAGCATTTCCCCTCGGCGATCAGAAAACGGATAAACATTCGGAGAGCGGTGACGGCGTTTCGGGCCCTGGCCCTTCCCCACCGCCG
>JBEKLF010000452.1:0-4993 GCA_050010335.1 Terriglobia bacterium
CGTGGGGATGCGTGCAGGCATAGAAATATTGTAGATATATAATCTATAACATGTCAAGGAAAAAATGCACGCCCAGAAAGATTTTTTTCGCCCTTTCTCAAAATTACGTGCGGATCAGGGTTAGGGCGGGGCTGACCGTGGCCTGTTTGTTAGGGACCGCCCTATACGGGATATCATGCCCCTTTTGAAGCGCCCCGGACAAAATCGCGAAATCCATCGTTGAAGACATTGACGTGCCCCTTTGGCACCCTGAACAGCTCCACAACGCGTTCGAAATATTGCGTGGGCGCTAAGTAGTTTACTATTGTGACTTGGTCGAGAGACGTGCGCCGCCTGGCGACCGAGGTACGAATTAGACACGCTTGGTCTCCATCGGTTTTAGGCAGACTCCAACCGAGGACAAAAATCTCATCCGCTTTCTGGAGGCACTCTTCTTCTTGTCTTACAACATCTCGCAGGAACTCCATCTCCACCTCGCAGCTCTGACCGCCCCCAGGGGGAATAACAAACACCCCGTTTTGACCCTGATTCAAGAATAGCTCCTGAAATTCAGGGTGGTACGCAAGTAGATCGTCGGGTCCATCCACGATCACCATCGGCGTGTGGTTCCTGAATTGGTAATTCGCCGTGAACGGTACGAGCCAGTTCAATGACCCATGAGGCTTCAACAGCATTACCCCTGAGGCGCTTGACGTTTTGTTTGCGTCCTGTGCAAGACCTGTCCCTCGGTTCCAAGTCGTGGTCGCGAAACCGTAACCGTCCGACGGACGCCATGCATGCGCCGCGAAATGTTTTGACACCGCCTGAACACACTTGTCAAGTGCTAGGTCATAGTTGAAGCTGATGAAGGTGTGCTGACCACCCATGGCAAATTGCGAGCGCAGAAAGGTTTCCAGGTGGCAATACTCCAAGCCGCTTTCGGTAAGAGAAAAAATCTGATTGATAGCGAACGCAAAACGCCTCCCGAGGCTCCAGTCGGGGCCTTGGTCAAACTGCGCGAGTACTTCCTCTATGTTTCTCGCTGGTTGCCTCTTGATGAGTTTTGCGACATGCTGCAGGTACAATGGGTCAATCGGCTGCTTACGTACATGCTCGGGGAAATCTCGAAGTTCCGTAGGTAGTGGCCACCCCCAAATGTTTTCATGTAGCACAAGCACGACTAGCGCGGTCCTGACCACGGGGTTTTGAATGTACTCTGTCATTACCGGGATGAAATCCACCATCAGCGGAACTGGCAAACGGCCCTCGATCGCCTTTGTTAATCCAGCTCCCACAATGTAGACATACTTTTTTTCGCTCATTCTTGTAATTATATCATCGTGCACTGGCGCAGATGGTTTCTCGGGGATGAGGCGGCAGGTCACAAAGCTAGCTCCCCGCTCGTCATTGATTCATCTGCCGTAACAGGTCTTCGTAACTCTCCTTATAGTTCTTTGGGTCAAGCAGGTAGGCTGCACGGAACTCCTCTAGAGCACCATGCTCGTCACCTTTCTGCATCAGTGCGACGCCTACCTTGGCATGTGCCATGGCATTATTGGGGTCTAAGCGCAGCGCCTCGCGTTCTTCACTGATCATGCCATCCAAGTCGCCCTTGTTATAGAGTGCGGTGCCGAGGGTGACGTGCGCGTCCACGTTCTTTGGGTTCAGACGAAGAATCTCGCGCTCTTCAGCAATCGTTCCATCCCAATCTCCCTTGTTATAAAGCGCGAAGCCGAGGTTGTGGTGTGCGATTTCCTCCTTCGGATTGAGGCGAACAGCCTCCCGCAATTCTGCGATCGCACCATCAGTGTCGCCCTTCTCTCCGAGCGCAAGGCCGAGTTGGGCGTGCGCCTCGGCATGATTGGGCTTCAGGCGCAATGCCTCGCGTTCTTCAGCGATCATTCCGTCTGTGTCGCCCTTGCGCCCCAGTGCCGAGCCAAGGTTGACGTGGGCCTCCTCGTTCTTCGGATTCAAGCGAAGAGCCGCCCGGTCTTCCGCGATCTCTCCATCCCATTTGCCCCGCTTTCCGAGCGCGAAGCCGAGGTCGACGTGCGCATTCTGATCCTTCGGATTCAAGCGCAGCGCTTCGCGGTATTCCGCGATCGCACCATCCCAGTCGTCCTTGTGCCCGAGTGCCTCGCCGAGGAGGACGTGCGCCAGCTCATTATTGGGGTCCAAGCGCACCACTTCGCGCCATTCCGCGATTGCACCGTCCCAGTCGCCCTTTTGTCCGAGCGCAAGTCCGAGGGTGCCGTGCGCCAAATCATTGTTTGGGTCTAGGTGGATGGCCTCGCTGGCTGCCGCCGCGGCATCGTCCCACTTTTCCTGCGCTATCAGGGCAGCGGCCAAGCTTACGTAAATGTCGGCGTTTTGCGAATCTATTCGCAAGGCCGTGCGATATTCCTGTTCAGCATCTACATATTGGTGATTTCGTCGGAGTTCCGCTCCGCGCGCCACGTGTTGCCGAACCTCGGTCCGTCGCACCAGCGCTGCTGGATCAACGGTCGCGGGCTTCGTCACCTTAGCCCTCTTGAGTGCGCTAATGAGTTCGTCCTCGCCACCAGCCAAGCGGACTTCCTGAAGGTAATCATCTGTGGGCTCAAAATCGATTCCGCGTTCCTGGACCAGCATGGTGACTCGGTGGCTCGGCACTTGCCCCGTGAGCAAGGCGAAAACCTGCACTTGGTTTATCGGCTTCTTCGCGCTCGCGGGCTCGGGCGGCTTGGCGGCACGCAGCGCCTTAAGAAATGCCTCATTCGCGCCTGCGGCTTTAAGGGTTTGGATAAAGTCTTCTGCCGGGGCGAAATCAATCCCGCGCTGCTCGATCAGCTTCGCGCCGGAATCATCTCCGAATCCGTCTCGCACCAACGCTTGCACTTGGTCCTGGGTCAGAGGCCTTTGTTGCTGTGCCCAAGCAGATAGGGCAAAGACCAACGCTATTGCCAGTGTGAGGAAAGTCAGCGTTTTGACGAATCTCATTGTGACCTCGCGCGGCTGTCGAGGACTGAGAAAAATCTTATGGGCAGATTCTACCACGAACGAAGGAGATGGTTGGAGTGGGATAGAGTTGCGACTCGAGACGAACTAGAATCGCTATTGAAGTAAACCATGACCGCTTGCGTAGTTACCAAGCGGGCGTAGCGTCTAATCGATTGGTCTGTCAGGATGTACAGGGAGGGCGCCGCAAGGTGAGAGCAAGGCGTGATTTAGTCGCTGAACTCTGAGTCTGGAACCGTCTCGCCGCTGGTCGTTTCCACGTCGTCCGCAGGGCGCGAGTTGAGAGTCGGGATGGCGCCACCAATCAGAGTTGAGACAGGCGGGTTGTGCGGGCAGGTTGGCGCAGGGCAAGCGCAGCCCTGCGATTTCGTCCTGGCCCGAAGCGGCGTCGATAAAGCGAGGATTTTGGGGAGAACAATGGGAACGTGAATCGCAGAGCTGGGCTCGCTCTGCGGCAGCCCCCGGTGGGCCCTCCTTCCCCCGCCGGGTCGCCCGCTCTACTTGCCGGTAAACGGCCTACCCGTTCCTCTGGCTCGTCGGCGCCAAACTCCAGGTTACAGGGACGGTTGGGGAGCAACTCGACAGCTTATGCGAGACGTAACTGTGCAACGGAGGCGTGCGCAGATCCCCCGCCGATGTCCGGAACGATAACCAGTTCCAGCGTCGTCAACCCGTGGAGCTCGACGGTGTAGTCTTCAAGTTCTCGGGTAGTACCGGAAGGGCTGAAGTTATACTGCTGACGAGCAATTTCCCGGTAAGACTGACCGCTGTCAGCAGACCACCGCAGCACATACTCGTGCGTGCGCTCCTGCTCAATTTCCTGAAACACCAAACGAATGCTCCGAATCTTCTGCGGCTTGTCAAATAGGAGGCGGACCGTCTGCTTCCCGGGTTGCGCCGCCCGCCAACCCGATCCGGTATTCGGTATCAATGCCGATTCGATTGGGTGTGCCGCATCCTCGGACGACACTTCTGCTTGAGCAAGACCTTCCAGGTCTAGCCAGTTTTTGTCTACGGCCGAAGCTCCTTCAGCACCCTGGTTAATTATCCGCTTGCGCATGCGCTTACCCTCCCTCTCTTTCCATTATCCCACGAAATAAAAGGGTTAACGATATACCAATAGCTGTCAACAGCCCTTACCACAAGCGATCAGGATTACGCCTGAACTGCATTCGTGGAAGGGGCAGCTCCACTTGGACGTAAAACGTTAGGTCTCTATCGTAAATGCCCCGATGGGTAAATGGTGATGATGACCGAGGCGTGAGTTCGGGGCATTTACGATAGACGGCCTAACCTCCGAAGTGCGCGCCGTGTCGCGGGCCATACTGCATTACGTCGGAATGGTCCCCCACAGAAGTTTCTGCCTGCGGGTGGCGCACAGGCCGCGTTGGCGTCGACGGTTTCTCCGCGCGCATCGAGAAAGGCTTGCGGGCCGGCGAGCCGCGGCGAGGCATGGGGGCGCCGCCTTGCGGGCCTGCGCTCGTCGATTCTCTGCCCCTCTTAGGGCGGGCATTGTGTCCGCTTTGTAGGTATCTTCATCTAGCCTCACTTAGGGCTTGACAAAGGCTATGACTATATGTATACTTATCTAGTTGCTAGTAGCCAAGGAATACGAAGGAGGCCTTATGTCTGCCGAAAGCAAACCGGAATTGCCGAATGCGCACGAGAACGAATTGAACGCCGCGAGCGCCCCCGAGGGCTCGACGCCGGCGGCCGGACTCACCCCCGCCGTCGCCAATTTCCGCCAGGAATTCATCAAAGAGTCGCGGTTCGAAGTTCTAATGGGGATGGGGGAAGAACCGCGGGAGTACCAGCAGATGATGGAGTCCCTGCTGGAGGACTTACAACCGCGCCGGGGTTTGGAGAGCCACCTGGTCGAGCAGATGGGCGAAACATTCTGGCGGATGCGGCGCACCCGGCGCATGCGTGACGGGCTGGCGCTCAAAAGCATTCAAAGGAAAGTGCAGGGCGAGGACATGGTGGCGACGATGCAGGCCTCTAAGGTCTTCGACGCGGT
>JBEKLF010000453.1:0-4959 GCA_050010335.1 Terriglobia bacterium
AGGGTTGCCATCAAGGCAGCCCAGAAGAGCCGATAGCGGGTTACGAGTGACATGCAGCCTCTCCTTTGACATCTGTGAGAATTGCGGCGACCAGTGTCAGCGCGATGCCGATTGTTCGGTTGGCGTATTGCGAGCGATGCCAGCTTCGCGGGCAGCGGTGACTTCGGTATGGAGGAGGTTCTCCGCGAGATTCCTGACGTACTTCCTGGCCGGTGTGAAGCCAAGATCCCGGCCCGTGAAGTAGCGAAGGCCGAAATAATATCCGACCACGGCACAAGCCGCAGCGAGAGCGATGATGAGAGTTTTCATGATTCGATTGCCTCCTTAGGATTTAGGGGATGGTTTCTTGTCGGGGACAGAGATCGGGGGGACGATCAGCGAAGTTCGAGGTTCGACAGCCGGCACCAGATGGGCACGATGAACATGACCATGAGGGCGTTCACCAGGGTTCCGCCCAACGCGAACGTAACCCCGAGCGGGCTCGAAATTCCATGAACCGAGTAGTTGACCGCTTCCGTGAGCGTGATGGTGACGACCTTGTGAGCATTGATCCAGCGCAGCACGGCCTGGCGGGGATTGGCCTTCTTGAAGCCCACGAAATGGACCAGCTCATTGAGCTTGCCCAGCGTGGCCCAAACCATTCCCCAGAAGACCGCACCAGCCGAGAAGCTACTGGTTGCTGACGGAGTGAATGTCATCCTCAGCCTCCTTCTGCTTACGCCTTTGTTCTTTGAACTTGGCAAAGCTATGCTCTGACCACACACTAGCTGTCTTGTCGAACTTAATCGTTTCGCGGAGCAGCCAGAGAAATGCCCAGAACATACCACCAGGCGTGAATAGGAACAGACAAAGAGCCACGATCCAGGTGGACTTATCGAATGTGGGTTTGGGCGGCTCATCCATAGATCACCTTCTTCTCGGTGCGCAGGCTGCGCCGGAGTGGTGAGTTGGGCATGAACACCGCGCGCATGAGCTGGCGGAAGGCATCGAGCATGACCAGCCTGCGAACGAGGACGGTAAGGCCGTCGGCCACCTTCACGCAGAGTTGGTCGTGCCGGGTAATCACGGGCCCGGTCTGGGCACGGACCAGCTTGTCGAACGGAGACTTCTTGTCATGCGGCGGGTGGAAATAGTTGACCTTGCTGGCCAGGAGCCGGTTACGCCACGTGGCCAGGAAACCGATTCCGCTGCCTAATTCAACGAGAGCGAACAGTTCCAGTATTCCGGTCATGCCTGACCTCCTTATCCGAATAGGTGCGAAATCCAATGGGCCATGCCGACCCCAAGACCAATCAGCGCACCGATTCCAATAGGTCCCAGAAACGCGGCGATGAGGATACCGAGCGTCAGCCCAGCCTTGTTCTGCGGCATGCTGGAAGCAGGATTGGCCAGCCGTTCCAGTGCACACAGCGCGGGCAGCCGGGCCATGAGAGTTTCGAGAGGATCGCCGGACTCGGTGGAATACTCCTGAACCTTGCTGGCGACCTCGTTGAAGAGTGTTTTGAATTCCCTCGAACCTGGTGAAAGACCATTGGCTTCGTGGCCTTGCGCAGCTTCGGAGGCGGCTACGACAGCCCACCGCAGCCGACGCCAGTGCCAGCCGAGCTTGAGGGATTTGTAGAGACTGACTCCCGGCCAGGAACGGCCAGGGGTGCTCGTACCTTCCAAGCTTGTGTGTTTCTCAGCGTTCGGTTCGTCCATAGGTGAATCTCCTTTTCTGGTCGCTCAGCGACCTGCGAGGACTCCCTTCTGGTCACCCTCACCTCAAGACATGGATACCGTATTGGACAGTTGACGTGGCTTGTCATGAGAGAGGCCGAAGGGTTTGGGGAGAGATTTATTATCCGATTTCCGGTGTGCTTAACCTGAACACACCGACTCAACCGCTTGAGATTGCCTTAGAGCTTATCCGTAAATAAGTGTTGAACCGGCGAGAGGATTAAGGCAAGATAGTGGCCCAAGATGCCGCAGATAAAATCTTGGGTAGTTTCCGACGAGTTTTGGGCGAAAGTAGAGCCGCTGATACCCGTTCGCCGACGTTCGGCCAAGCGCAAGTATCAGCGCCGACCGGGAGGGGGGCGGAAGCCGATGCCGCCGCGTCAGGTCTTCTCCGCGATCGTCTATGTCCTGCGCACCGGGTGTCAGTGGAAAGCCTTGCCCAAGGAATTTGGCAGTGCCAGTGCCATCCATCTGCATTTTCAGCAATGGCACCGGGCGGGTTTCTTTGTGGGCTTGTGGCGGGCGGGCTTGGCCGAGTACGACGAGATGGAGGGCATTGCCTGGGACTGGCAAAGCGTGGACGGGGCGATGGTGAAAGCTCCCTTGGCCATGGAGTGCGTAGGGGCTAACCCCACGGATCGGGGGAAAAAAAGGGCGCAAGCGAAGTTTGTTAGTCGACGGGCGTGGCGTCCCGCTGTCGCTCGTCGCGAGCGGGGCCAACGTGCATGACGTGAAGCTCCTGGCGGCAACGCTCGACCAAGTGATCCGCGCCCGACCGGCATCCCGTGCGAAAGCCCCCCAGCATCTTTGCGCCGACGCGGGTTACAAGGGGGCGCCCGCTCGGCAAGCGGTGGAGAAACGGCACTATCGGCCCCATATCAAACAACGGCGCGAAGAGGCGGATGCGAAGCGTAAGCGGCCAGGGTACAGGGCTCGTCGCTGGGTGGTGGAGCGAACCCACTCGTGGCTCAACCGCTTTCGCAAGCTGTTAGTAAGTTTTGAAAAGACCAAGGAAGGCTACGTTGCACTGTTGGCCTTGGCCGCGGCCATGATTTGTTGGCGGCAGACAATTGTTATTTACGGATAAGTTCTTAGCATCGGGCTGGATCGGCGGTTCTTCTCAAGCATGGACATCCGAGCTGCGGGTCCCGTCGATTTCAATGTTGGAAAGGAGTATGGACGGTCTCTCGCTGGAGGTCCGGGCGTGCGATTTCGGCGATAGGCGGCATGGGATTCAAGACCTTTTCGCTGGTGGGCGACTTGGTTCCATCTTTTGCAAGGATCTGATAATCGTGATGGTCGATCGTGAGCGTACTCTTCCCTACGATACGCTGTTGGGAAACGCAGAGCTCTTGGAGGGGCACCCAGAAGTCTCCGATCTTCTGATACCGGCGGATAAATTCGACTTTCTTGATCCAGAACGAGGGATTCTTGGCGGGCTGCCCCACGATTTTGACAATCGCAAAGTCAGTGGCTTCGACCCAGACGGTTCCTTCAAACAGATACTTGTCCTTGCGGAGGGGGGTAGCTTTGGCCAGGAGACAGTGGTGGCCGTCGACCTCCTCTTCTCCGACAACCTCAAAAACATAGTTTCTGGGAGTTATCGAACTGTCCAGATAGCTCCGGCTTTTGGAGGCATCCGTTTCGCTAGCGAGGAGGCCCCCGAAAACCAGCCGGCCCACTATCGATGACCCGCGCTGCGAAATCACTTTGAATTGCTTGGGGCCGGGCGGTTGGAACTCCACTAAGGCGTCGAGTTCGGCCCATACCTTGTCGTTCTTATCTTGGACGCAGTAGTGACGTGACTCGGAGTAGTATTTGAGGTTCGCTTCTCTTTTGAGGTTGTGCTCGATTACTTTGCTAAACAACATCTCCCCGGTCAGGCTTCCTTTGGAAGGCTGACCCACGCCGGAGTTTCCCACGGGGTCGCCTTTCAGTCCTGGTTGCTGGCCCAAGATCCTGGGGCACATTGCTAACTCAATAGCAATGATCTGGGCAAAGGCCATCCAAGTGGCACGTTTCATCGATCTGCGATCCTCCCTCGCGAACAAGAACTCACTCGTTTCTAGGAGGTATTCCCGATTTCAATTCTACAATCACCCAGAATCGTACCGTATCTGGACGTTCGATTCAACTTCGGCGCCATGGTTTCCTTTTGCTTGCCATCGCGGCTCGTCATTTCAGAAACTTGCTCCTCGGGAATGCCCGCGAAGAAGCAGCACGTCTCGCAGAGCCTGCCCCGCTTGGGTGGTGGGGCCGTGCCAAGATCACCCGGCTCAAATTGGCCGGAAGTGCAATCCGTATTGAAGTCCAGGATCCCTTCGCCTGGTAGAGAACGATAGCGAGGGCAATACCTCCGAATTTCCTTGCGGGTTGCGAACACCATGGTGTGGAACTGTTCTTCGATCGAGCGTTTCAACTCGCCCTCCGGCGTCTCGCGGAGTAAAAGGGAAAAGGAATCAATCTTTCCTGCAAGCTTCACCAGATGGCTCGATTTGCTCCTGAGAATCTCAGGAAGTTGAACTACGGCGGTGGTCTTTGGCATACACGCATCCTTTCCCGGGTATTGCCCGGAGGTGAAAGTTAAACTCAATGACATTTTTCAGGTTATATATTAGTAGTCATTTGCTTGCTGATAGGAGTTCTGATAGAATAAACGCATGGACATCGGAAAACGGTTATTGGAGCTAAGGACCGCCAAGGGGTTCTCCCAGGGCGACATCGAGAAACGGACCGGCCTACTGCGTTGCTATATTTCAAGGGTCGAGAACGGTCACACTGTGCCCAGCCTCGAAACCTTCGAAAGGTTGGCAAAGGCGCTGGAGATCGAAACATACCAGCTATTCTTTGAAGGCAAGAGGGAACCGGAAGCTTTCCCAGTGGAGACAGGGGCTGCGCCCTCCTCCCGAGAAGGTAGGCTCGTTGAGACCTTTAGGAAGTTGAACCAAGCAGACCAGGAACTGGTTCTTGCCATGTCGCGTAAGCTGGCCAAATAATCCTGACGCCAGAAGAAGGCTCGTAGCTGTAAGTGCGCTCCTGCTCGCCCATAAAGCAGCGACACCACAACATCCTGCTCGGGATCGCATTCTTCGCCACACAAAACCCTCCGGCGGCAATGTTTGCCCCTCCCCATGTTCCGGCGGTCTGACCCCGCAACCCAGGGCAATCTTCGCCACCGGGTTGGGTCCGCCGGGAATCCAACCTGAGCAGATGTAACCTTCCAGGGGTCTGACCTTGCCA
>JBEKLF010000454.1:0-4916 GCA_050010335.1 Terriglobia bacterium
TCGTCGAGACGAACTTCGGTTGTTCCGGGATTGGTGACTATGGCCGAAATACCCAAATTAACCAGAATCTCGTAACCAGCATCTCGATGCCTGACGGGACAACTTATACGATAACGTATGAGCCTACGAATAATCCCGTCCATGCCGGGGCCGTAACCGTCCCACCCTCCTCGTCCGACCCAGCAGTGTAATTTACGGTTCCCTGCAATGTGATGTCGCTGAGAGCCGCATTGGGGGAGATTGCCTGTAGGACCCTAGCGGCAAGCGCCAAGGCGTTCGGGTCCCGCACGGGAGCTGTCGTAGTTCGGCCTGAAAGGCCAGCGGGTAAAGAAACGCTGCAGAGCACAGCTAGGCACAGAGTAACCCCCCAGCCGGCGGGGGATCTGAAGCGGTTCGTCATGGCGGCCTCCTGATTACCCAAGCAAGAAACGCTTGGTGGTATAACGAGATGTGAACTCGGGCGGTGCTTATACGCCCTCCGAAATTAACTTTCAATGACCTTCGTCAACAATTGATATACTATCGCTCAATAACCTGCGTAAGTTTAACATTAAGTTATAAATATACTTTGGGTTGCTCAAATGGAATGGAGCAAATTGTCGTTGCACCGTGGGGGCGTGACCGAGATTTTGTCACATCTAGGCGACGTGACTCAGCAGAGGTGAGGGCGGGACATCGGGGAAAAACCGGGACAGGAAAAACCGGTCGGCACGATATTTCCTGTCTCTCTCGACCATGGCCGGCGGTTTCGGTTCATTCCTTCGGTGTTGGTCGTTGTGCTCGTTGACCTGGCCGTAGCGGGGAAAAACGGGTCGCGGTAGGGACGGACATTGCTGACCGCCCCCCGCACAGATCCATACGGGCGCTACTCACGCATACGGCTCTTACCTCGGATGCATGGCGTCAAAGCGTACGTCGGGATAAGGATGCACCAATCGGGGCTGGATGAGCCAGCGGTCGTATAATCGAGCCATGCGCCTCAGGGTGATTCGTCCGCGCTGGCTGCACCGTCTCAGGACGTGCCGCCAGTAGCGTCCGATCTGCAACCGGAAGCGTTTCAGGCTGGCCTCGTTGCCCGGCACCGCATCGTATTGGTAGAAACCGTTCAGCACACGCCGGAGCCATTCTCCCACCTTGGGCACCGGCTCGTGCATGCGCGCTCGAAGCGTTTGCTTGACTTGCTGCAACTTCGCCTCCAGCCGCTTCCTCGCCGTTTGCCGTCGGATGGTGAATTTCCCCGCGCTGTTGATCCCGCAATAATGCGTGAACCCCAGGAACGTGAAACTTTCTGGCTCTCCTTCTCCCCGCGCTTGCCGGCGGCTCCGAGCGAACCTGCCGAACTCGATCAGCCGCGTCTTCTCGGCGTGTGGGAATGCGGGACAGGCACGATATTTCCTATTTTTGGCGCGTGCCTAAGAAGCTGTCATCGGTCTTGGGAAGAACGGTGAGGAGAACGGTGTCAGGTACCCTTTTCGCGGCCAGGGGTTGCGGATGGTATTTTGCAATCCAAACTGCGCCACCGCCTTCGACACCCAGGGCTCCGAACCGTACGGCCTGCTTCGCTTATTGAAAAGAAAAGGGTACCTGCACCATCACCAATTGGCTCTAAAGCAAGTGTAGCACATCTCTGAAACCGCGATGCCGTGTCAAGCCGATTTTTTGAATTTCTTGTTCGCCTTTGACAAACTTCTCCGTTCGACTTCAGAATGGCTTGCCGCCGGTGAAGCGGAGGCGGGCTCTGCTGGCGAGCAACCCACTGAGGAATAGCCGGTCGGAGGCTGATGGAAATGCTGCCGGGGCGGCCCCGGGTCGCCCCGCCTCCTGAGCACTCGGCACAGCTTCCCCATGCCTGAAAAACGCACCGTGCCCGTTCGGGGAGGTGGCGGGTGGCGGACCTCGCCGTCGGCTGCCACTCTGTGCATATTATCTAATAGGATTATTCCAAGTTATAGTCGCTCCTCCTTTATGTAGAGCCCGGTGGGCGGGAAGCGGTTCGCTTCCCGCCGGCTGCCGGGGATGAAGCACGGCCCCCTGGGCATTGGATGCGTGCTCTTCGGGCGTGAGCTTTCCGAGTCGGCTCGGTCCCAGTCATCTCTGCGGGCTGTCCAGGTTGCCCTGGTCCCGATGAGGTTGTTCGGGAGCAGGTCCCTATCAGACCGCGGTCTTGGTGGACCTAGCGCTACGCTGGGTTTCCTGCTCCAGTGCGCCGACTTTGCGGCCCCAACGGTCTTCCCGATAGGGGCAGCCGTGCTTCAGAACTCCATACACACAGCGCGCCAAGGAATGCGCGATGGCGGCCTTGGCCACGTTCGGCTTCTTGCCGCGGCGTAGGCGGTGGTAGCGCCGGGCGAAAGGATTGCGGTGTTGAATGGCCACGTTGGCGGCGGTCACCAACGCCCAGCGCAGCCAGCGCGATCCCTGGCGGGTGATGGGACCGGACACCTGCACCTCCCCGCTGTCGTAATAGCTGGCCACCAGCCCGGTGTCGTTGGCCAAGGCCTTGGCGGAACGAAAGCGCTCGATCGTGCCGATCTCACTCCAGATGACCGGCGCCAGGATCGCGCCGATGCCGGGAACGGTGCGCAGCAGGGCGAGTTGAGGGAACTGTCCCTCCACCGCCTGCAAGTGCTTCTCGCTGATTTCCAGCTCCTCCTCCAGGACCTTCAGCAGGCGCTGGATCTGGGGGATACTCTCGCCCAGGGGCAGCGGCAACTTTTGTTGGTCGAGCCAAGTTCGTCCTGCTGCCCCAAAAGGGTCGCTGCCCGGCGGTAGCAAGCCCTGCATCCCCAGCAGACTCTGCAGATGATTTTTGATCCGGGTGCGCAGCAAGGCCAGCCAGCAGCGCTGCCGCGCGCGCAGACGCAAGGCGCGAATCTCCGGCGGCGGAAACCACGCCTCCGGGAGGGGATCCACATGGTGCGCGGCCAGCTTGCGTGCCAAGCGCTCGGCGTCCAACCGGTCATTCTTCTGCCGGCGGTTGCTGTCGATCCCCGCCGTGTGCACCCGATGGGCGCGCTCCCGCCACCCCGCCTCTTCCAGCACGCTCATGGCAAAGTAGCCCGCCGTGCTCACCTCCAAACCAATCTCGGCATCGGGAGGAAGCTCCGACAACAACTCCCGCCACTCCTCCCGCGTGTTGGCGATCGGCTTCCGTACCTTAATCTCTCCGTGATCAAGCTCCACCACCTTGCAACGACGCTTGTGAACATCCACTCCCACCGGCGTCCCAATGGGCGTTATACTCGTCTTCATCGCTTTGTCTCCTCGATGCAAAACTCTCGGTCTCATCCCGAGGGCCCCGCTAAACTGCACCACCTCCAGTTTAGCGGCACCCGAGGAGGCATCGCGGCTTAATAACATCAGGCACTCCTGCCTGTGCAGGCATGAGCGCTCAGCTCGTGCAGACGCGGGCAGGCATGCCTGCACAAGGTGAAGGTTTTTGCACACACGGGCAGGAGCGCCAGCTTTGGCACGAGTACACGAGTGATAGGGAAAAGCCTACTTCCTCTACCAGGCGCGCCCAGCGCGAGCAGGCACAGGCAGGAGTGCCTGTGCCACTCACACCTTACGGAAATAGACCCGGCCCTTTTCGATGGGGAGGCCGCGGACTTCGATTCGGCTCAGGTCGCGCGTACCCACTCCCAACTGCTCGGCCAGCTTCAAGGTGCTGTCGCAGGTCTCGAACGGAGCCGTGCCGCGGTCGGCCATGGGATCAAAGCCCATCAGAGCAGTGCACACGGCGTCGGTAGTGACGCAATTAGTGCCGGCAACCAGCAGGCCGGGGCGAACGGTGCGAAAACCGTTGACCCAAGGGCCCTCGCCCCCCGCCACGGTCTCAATGCCATCGATAATGGCCAGATGAATGGGCCGCGCCGCCACCAAGTCAGCGGTAACACGCGGCACGCGGTAGCCGGGCTCGCGCGGCGAGTGGGGATCGATTTCGGCCAGCGAACTCTTTGGCGGCTGCCGCTTGCCCTCGTGTAGTGTCCCGCCACGGCCGTCCTGTGGTACTCTGCTTGGCTCATCCAGGCTGGCGCCATCTCCATAGATTGTGGTAGGGGTATTCCCAAAGCAGTTCTTCATGGACAAGGTCACGCCGGCAGTACTGTGTTCCTTGAGCTTGGCGAGGGAGACAAAGACATCGCAATCTTCATAGGCGCGGCTCATATCGTAGGCCTTGAACAGTAATCCGCCATTCGGAACCCAAAAGCGCTTGTATTTCCCCGAGGGGCCCGGCCAATTGGTGTTATCGAACTCAACGCCGGATGCGGCGCGCGAGAGGTCAGTGGGATTCCACTTCGCGAGCGCCAGGAATTCCTGAAGTGTCTCGAGCTTCGACCCGGTGGGACTTTCGACCAGCCGAATCCGGCGCGCTCCCGCCTTGCCCAGCAGGTTAATCACGGAGCCGACGACCTGTGGATGAACCCAATACGTCTCCCCCACCGGCATTTTGTGAAAGAACTCCGGAGGGCTTCCCGTGACGTTGATCTTCATGGCCACGGTCTTGTCCCGAACCAGCTTCTCGATGCCGCCCAATTGGTCGAACATCGTGGCCAGCGTGGTTCCCACTTCCGGCCCGTACGTGGCGCACTTCGCGACGGCCACCGGAGCAGTAGGCGCGGTTTTCGCCCATAGCCCGGCCGGCGCGAGGTAGAATCCCGCGGCGGCAGCGCTTAACCCTTGGATAAACTCCCGGCGATTAACGTGTCGATTCATATCCACCTGCCTTTCGGTTATAGGAGCCCCATCCCGCATGGTAAGGGATTGCGTGGCCGGATGCAATAGGAACTCGCCGCCCAAGAATCGCGATTGAGCGATGGTAAGGTGTTCCTGAGATGGTGGAAAGATCGTTTGCCGCGAGCCGTGGTTAATCCGGGTGAGGTCGCGACTCCATTGCGGTCAAGATTCAGGGGTCC
>JBEKLF010000455.1:0-4881 GCA_050010335.1 Terriglobia bacterium
TTCAACCATAATTATCAGCGCACCAATAGATTAATCCGGCTCTGCCAGTGTCCCTTGAAAAATCGGTTAACAGCCGGCCTAATACTTAGGCGAATGGTTGTCCGTGGAAATTCAGGCTAGGATTGTTCAACCGCGAAGTAGGGCTTCCGCGTCTTCCACTGTCCGCGGGTGAAATCCGGGAACGGCACCGGCGCACTGCCTTTTGAGATTGAAATATCCGACAGGCCGACCGGCGCGCTCATCACCACCGAGTCATAGATGTCCAAGGGAAGGGGTCCTTTATCCCGGGCCGCTTCGACGAAGAACTTGATTTCCAGGTAGTCGGGAGCGCCGTGCGACACCACATCAGTCTTCAGCTTGCCGGCGGTCCCTTGGATTTCACGATGCCACGTGTGGTCGTATTTCTCCTGATAAGGTTCAAAGGGGTCCCAGGCCTCATTGTCGTGAGGAAGCGGGCTGACGCCTTCGATGTAAAGGGCATTGTGTTCGTGGCTGTAAATACCGTTGCTTCCCGACAACTGCCACTTGTTGTCGTACGGCCGGGGCGAAACCATATCGTTATAGACCACGATGGTTCTACCTTTAATCGTTTTGATCACGGAGGTAACAATATCGCCCTGCATGACCGGTTTCTTGGCCATGGGATGGTTGGGGCCGTACCTCCTTTCGAAATAACGGTTGACGGCGATGGCGCGAGTAGCCGTCGAGGTCAGATGCTCCGGGTAATCGCCGCAGTTGATATCCAACCAGCTCAAGATCGGCCCCATTCCGTGCGTCGGGTACTGGTCGGCATTGCGATTCATTAAATGGTCGCCCACCCAGGTGTTGGTGCCATCGGGATTGAAAAACCACTCCCTGTTACATTCATGCGCATAAGCGCCTTGGGCGTAGGTGATGTCGCCGAACATTCCCTTGCGGACCATGTTCAGGACAGCGAGATTATCCCGGCGGAAGGCCCAGTTTTCGAGCATCATGCAGGGGGTCTTGGTTTCCTCTTGCGTGTTGATGATTTCCCAGCACTCGTCGATGTTATTGGCGATGGGGACCTC
The DNA here is from genome assembly GCA_050010335.1 of Terriglobia bacterium. Taxonomy (GTDB): domain Bacteria; phylum Acidobacteriota; class Terriglobia; order UBA7540; family UBA7540; genus Bog-366. The sequence continues at coordinate 1,050 of JBEKLF010000455.1, forward strand.
GCAGCCGGTATATTTCTTCGCCTTCATCGAGTCCGTGGCCATGCGCACGTGCCACTCCCAGGGCGTGGCAATGAGCACGCCATCGAGGTCGTCGCGGTCCACCAACCGTTTGTAGTCCACTTCGCCCCGCGAGTAGCCCTCCGGCTTGGGCCGGCCCGAGTCGGTCACCACCTTCTGAGCCTGGGCCAGATGTTCCGGGTCGATGTCGCAAAGGGCTGGGATTTCGACCTCTTCAAACAAAGTCATGAGGCGCGTCAGGCTAGTGCCCCGGTGCCCCGTCCCAATCACGCCGAGACGTACGCGCTTCCCGGCTCCAAAACTGCTTCCAGCAAGCGCGATTCCCGCACCCGCCATACTGATAAAGTCCCTTCGATTCATACCTGCCACCCTTTCTCCCCCGATCCGGGGGCCCGCTCTCCCAAAAAAAGGTATCGGTCTCCGGCAGCGCTCAAGCAGAAGAACCGTGTGCTTCTCTAAAAAATCCCTCACCGCGGGCCGCGGGACAAGCGCTCCGACCTTGAGGCCCCCTTCCTCTAGGGCGTACTTTACGCGCGAGGACTCGAGGAGGCAAGTGGAATGTCCACGTTACTTCACTCAGGGCGGAGACTCGCGAGCGGTTCAAGCCGCAAGTTGGAGCAGATTCGGCGCAGCAAATTCTCTGTCCCTTCGTCAAGAGGTGAGAATTTCACACCCACACGCTCTTTGTGTTTCCAGACGACGTCACCCCGGAGCAGCACGCGCTTATTTTCCCATTCGGTATAAAACTCACATTTCTGGCCAGCCTCGGGAAGCACCGGGCCTTCGAACCGACCACCCGCAATTGAGAGGTTAATCAAGGTGCCGCTCAAGGTCGCTCCTGTGGCGGGGTGCGGGAAGTGGGCAGGCAATTCGCTCACATAACGGGGAAGCTGCTGCCTCCGCTCCTCCGCCAGCCTGGGCGGCAGCGAGAGGGGTGCTTCTGCCAGGGCCGTAGCACCCGCCGCCCAACACTTCGAACTCGATGCAGTCGTCCATTTGGAGCCAGGCCCAGTCGTAGTCGAACTCTCGCACCGCGGCGCTCCACACCTCGACCAGTTTGTCCGCGCTTTGGACCACCTCGTCGTAGTTGTACCTGCCATACCATTTGACGTCGAACTCCTCACTCATCGTGAAAACCGGAATTCGCCGGGGCTTCTTCAACGCCACACAAGCCCGGATGTCGTTCATTACGCCTTGATATGCCATATTGTGCCGCCTGGTTATTCGCTCTCGTTGTTAAAAATAGGTTGGCTTATTCATTTGGTGACTTATGCGCCGTGGCCGTAGCAACCGCTTCGAGTCGAATAGCATCTGGAATTCGGGTTTGACTGCGAAAACACGAAACGATAGGCTTGTTCGCCAAGCAAAGCAACCGCTTTCTTTTCGCATGCCATAATTCCGACGGCTTCCTACAACCGCACAGCCGCGCCCTGTACTTGCCTCGCATCCCCTTCCAAATAGGCCTACGCCCTATCGTCAGATAATCCTTCGTTGATACTGACCCCTCCTGAGCCTCCGGCCCAGGCAGCGGCCGGCACATCTTTACTCGCAACAGCAGTCTCAATAGCCTGGACTGAACGATTCGAGCGATGGGAGTGTGTCCCCCGGGCGGAAAGCCTCCGCAAAGTCGTGCAAGCGTCGATCGAGTTTCCACCAGTACTGGAACTCGGCATTCCATTTGCCCATGACCGTGCCGAGGCGATAGGGAGTATATGAATCCAGCCATGCCGCGCGGTAAGCCTGTTGCAGGTCGCCACTGTAATCCATCAGGTCCTCGATTCGGCTGTGGTCATGAGAACTGGACTCTCCGCTTAGATAGAATGTCACTCTGTGGGGGTCCGGATGCGAGCCCAGTTCCCGCCAAAAACTCGCCATTTCCGCGGCGTAGATGTTCTTCATCCCAGCGTAATCGAGCAGCCGAGCATCCAGGAGAAGATCTGACAAAGTGGAAGGGTCTCCGCCCAACCGGAGGGCATGGGAAAGATGATTTTCGGCGTCTTCAGCCAGTAGCCGGGTCTGCCGGTAATGCTCCCGCTGCGCCGCAGCCCGCTCCAAATGAGCTGGAGTGAGGGGGTCGTCCCAGAAAGAGGGCGAGGTCTCTTCTGATTCTCCGCCCCCTGCCCGGGCCAGTTCGACTTCCGAGTGGTTCAATGCCGCGAGACCCGGAGCTACTTCTGCGGCCGCCGACGGCCCATACATGATCTGGGCGTACTCGGGAAAGAAATTTCCACGGTTTACCGGATCGGCCTGCCATGCGGCGATGGCTCCATACGCCATCCCGGGAAAAGCGGGCCTGATCAGAACCGCGATGTCGTCTGTCCAGAGAGTATTGATCAGGCCGGAGACTCCGTGTTGGCGACCCCTGGAGACAAAGCTGTCAATGTTATCGAACGATAGGTCAAAGTTGGGCGCAACATAGTCCCAGATACTCACGCCCGTTGCAATAAATCGCGGCAGGGAGCTATTTTCGAAAGGCTTCCAGTACGGTTCATAGACAGTACGATCGTATCCCCACGGAACCACGATCGTGCCGGCCGGGATCTGCGGGATCAGATCCGGGTACTTGGCAAACATGTCGCTCCAAACCAGCACGGTCTTACCATGCTTCCGAACTAGTCCGGACACGAGCCGAAACTGCTCCAGATACAACGTGGCCGCCGTAACCTTACCAGTCACCGCAACCACCGGGGCTTCCCCTGTCTCATCGAATCCGATGTGGAAGAACTGACTCGGAAACAAATCGGTGAGCTGCTCCACCCAATTGCTCAACAGCGCGGGCACCTGCGGATTGCGCGGATCGAACTCGCTGCCGTGAGGGAGAATCGCAAGATCGGCATAGCGTTCCACCCGGAAAAGATCGTGGAGGTGGCCATAGAGTTCCATGCATGGGATCATATCGACGTGTCGCTCGCGCCCATAGGCAACAAGGCGGCGGATCTCGTCCTGGCTGAACTGCGCGTCGGGGCGCAGGAGAGGATATCCTTCGAGAGCAATACTCGCCTCCGAATACAGGTAGTATTGATTAATCTTCCAGCGCGCCAGAAAATCAATCTCACGCTTCATCTCCGCTTCGGTTGACAACGGTCCATGGCTTGTGTCGACCATGACTCCACGATACGGGAGCGATGGCCAGTCGCGAATCTTGACCTCCGGCAGCCTGGCTTCCGCGCCAGAGCGCTCCACGAGCTCGAGCAATGTCTGGGTGGCGTAGTACACGCCTGCGGAGGACCGCCCCTGGACCTCTGCGCCCGTGGGCGTCACTTTTATTGAGAATGATTCGCGGGAATCAGGCCCGGCGCTTTCTCCGGGTATCGGCAGCGGATCGACTCCGCCGGTTCGCTGCAACGTGATGAAAGTTCCAGAGGCGCTGCTGTCCGAGACTGGAATCGAAGTTCCTGCCATCCTCGCAAGAGAGGAAGAAAGTTCCTGAGCGGTGAAGCGATCTTCGGGGCTTGCATCGGACGCCAGATGTATTGTCAGCCCATGCAGAGCAAGTGCTCCAGGTCCGTACTGTATCTCTCGCGGTCGTGGCAACAGGGGATTGTGTTCTGCCGACGCCGCCCAAGGCGAAACTAGAATCAGAATAAGGCCCATACGCAACAACGTTCGACCCATGGATACCTCCGGTCATGTACTTTTTCAGCTTGGCAAGAGGCGCTGACATCGAGACTATAGGCGCAAACTGCCCCGAGGTGCTATACATCCGCGCATAATTAAAGGGACATAGGTTGCCCCTGTATGGCATACTTCTCGCCGGAGGAGTAGCCATGGTTCCTCGCCTGCTGCGGTTGCATCCCTTGACCTATCGCCGGTT
>JBEKLF010000456.1:0-4877 GCA_050010335.1 Terriglobia bacterium
AATCTCTTCGACGCCCACCAAACTTCTTTCAATCGCCCAACCCACCAAACTACAAGCCCTTGCCCTCCATCGTCCTCCAAGGCCTGCTACCCGCTCTGCTCCCCTATCGACGGATTGGGGACCAAACGCTAAGCTTGACCATGGTGTGGAGATGGGGTTACACTCCTTTGCGAGTGCGCCTGTAGCTCAGATGGATAGAGCGGTTGCCTCCGGAGCAACCGACATAGCCCAAGCAAGTCGATTGCCAATAACGCTATAGCATTGTAAACTCTATATATATAAAATATCATCCTCCGATTGACCAGCAAGTAATCCATTTTAGGTCCCCACAAAATCCCCCACAACCGGTCTTCTGAGAGAGCACTTGCCTTCCCCAGCCAACCGCACCTGCTTCACGACATTCTCTCCCCCTCAGCCATCAATTTTCAGAACCCCGCAATCCAGAATGTGAGACTAGAGAACCCACAGTAGCAATACTCGACGGTGCGTTTCAAATCAAGTTCCCGCGCGAAGCCAATCCCACTTTCAAAAACCTGACCAAATCCTCCTTTCTACCTCAAAACCTAATCCTCCCTGGCAGAGGGGAGGGGAAAGTGTGTATTGCGCGAGCGCTGGAAGGGTCAATAACTGTGTTCACCAGGTGATGAGGGTAGGGTCCCCTTTTCCCCAATCGTTTCGAGCCCAGGGGGGGTCTCCTTGAAACATCGCAGTTGAGAGATCCCACCGGGCCTGTCCTGGAGGACACATGGATACAAATCGGATATTCACAAACTTGTTTGGAGGGTGGCTCACGGCAGCGGACAAGGCTGCGGCCACCACGATCAATTACACCAAGTCAACCGTTATGCCTCGCGTCTCCGACCTGACGCAGAAAGCGACCCTGGCAACAGGGAAGACCTTGGTTAAGGTTGGCACCAAACTGACCGACTGCTACACCAGCAAGTGACCGCATTCCCAACCCCTTCAGATCTTAACTCGCCGTAGTCAAAACCCCTTCCAATTCACTCAATTTCACTGATCACACCGGAGGTGTGCCTTGAGAACCTTTCAACCTGAACATGCATTGATCGCTCGTGAAAACCGAAGAGAGAATCGTGACGAGCTGGCCAAGATGCTTGCCCAGATCGCCATGGAGCGGGCAGCTCGACTGCCACCACCAATTCTCCCGGTTTCTCTCGAAGCGCAGTTCCAGGAAAGCATTCGCAAGATACGTGAAGACATCCAGCGCACCAAGGACGTTCAGTCCGCCCACATTCTGCGCTGGCTCCAAAGCTAATCCCCTGTAAGCCCGGAAAGCCCTGGCTCGTTGCCGGGGAGCAAGGGGCTCCCGCCTTAGCCCCCGCATTCCGGAATCCCACCTTTTCTCCTCTCGTCCGAGGGGAGATCCCAATCGTGAACACAAATCCCAAGCCCGTCTGGGGCCCATACCAGACAACTGGAGGTATTGTGAACTATCAACACCTGCACTATCAGTTTCCCGCTAAGCCTTTTCAGCGGTGGCATGTGATTGAGGACAGAACCGTCCCACGCGGTTTCCGCTTCCGTCATGCGCGCCAACCCGGTGAGAAGCCCGACCCTAAAGTGAACTTCGGGGTTGAGGAGTTGTCGGCTCGTCTTGAGCACGCCGGGGTGGAATACATCCGCGTCGCCTACGGCAGCGATGCGCAGTCGTTTAACAAGGCAGAGGTGTTACTCAGCGGCGGTATCGAGGGAGAAAGTCCCGAAGATGGAAGATGGTATCCGGTCATTCCCTGGGTCCGGGACGACGGTTTTTACGCTGTCTGCATGCGCGAACCTATGCTGTACCGTGACGCCTGTCATCTATTTGGGTTCGACATCCCGGCCGGGAAGCCCAGTGTCCCCAAGCGGATTAAACGCGACGTTGCGCGGGGCAAGACAAGCCTCTTCGGCGAGCTGCTGGAAACCCGCGAGCTAAGTCCGTGGGATCTTCTCCACACAGTGATGCTTGCCGACGGCAAGACCACCTTTGAAGTGGCTACTTACAATCCTGGTAATCGCTGGCCGGAGGCCTGGACTTCCGGAGCAGCGCTGGCCTCTCCACGAGGTGGGGCCATCCTCACCGGACATCCCGTAAAGATCGGTGATCTGATCCAGATTACCGGCGCTATGCCCAATGGCCAGATCAAAGGGAACTGCCTGATCTGGGACATTGACCATGATCTCGTGGTCTGGGACGTCAAGCCTGAACTGCGGGCCTGGCAGGGTCAAATCTATCTCAGTGTTCTGAATGAACTCCACGGTGGCCCTGCCAACCTGGACGTTCAAACCGCTTCCAACCTCGACCTGGCCAAGGTTCGGGATCACAAGCTGATCCAGTTCCTGTGCCAGGAGTATGCCTGCGATGTGTTCGACCTGATGCGGGATGACGATCGCGTCAAGGAGGAGATCGGCTTTTATAACCCCGCAGCATGGGTCGACGAAGACGGTAATCCGGTGATTAACGAGAACCGCTGGAAGCTCTGGCGGATGTACTTCGCGGGCTTGCCGGCGATGCAGTTTCGGACCTGCCGGGACGCCTTCTATCGCACCCAGATGGAATCTCCGGAGAACAACGACCCTGACCGCTTCCGGATTCGCTTCCGGGAGCCTCAAGACCTCATGACGGTCCAGTCGAATGATCTGGCCGGAGCGGCCGTGCGAAGGTATCTCTTCCCTGAGCCGTTTGTCTTTGACAAGCAGGGCTACCCGCATTGGGAGCGTTCAACGTTACCCGATGTCGAGTCGGTCTATCTGGGCGGGTTTGACGGCGAGTTCATTTCGCTACGGAACCCCAATGCCTCGCATAAGGAATCGGGCAAGCTACGTGGCCGGAGGCTTCAGCGCTTTGCTGACATCGACCGGGGCGCCGTGATGTTCGTGCATCTCGGCTTCGCAGCAAGTCCGGAGGGCACCCCAGGGATGGCAAAGAGCTTCAACGGTGCTGACTTTGACGATTCCGTGCTGGCACTGCTAGACCCGGAAATCGTGAAGCACTGGAAGACCATGCCCGCGTATCCCTTGGTTGTGGGCACACCAACCGAAGTAAAGGTCATCGACGATGGTGATGCCCTTTTCGACCGGTATCCCAAAGCCAGGCTGTACGACTGGCGGTACGTGACTTGCATGCTCTACGACGCCAAGCGAGGTCAGACCGGCATCGGGTACGTGGTCAATGCCATCACCTGGTTTAACCTGCTCTGGCTCCATCGGGAAAGCATCGTGGCGGAACTGCGGGCGATGCAACCGAGCCCCCAGGTCACAGAAGCCATTCGCTGGATGGAGCAAGAGCTCTCCAGGAGCCGGATGCCGATGGTGGCCTCCCGCCTGGAGGAGATCATCGACGCGCTCAAAATGAATGGCAAATCGATTGACTGGGCGAACGATGTGATTACGGAGTTCCGCCAGTCCTGCCCCGTGGCTCCAAAGTTCTGGTGGCAGGGCGGCTACCAGAGCCAGGGGCGCATTCCCCGTGATCGAATTGAAAACGGCAATGCGCCCATTCCCGTGACCACGGCCATGGACGTGGCCCGGGAGCAGTGGATTGAACTCTTCCAGAAGGCACGCCGGTTTGCCGACAAGGAAAGCTGGCGATACTGCTGGCAAGTGCCACCAGAGATCCGCAGCTTCCCAACTCGCCCAGAGGCAGCGGCTGCCGCGCGGGACTTCTGGATGTTCTATAACCGCACAAGGGAAGCTAAGAAAGCGGAATTCCTCAAGGCGGGCAAGGACCACCGCGGCAAGAAGGTTACGAGCGAGCAAGACGCCGGGATCGCCGCTTACCTCTACGCGGAAGAAGATGTCCATTACCGGGTCAAGGCCAGTGGCATGTATCTGGAGATTTACGCGGAATTGGTCAAGCTGGTCTTTGAAAGGGCGATGACCCTGGAGCCGACGCGCTATCCCGATGGCACGATCAAACAAGTCGCGGATGGCATCCTGGGTGGGCCACACACCCTGGACGGGCTGCTGGATATCGCCAGAGCCGCTGGCGTGACTCGTAGCCATGTGCCCTTAACTTGGGAGTCTGCCCGAGTTCGCGCGGACTACGGCGACCTGAATCTTGATATCGTCGTGGAAGACACGTTGGTACGGATAGCGGGGAGCAGTTCAAACTCTGCCAATTGGATCGGTATCGTGGATCTGCCCGACGGCCAGTACCGGCTAGAGCACGGCCTGGTGGTCACCAAGGACACAAGCCAGGCTCCGCCGCAAGAATCTGCCGTAGCCCTCGTGGCTATGAATGACTTCGAGCAACGGCTGAAGGATGAGAAGCTCCGGCAGCAAGACCGCCAGAGGATCGAGGCTGAGCTCAAAGCCTTCCGGGCACAGGTTTGTAATGGCGTGACCATCAAGCCGGTCATCTATCGCAATCCTCGGAGCCAGGAGAACGAGGCCGGTGCGGAAGTGTTCCTGGAAGGGACCTCCGAGCCCCTCGGCTGGATCTCCCGCGATCATCTGCCCTTGGTCACGAGTGAACTCTCAGGGGTGCTGGTCTCGGGAGGTCAGTACACGCTCAAGGTCCTCTGCCCGCTTGGAGCGGAGAACGGGGGCGTTCGTCCTTCCCGACCTTTAGGTGTGAAGAATGTTCCGGTACAGATAAAGGATGACCCCATACCCGAGGTGGACTATTTCCCGACACGAAGCAAACCAGGCCCGTCAATGGAGGTCGTCAATGGCTGGCAGTACAAGATTAAGCACGGGGCAGCTAGATGGAACGATCTCGATAATTGGAAGAGCAAGGCTGGAACCCCAGCGACGATACGACCAACCACTTTTGTGAGGGCTGGTGTACCAGAACCCGCCTTGGCGGTGTACCTGGATGGCCATGGAGACCAGTTTGGCTGGATAGCAAAAGAGCACATACCCACCGTTAAACA
>JBEKLF010000457.1:0-4851 GCA_050010335.1 Terriglobia bacterium
AACCCCGACTCTCCGCCTGCTCCATCGGGTAAAGATACCGCATCGCGACTCGGTTGTCCAGAAGAAGTTACAAATATCTAAGGCTTATTGCACTTGGAGGATTGAACAAATTCACCCTGGCCCGGACCGACGCGGAAAGCGAGGACAGATTATCCGGCGCAGGGGGGGGCCATGGTGGCGGCGGAGGGGAAAAGTCGCGTGGGGAGCGAGCCCTAAAAAAAAAGATGTTAATAAATGACGAACGAAGCCTGAATGTGTATGAAAACAAACGAAAAGATGACAAATTATCCGATAAATAAAGCGACATTTCTACATAACGGAGCGACATTTTATACCGAAGCACACATGTTTTGCTGAAATCGCCGGCTTTTATGTCACTTCTCAAGCGCTGGGGAGGGAATTCCTCGCATCGAAAGGTACAAACTCGAGGCACAGGTATCCTGCCCGTGAAGGAGTCATGGCCAGGATGGCCATTGCACACGGGCGACGCGACACCCCCCCGTACCCCGTGATGTAATAGATATAAAAAGGTTTAGCTGCTTATGACGCAAATCACCAGCAAATCGATGCCATTGAAGCCAAACGAGTTAATGGATCTTCATAGCCGAGGCTAGGGGCGAAAAATGCTATATCGAAAATGAAGGATTAACCCGTGATGTTGATGAAAACAAAAGGACAGAAAATGTCACAAGGCCGTTACCCCGTGATGTTGATGAAAACAGTAGGCTTATGATTTATACCCCGTGATGTTGATGATAATAAATATAGTTAGCGGGAAGCGGAAGGGCTTGCGGCGAATTCCAAATGTCCAGCGGAGGCGGAATCCGGTCGTGTCCCAATTTGAACGTAACGCCGCCATCTTGGCGACTTCGATGCCGATTGGAAGCCGACGGTACGCCTCAAATTGGGACAATACCCGGATTCCGAGGGTGTGGGATACGGGGCTGTTGACGGGCGGGCATCTACTGCCCGCCAAGAATGCGCGGGCAGGATGCCCACGCACCGGCGGGCGGGACGCCCGCGCTACGTCCCCGAGAGCGCATACTCATGACGGATGGCCTAATTTGCAGGGGTCCATGTTATGATACGCTCAACAGGTGTCACCATGCGAAAAAAACATACTGCCGCTGATTTTTTCCTTGCCCTCATGATGGTTGGGGTTTGTTTTGCCCCGTCGGCTTTTTCCCAGAACCAGGAAGGCATCTACGATAAATTGAAAGGGAGGCTGGCGAAGACGGGGATCTTTTTCCGCGCCGACGCCCCGCGCTCGCTGCGAAATTCTGGTGACCCCAATCTTCCCATTTTCGTCGAGATCATTAATGGTGTTGAGCAGGAGGCTCACACCACGGGCTCCGGCGTTTCCAACTATGTCAAACGTGCCCCCTTGAAATTCCAGGGCGTGGACATTTTCGTGAAACCTACCGGCGTCCGGCATCAGTTCACCACGGAGCCTTTACTCCTGGGCGAGAGCAAGGAGTTTTCCTTCGACGCGCACTCGGGCGGCCAACCCCTGGCGATCCCGGACCGGTACAAGCACACTATCGAGGTACCCCGCGAGGCGATTCAATCTTTTCTCGCGAGCCACTTCCTGGGCGGCCCTTTCGCTTCCGCGGACTTCTGGGTTTCAATTCGGGCGATTGATTGGCCGGACCAGAACTTTTACCTTCGCGTGGATCTGAACGCTCCTCCGCTCCCGCAAATCCCCAACTGGTATCGCGGCGACGTGCATTACCACAGCGGCTACACGGACAATCCCGCCGAACGCGGATATCCGCTCGACGTCACCAAGCAGGCGGCACTCCAGGCAGGACTCAATTGGATGCTCTTGACCGATCACTCCACCGATCTAACTCCCGACCCCTATAAACAGGAACTGGCAGACGTTCAGAAATTACGTGACGCGCAGTTGATGCTCATTCGGGGTGAGGAGGTCACGGTTGCTTCCGGTAAGGACACCATGTTGACCACCATCCACATGGTTGCGGCGCCCTCGCCCGATGATCCCGACAAAGGGTTCCCCGGCCTCAAGGATACCGACGGCGCCGTAATCATAACCGGCGATGGCTCTGTTTCGTATGCGGCCATGCCCGTCAAGGATGCTTTGGCGCGGATTGTCGCGGCAGGGGGATTTGCCTACGCCGCTCACCCGTTTGATCCCATCAGCCCCGTCATGCGCGGGGGAAGGTGGGATGTTGAGTCGGATTTCCTGGCGCCGGGAGGGAAACAGCTCCAGGCCGGCTTGGTGGGGATTGAACCTTGGAACCGCGCTACTCTGTCCACGGCGGATGACAGTCAAGACCCGTTTTGCGTTCGCCAGCACGAGGATCCGAATGCCTGCTTCCAACACGATCCGGACGCGGACCAATACGCGCGCCTGGAAAAGGGCATCAACGAAGGATGGCAGCCGCTGCTCCAGCGGGGCCTCGGGGGGCGAAGTGATGAGAGCGATGGCCCGCTCTTCAAAGCCTTTCTCGCCGCCGGCTCAGACGCCCACGGCGATCTGAATTACGAAGCCACCATGGACGTCACGGACTTCCTTGGCAAGCCTTCGCGCAGCGTTAATGGGTATGCCGAGGACAACGCGATGGGACGGATATCCACGGTGGTCTATGCGCCGGCCGGGATGGGGCCGCGGGGTGAGAACGTCCTGCGCGCCCTGCGCGAAGGCCGCACCGTGGGGAGCAACGGCCCGATCCTGATCGCCGGTTTCGATACCAACGCCAATGGCTCGCTCGACGACCCCGAAGATGTCGGGATCGGACAAGAGATTAACTGCCCAATGAAATCACTTCCCCCTTTGCAACTCCGGTGGGTGAGCAACCAGGAATTTGGGCCGCTTCAGTCCATTAAACTGATCGTAGGGACCCACAAGGGAGAGTTGCCGGCCGTGGAAGTGCCTGTGCCTCCCGACAAGGCCCTCTCGAGCGATGCCTGGGTTCCCTTCGACCTTCATCAGGTTCTGAATAAGGGATCGAAAGATTGGATCTATATCCGGTTGGTGGCGAGCACACGAAACAGCACCAATTATGAATTTCGCTGCTATACTAACCCCATCTGGGTCAAAGCGACTGGCGAGTAGAGCCCACTCCAATCGAGATGAGCATAGAATATGACCGATGAAGCGAATGAACAAGGAACCGTACGTTACATGCGTTGCGCATTCTGCGGAAATATGAACCCGGCGTCGTCGCCGACCTGCGAACGTTGCGGACAGCCCCAATACGCCGCGGGAGCGCCACAGGCGCAACCCATGCCATTAGCGCCACCTCCACGCGGCCCGGCGGCAGGGGGAGTTCCCCAGGTCCAGTGCCCGAAGTGCGGGAAGTCCTTCCCTCTTGGGAGCAAATTCTGCGGATATTGTGGCACCCATCTGCCGGCAGCCGCGCCCGTGGTGGCGCCGCCACCGGTGGTGGTCCAACCGCCGGTTGCCCCCCCTAGGCCCGTCGCGCCACCGCCGCCACCCGCGCCACGCCCGATGGCTCCACCTCCGCCACCACCCGTGGCCCGGCCCACTCCCGGTCCCCCACCGCGACCGATGGCTCCACCGCCGCCGCGGCCTGCGGTTCCGCCGCCACCTGCCGCCCGGCCTGTGGTTGGGCCTCCGCCTCCACAGCGGCCCTCGGCTCCACCGCCGCCGCCTCCTGTGCCCAGGCCGGCTGCGCCGCCGCTCAACGCCCCCAATGCCCCCGGCGGGGGAACCATGGTTTTTTCGGGCCTGCGCGCGGAGCCCCGCATCGAAGCCAGGATTTCCGAAAAGAAACCCGATGGAACGCTCGGCAAGTCATTTTCCATCGCCAAGGATACGCTGATTGGCCGCGAGAACTGCGACCTGAGCTACCCTCTGGATACCTTGCTGTCCCCTCGGCATGCCTCGGTCGCGGTGCGAGAAGGCAAACTGGTGCTGAAGGACCTCAATAGCCAAAACGGGTCCTTCATTCGCCAAAGGCAGGATTTGGAACTTACTCCCGGCGACGTTTTCCTGCTTGGGCGCGAACTCTTCCGCTTCGTCACCCAGGGCCTCGACGATTCCTTCGAAAGACAGTCTACCGTGGGGACCGCAATGTGGACCCCGCCCAAACTGCAAAAGGGACCACTCACCGCCAAGCTTGAGCACATCAAATTGAACGGTGAAGTGGTCGCCGAGTTCAAACTTGATAAGCCGGAAACCACCCTCGGCCGGACCACCGGCGACCTGGTTTTCAAAGACGACCCTTATATGTCCGGAACCCACGCGCGCATCGTTGCCCAACCAGGGCGATTTCTTCTCCAGGATTTGCGTAGCCGCAATGGCGTTTATCACCGTGTCCGCACGGAAACCGAACTCGCCGACGGTGACGAATTTTTCATGGGAGAACAGCTATTCCACGTGGATGTGAAAACTGGGGAGTAAGCGCGAGACGGGTCAAACCGTCACATCGGAAAGAATCGTCGCGTGTGTGCCAGGGCTTTGCGGCGAATCCGCACCTGGTATCCGTTGACAATGCCGAAGTGACCCGCCTTAGGGCTGGGAGAAATACTCAGGTGAGCGACAGACTACTTCTCGGGTCATTTTGTCGCTTATAGAACCCACGCAGAGTTCGGACTTCTGGAACTCTGCGTTTGTTTTTGGGGGAAAGACGCAGGGCCCCAGCGTGACGAAACACTTCTGACCCTGCTGACAGACGCGGTCGTTGCCGGGCATCGTCCCACTTCGCCACCGCGTGTGCCGTCAGTCGCTGCCCTGCCGGCGCTAGCCCAACTTCGCCACTCATAGGCCTAATTTTCGCCCGTTCCGAAAGGTAAGGCTTTTATTTTGAGCGGGCCCTTTCCATGATCGGAAAATAGTGACGAACTGTACTAAACATTTAGCTT
>JBEKLF010000458.1:0-4823 GCA_050010335.1 Terriglobia bacterium
GTCCGCCGCAAACGCCAGCGGCTTCATTCAAACGGCTCTATCGAAAGTGACCCGGCGAATCGACGTCTCCGCGCTTTCCCCACACTTGCGCGCCGGGTCACTCCCGATAGAGACCTAACGTTTTTTGCGGATGACCGTCCCGTTGAAATTCGAGAACCGTGTGGGCCTTGGCCCGCAGCATTCCCCTGGGCTGGGCTATTTTCGCTTCCCTTTCGTCAGAGCTCAAATCCCGACCGTGTTGCGAGAAAAGCCCCTGCTGGCCATAGAAAGCATCGATTCCGTACTGGCGTTTGCCATACCAGCGGGCACGCCGAACTAGGCTTGTCTTTTGGCGCAGAGGTTTTGTGCTCGCGTATTCCCTGGCGGCTCTCGCAAGTCGCCCGCCCCGCTTTCCATGCGTGCCGAATTGCTCACAGTTTGCGGGTCACAATCAGCCACCAAACTTGGTCATCTGCTGGGCGGTCAATGAAGCGATCTTGTCGGCTGATGACCTCAAAACCTGCATTGCGAACTTCCGTTTCAACCAAATCTAGGCGCAGTTCGTGGTGTTCTGTCTGCGTCTCACGAGACGCCACGAACCCGGATCGCGGACTTCGATCGATAATGACCAGACGCCCGCCCGGTTTCAACGAGTCGGCCAAGTGATGCAGGATTAGCTTTGGCGCTGTTAATTCGTGATAGGTATTCGCTATCAAGACCGCGTCTGCAAATCCTGCGGGGAGTCGGGGATCATCCATTACTCCGCGAATAGTCTTGATATTGTGCTGGTCTCGTAGGAACGCTCTAATCCGAAGGAAAACCAACGATTGCTGGCGAATGTCCTCCGCTACGACGCCGCCGTTCTTGCCGACCAGAGGACAAAGCTTGAGCGCGAAGTAGCCAACTCCACAACCGAAATCCACCACTACGCTGCCTTGGTGGAGATTCAGTGCCTGGATCACGTCGGATGGCCGCTGCCATCGGTCTCGGTCGCTTTCGATTTGCTCCAATGCATTAAGAGTCTGAATGCCTTCATAGAGATAGCTCAGCAGGAGAACGAGCAGCACAGCGCCGATCAGGAACAGTGCTATGCGAACACGATACGTTCGTTGGACACGGTCATTGGGTACCGGCGTCATGTGCGTAACAAGAAGCCCTATGTTGCCATCAGGAGCGTACTAATCTTAAGTCAAGTAAAGAGGCCTTGGTACAGGCTAAAACCGGGTGGCCCTCACCATCATTTGGAAACCGGCCCTCCTCTCCGGTCGTTTGAGCTCTACACGGCCAACTAATCCTGGAATTGTCTGTCCAATGCAACCGGCGCTCCTTTGGACGTGGTGGACCAAACCCATTCCAATGGTTGGCTGCAAAATTCTCTTTCCGCTACGAATTACAGGATTCTTCGGCTGCGTGCTCTGGAAACTGTTGGTAGGGACCACGCCACTTTGCACAACACTGTCGCAGGTGTGTCTTCGATTGTTCGCGAGTGACGTTAGTGCTTGCGCACGGAATCGGCAATCAGCGTGAGCGGTATGCTCCGCTATATGCTAAAGTCCCATTTGTGAATGTGTTCACCTTAACCTTGACCCTGATCTTGCTTGCCGCTCATAGCGCGTTTCGGCAGAAAGTCGTGGTCGAATTTGACGAGGCCAATATTTTCAGCAAGTATAAGACCTTCGCCGTCCTTGACGGCCAGATGTACAGCAAGAATCGTGGGCGGAACAGCGAACTGGTCAAACTTTCTGCCGAACTCGGGAATAGAGTTGTGGACTTCAGCGACATGTCGGTGGAAGAAGTTGCTCAGGCCCCCCGACTCTCTTCTATGGAGGCCCTGTCCAAGCTGCGTGAGTACGACGAACCCTTTCGCAGCCAGGCCTCCGGGCCGGCGGCCCGAAGCCGGCTGCTCGATGCACAGCGGCGCGAGTCAACGCTCATCATCCAGAAGAGCTTGCGCGAGGCCTTCGGTCTGACTGTCATAGAGAACCTATCGAAGAAGAAGCCCGTCGTGGCCTCCGCGGTCGGCGGGATTCCTACCCAGGTAATTCACAAACATACGGGTCTCCTCGCTCATGACATGGAAGGCAGGGCCTACCAGATCCGTTTTCTACTTTCCAACCCTGCGATCGCTGCCAAGCTCGGGGAGCAAGGTCATGAACACGTCCGCGAGCATTTTCTGATTACGAGCAACGCCAAGCGGTACCTGACGCTGTTCCTCCACCTTCGCGGGAATTCTTGAGATATCGACATGGAACTGGACCGCCGCTGTGCAAAATGTGGGCAAGCAATCCCCTGGGGAGAACCGGAGTGCCCTCTCTGCTCCGAGCGCCTTGGTTATTTCTGGTTGCAGCGGCGCGATACCTTCCTGATCCTTGTGTTCGTGCTAATAATCCTTCTGTTCGTCATCACGGGCTATGCCGTCAGGCGCTATCACGCGGTGGAAAGGGGCTTGGCGCAGGATTGGTACAGCCGTGGTGAACAGGCTCTCATGGCCGGGCACGCCAAGGCGGCGCTGGCGGACTTTCGCAACGCTCTAGCTTACTCGCGCGACAATCCTCTTTTTCAACTGAGGCTGGCCCAGGCGCTCGTGGCCACGGAGCGTGTTCCGGAGGCGCGCACATACCTGCTGAACCTCCGGGAACGTGACCCCGGGAATGGCCCCGTGAACCTGGAGTTGGCGCGGTTGGCGGTGCGCGAGCGTGCTACCCCGGAGGCCGTGCAGTATTTCCATGACGCAGTTTACAGCGACTGGGACGGCAATCCGGCGGTCCGGCGCAGAACGGTGAGGCTGGAGTTGGTGGATTTCCTTCTCCACTCTGATCAGGAGGCCGCAGCGCGCGCGGAGTTGATCGCCGTAGCCAGCAATCTGCCGCCCGATGCGAAACTGCAGACTCAGGTCGGCGCACTGCTCATGAAAGCTGGCGGGTACGACGACGCGTTGAGACTCTTTCGCCAGGCGCTGGCCGCGGAACCACGCTCGGCGCCGGCGCTGGTGGGGGCGGGCGAATGTTACTTTCAAACCGGCCAATATACGCAGGCTCAACGCTACCTGAACCGGGCTTTACAGCAGGACCCGAATCTGACGCAGGCGGCAGCGATGCGGGACACCGCGCGGGCCGTGCTGGATCTGGATCCCTTTATCCCCCGGCTGGGGGAGCAGGAGCGGGGGCAGCGCGCGCGGGAGGCCTTTGACCAAGCGATGACACGCCTCGAAGCCTGCGCCGCGCAGCGGGGGATCGACTTGCAGTCCGCGCACGACGACCCGCTCCATACGCTTTACGCGCAGGCCACCACGTTCCAACCCAGTATGCGGCAACGCAGTCTCAGTCGAGATTCGGAATTGCTCTCCAACACCATGGACTTGGTCTTCGAAATAGAAAAAGCGGCATCCCAAGCGTGTGGCGAGCCGCAGGGCCTGGACCTTGCCCTGGTACTGATCGCGCGGCAACAGGAAGGGGGGCGCCCATGACCAGTACCTCGCCGACACCTCCGGCGTCCCCAATCGCTACCCATACTGCGGCGCGCGCCGCCTGGGACAAGCTACGCAAGAGGATCGGCTGGGAGCCCGAGAGCGAGATGCTGGGCGAACCGCAGCTTTTCCTTCTGCTGGCGGTCATCATCGGCCTGATTTCTGGCCTGGCCGTCGTCCTATTTCGGATCGCCATCGACTGGACGCGCCTGAGTGTTTTCGGTTCGGACCTCACGCCACCCCCGACCCGTACCTTGTTGGTGCCCACCGTCGGCGGGTTGATTGTCGCTTTCCTGGTGATCAAATTCTTCCCACGCGCGCGGGGCAGCGGCGTCAACCAGACCAAAGCGGCCTTGTACATTTATGATGGCTTCATTCCTTTCAACACGGTGATTGGCAAGTTCGTGTGCTGCGCACTGGCCATCGGGACGGGGCAGTCGCTGGGGCCTGAAGACCCCTCGCTGCAAATGGGCGCCGGGATCGCCTCGGCGCTTGGGCGGCGGTTGCGGCTTTCGCGCGAGAAAGTGCGCCTGATTGCGCCCGTGGGCGCGGCCGCGGGCTTGGCGGCAGCTTTTAATGCGCCCATTTCTGCGGTCTTGTTCGTCATCGAAGAGGTGATCGGGAAATGGACGGCGGGGGTGCTGGGGGCGGTGGTGCTTGCGGCGGTTTCGAGTGTGGTGGTGGTGCGCTGGTTTCTGGGTGAGCAACCGCTGTTCCGGATTCCTGAGTACCACTTGGTCCATCCCGCCGAGTTGCTGGCGTATGCGGCCCTGGGGGTCATCGGGGGTATCTCCTCACTGATCTTGGTGAAACTCATTGGCTACGCGCGGCCACGGTTGAAGGCTCTACCGCGCTGGAGCCAGTACTTTCAGCCCGCGGTGGCAGGACTGTTGATTGGGGTAATCGGCCTGGGGCTTCCGCAGGTGATGGGCGCCGGCTACGACTTCATCGACCAGGCGATGCATGACGAGTTCACTTGGCGAATGCTGGCGCTGCTGGCGGCGTTCAAAATCCTTTCCACCAGCTTTTCCTTCGTCAGCGGCACGCCGGGCGGGATGTTCGCACCCGCGCTCTTCATCGGCGCTATGATCGGTGGCGCCGTGGGCAGCATCGAACATCATTTCTTTCCCTGGCTCACGGGCCAGGTGGGCACTTACGCGCTGGTGGGCATGGGGACATTGTTCGCGGGATTCCTGCGTGTGCCCATGACCTCGGTGTTCATGGTGCTGGAGGTCAGCGGCAACTACTCCATCATTCTTCCCGTGATGATTTCCAATACCATTGCCTACCTCATCTCTCGTCACTATCAACCCACGGCGCTCTTCGATCTCCTTTCCCGGCAGGATGGTACGGACTTGCCTTCGATGGAAGAGCGGCG
>JBEKLF010000459.1:0-4811 GCA_050010335.1 Terriglobia bacterium
ATTGGTCGCCACTTTGACCCGGGTCTTCGAGGATATGCAATCCTACCCGGAGCTGATCCGACCCCGGCTGCTACCTTTTTGCTAGCCATCATGTCCCTTTATTTATGCGCGGATGTATAGAAAGCGACGTCTGCGCCACCCGCTGGACTACAAAGCAGGTCCGCGCTACTTTACTTACTACTACTATTGCAGCAGCCCATGTTGGTATGTAGAATCTTACCAGGATTAGCCAACATGATTGACCGCCACGCTCGCGACGCCATGTCGGAAGCGATTCAGTCTTACATGGACCAGAGAATCGGCTCTAAGGAATTTGACGATACTCTCTTCCAGATTGCAAGTGGCACTCAAGACGAGTCGGTATGGGCAATCAAGGACGCCGCGTGGTCTTTCTACTCCGACACCGAGGATCACGAAATCCGCGCAACGAAGGAAGGATGGGATTGTCTTAACCGTCTCCGCCTCGTTCTTGCCTCCGATGTGGAGGCTGAATGATACCGTACTGGGCGGCGGTGGAGCGTTGACAAAACCTTTTTCGCGCTCTGCCTGGCCGGGTTCGGAGTGGTGGCCCTGTGCGTAGGTTTTGGAGAGTTTTTCATTCTCTATTGGGTTCTCGCCGGCTTGGCGACCTACACGATCCTGTGGGTCTGGGATCGCAACGAAAGAACGGCCCGGTCGCCTAATATGCCCATTATTCCGTTTCCTTCAGTCACGGCGATTTTCTCCGCCCGCCGACAGGTGCCGAATTTCGCCAGGACGCGATATCCCAAGTCAATGTCGCGCACGGCGAAGTTTCATAGGGACCTCGATGAGATGATGTGGTTTATCCGCCTTCCGTTTTGGGTGTTGATGGCACCAATAGTGCTGCTCAGATTGGCGTTACCGATTAGAAATTGCGAAATGAAATGGAAAATGCTGGCATACTGGGACTCGTCACGCGGTCCCGCTCTCCGCTGTTTCCTCAACCGGATCCGCGACGCGGATGGTGCCTTCTTGAATGACGTCAGCGCGCAGGCCGCCGCGGTGCAGCGAGGCCATTCTTATACCGGGCTGAGTAAGCTTCTCCAAGTGATCGCAGGGCTCGCACAGCCGCATCCCCCGGAGCACCACTTCCCCAATCCGGAAGTCGCGGCCGACAAGATGATTCAATGGCACACCGCGCGTGACCACGTTGCGGCGGTGGGCGCCGGGCGCAAAGTGGGGGCCCGCTTCACTCTCCAGGGCGTCGAGGGCCTCACTTTCGATGAGCGTAACTTCGCGGCCAGAGCCCGGGTGCGCCGACCATGTCCCTCGGCCGTCGAAGTACCGGTCACCCTCCAGCCCCTTGCCGGCAACCGCACGAGCTTCCTCGACCGTCCGCGTCGGGGCGGCTGCTGAGGATGCGACGTAGATGGAAACTACTGATCCTGTCCACATAAGAACTCCGCGTATGGGTCGTCTGGTTGAGCTTCTTGAGATCTTTCAGGCCTCGATGATCGTGCTCAATCGTCCAGGCCAAGTTCTTTCCTCACTTGTCGGCTGGTGAGCGGCGGGCGGCGCTTCTCCAGGCGCGCCTCGGCTCTAGAGTACCTTTTGGGGCCCGACGTCAGCCGCGATGCGCTCTCGGCCACTTCGACCAGAGAATGGAGAGCCTTATTGACAGCCGCGGAATTCGGAAAGACAGCCGCAACTTCCGGATCAAGTACCACGACGTTACAGCTTGCCCTAATCCGCTCGTAGTACTTGCCACGCTCAAGCTTCTTGAAGTCAGAGCGTTTGTACTCCGGTCGGAGGCCATCGGATGGGGGCTTAATCCTCTTCATAAATTCGCCTCTCGGTTCGAGTTGCCCTGCGAGCACTGATAATCCGGATCGCTTGACCACGCTCGGTATGAGATACAACTAGAAGGTGACCGGCCGGGGACGTCCCGAATGTGATCAGCCTTTCTTCGCTTTCCGAATGGTCGGGGTCGGCGCCCGTCACGGCCAACGGGTCGTAGAAGACACTCGATGCTTCATCAAAAGAAACCCCATGCTTGCGGAGGTTGTTGGCGGCCTTGGTAGAGTCCCATTCAATATCCATGCCGTGGCTCTACAGCGTACCATGCGCCACCGTCAGACTCTCGCTCAGGACGATCTGGGCCGCCAGCGCACACGCCCAACTCTTGTTACACCCACAGCTCGCATTATAACACCTCGCGTGGGGCCTTAGATGGGAGGACCGGGCCAGGAGTGCCGGGACCAAGTAGAGGCGGCTTTACGCCGCCTGATGGCGAGGTAAACTCGCCGCTACGACGTCAAACTGCGCCACTACCTCTCGGCTTGAGAGATTACCACTCCCAGGATGCGGCGCGTGGCGCGCCAGGCGCTCCGCGCCATGGTAAACCTCATCGGGTATGGATACGGCAGTTCTCATACCTAGGGTAGAACCGCCTGCTCGCCGGGTGGCAAACTGAGAGTTTTGCCTGAACGCGGTTACTCGCTCACGTTCTCATAGCGGCTCCGCAGCACTTCTTGAACTTCTTGCCACTGCCGCAGGGGCATGGAGCGTTGCGACGGACCTTCGAGTTTCCACCCAGATGAAAAGAATCCGACACCAGGCCGTGCGCCCTTTTCTCGCGGACAGGGCGCCAGTAGGCATAAATGGCCTGCACGGCCGATGGCAGGAGAGCAATTAGCCTCTCGCGCACCTCGTTCGGGTCATTTCCTTTGGTGACGTCGCTCCAGGCAATTTCCAAAGAGAAGGCGGCGATCGGTGCGAGCAATCCCGAGTATTCCTTGTCCCGAATAAGCGGGTCCCAGGCTTCGATTCGCAAGTGAACACCCAGGCTGAATCCAATGCACCAATCCTCTACGGAAACCCTTCGCTCGCCATCCTCGACGTACTCGTATAAGAATGGGAAGAATCTTTCCGGCGCCTCCATGAAGCTCCGAGCAATCTGGTTATAAAAGCGGACGATCAATTCGAAGACAAGCTGAGCGTGTTCGAGAGAATCAAAGGCTGGATCTTCCACCTCACCCCAAATTCGAGGAAACCATTGGCTTGGCGATAGGGAGACCGGCCCAATGGCGATGGCGGTCAGATAGCCGTCGAGTACGCAGAGGTCCATTGAGTCATCTGGTGCGCGGTCCGAATCAAGGAAGTCTGCCAGTGCGTCGAGATCGGCTTGGTTGAGGGGTTGATTAAGGGCCACGTCCGTCAGTCTACCTGCTTCCGGGCAGAGGTTCAACCGCCGAAAAGTTCCGCCGAACACCCAACCCTCGTAGGGGCATGCTCTAGAGCGACCACGAGGGCTGCCACACCAGGAGAGTCTGATATGCACGAATTCTGTTCTGCCTGCTGTGCTATTCCAGGTCGCCGAGCTTCGGTCTGCGCCATCCCGCGGCATTTCAGATTTTCAGCAAAGCATCAGGCGCGGTTTTCCCAATCTCTGCGTTTCATATCATCACAACCTCACCATGTTTTTTAACATCAAACGGGAAAGGCCGTAGAGCAATTGCGCTTGGCGCGGGGCAACTCTTTGTTCACCGCTCCGGCTGGCAAAAATGCCAAAAAGGTGATTCGGGGATCAACAGCCTCCCGGGCATCGCTTGCAGGTCTGGCGCGATCATGGCACGATAGGCTTCGGGAATCATACAAGGAGACAGTGGACACCATGTTGATGAAAATCGAAAGTCGACCTGTCGTCTTGAGCACGGGGCACGAGCTTGTTCCGATCCGGCGTTTCTCCCGCGTAAGATTTGCCTTGGCTTTTGGGGTGGCTGCGGTCTCGGATTTCTTTTCCATCTGGGCCGAGTTTGCTCCGCCGGTCCAGTGGGCGATTGACCTGGCGACGGCAGGCCTGCTGTTCCTGATTCTCGGTCGAAGGTGGGCCCTCCTGCCAGGATTGGTCGTTGAAGCGATTCCTGGCATGGGAGTCTTCCCCGTGTGGATTCTCGTGGTGCTGTCTCTCATCGTTTACGACGAGATCAAGACGCATAGGGGCTAGAAGATCCCGGCTTCGGACGTTTTCACGTGCACATTCGCGAAGCGTTTTGGACTGCGGTAGCAGCAGCTACCGCTTTTCTTCCCGCACCGTTTCCGTATGAGTTGAAGGCGGAAGGCGGTAGCTGCTGCTACCGCAGTCCAAGACGGGCTGCGCCCGAAATCTGCGCGAAATGACCGCTGCCAATTCAAACTGGCCAAATACCGCGAGAGATGCGTTTACAATGAAAGCGTGAATTCAAAGGCCCAGTGCGCGCCGCCGGTTCAGAGGCTGCAAGCCAGACGCGTGTCCCATCGATCCGCAATCCCCTTTCTAGTAACGCTTGCGCTTGGTGCGCTGCTTGCGGGCGCGGTTGCGGCCGCCAATACACCTCAAAATCCCAACACCACAGACCGCGAAGACTTGGTCACCGCCGTCAAGCGTTTGGAAAAGAAGCTGGGCTTTCGCCGGACGAAGAACTTCCACACGCAGACCACCGAATCCGCGGTCGCCTATCGCTGCTACTACACGGGCAAGCTCGAACTTCCTGACTCTTATGAAAAGCTGCAACTCCTGGCGGGGACAAAAGCCGGCTGCCCACTCGACACGGCAAAATATGATGTCTTCTTCTACCCGCTGGAAGCCGCCGGCAGCGGCAAGACGCCGGTTTCCGCAACTCTCGCGCACGAGTCGACGGAACGCCTTCTGGTGGTCGTTCCGCATGAGGATTTCCACGCGAATAAGGAATTAAGAGCTTATCCGTAAATAACAATTGTTTGCCGCCAACAAATCATGGCCGCGGCCAAGGCCAACAGCGCGACGTAGCCTTCCTTGGTCTTTTCAAAACTCACTAACAGCTTGCGAAATC
>JBEKLF010000460.1:0-4808 GCA_050010335.1 Terriglobia bacterium
TTGGCGAGGTCCTCTTCCAGTCGGCTTGGCCGGGGTCAAAGGCCCAACATCCGACTCAATGAGACCAAGGCCGGCAAAGGGTAAAGACTTGGAAACCTTATCTCCGACGGGCTCCTAGAGACGCTCCTTGACACCGCGAGTGTGAACAAGACCCCGGTTTTGTTGGTGGAAACCGTCCGGCAGGCGTTGGGCCGCGCCCTCGTTCAGCCTTTGCTGGGGGACGATGGGAAGCTCACCGTCATCCAGCTTGATACGGCGGTGGAAGAACAACTCGCGCAGGCTTTGGATCCGCAAGCAGCCAACCGTTCACCGAGCGCCCTGCAACCCTCTTTGATTCGCCGCGTCCTGGAGGGTATGAAGAGGCTTTTGGGTGAACCGTTGTCGGTCCCTTCGCCCATCGTTCTTTGTAGCAGCCCCACGCGTTTCCACCTGCGCCGCCTGATGGAGCCATTCCTTCCGCGAGTGGTGGTTCTGTCACCGGCGGAGATTCCTGCCGCCGTATCCATTCAGTCCATGGGGGTTGTGCAGTGAACAGGTGAAAAGGTCCGAAGCCCGAGGTAAGAGGTCCAGGGGTGGACCGATTGTGCCGGGAGTGGAGGAAGAGACCGTTAGCGGAAAGGGAAAGGGTGAGGATTATGAACACCGCCAGAAAAGCCTATGAGTCTGTTTCCTCTCTCGAAGCAGGGGATCAGGAGCGCCTGCTCTTGGAACAGCTCCCGCAGGTACGATACATCGCCCGCCGGATTCACGACCGCCTACCCTCGCACATCCCGTTTGACGACTTGGTGCAAGCGGGCATCCTAGGTCTCATGGAAGCGCTCCACAAATTCGATCCCAGCAAGAATGTGGAGCTCAAGACATACGCGAAACACCGGATTCAGGGGGCGATCCTCGACAGCTTGCGCGATCTCGACTGGAGCCCGCGTCCCTTGCGCAAGAAGGCGCGCCAACTCGAGCAGGCACACCAGCGGCTGCGGGCGCAGTTTGGACGGCCGGCGACGGAACCCGAACTGGCCATTGAATTGGGGATGGAGCTAAAAGAATTGCAGCGCCTGTTGGGCGACTTGCGGGGGCTCGACCTCGGGAGTTTGCAGGATGAATTCACCGAGTCGGGCCAGGAGCGCGAGAGTTTAGCCGCGCCCCCCGAGGGGCCTGAACAGGAGCCTTATGCGCAATGTCTGCAAGGGGAGCTTCGCGAACTCCTGACTCGCGCGGTCAGTGAACTTCAGCCCCGCGAGCGGCAGGTTCTCTCTCTCTATTACTTCGAAGAACTCACCATGAAAGAAGTTGGGGCGGTGCTGGGGGTGGGGGAAGCGCGGGTTTCGCAAATCCACTCCGCGGCCTTGGTTCGCCTGCGAGCTAGAATGAGAAGTTTGATCGAAACATCCCCCCCACGAATGGATAGTCCGCCCCCCATCCAGGCCGGCGCAATGGAGTCGTTATGGAGAAGATTCTAACCCAAGAGGAGATTGACGCTCTTTTTCGAGCCGCGCAAGGGCGGGTTGCCGAGAAACCGAAGGCCGCGACCGGGGAGCGCATCTTGGCGGCCTGCAATTTTCGCCAATCGGCCCGAATCTCCAAAGAGCAAATCCGCTCGGTGAGCCAGTTGCATGAGCTTTTCGCGCGGAATCTCACGCATTCGCTCGGTGCCTACCTGCGGCTTGCCTTCGAGGTCAATCTTGTGTCGGCGGAGCAACTCAATTATGGCGAGTTTCTGCAGCGCATCCCCGAGGTGACTTACCTGGTATCGATGACGCTTCGCCCGATGGGAGTTTCGGCCGCAATCGAAATCGATCTGCCCCTGGCGTTTCCCATCATCGATGTCTTGCTGGGAGGGCCCGGCCGGGCGGAAGCTACCGTGCGGGAGATCACAGAAATCGAGGAACAGATCCTGGAAAGCGTGGTGAGAATCATCGGGAGAGAGTTGGAGAATACCTGGCATCCGGTACTGGAAGTTCAGTTTACCTTCGACCAGCGTCTAAGGCAGGCCGATATTTCCCGCCTCATGCCTCCCAGCGAGAAAATCCTCTCCCTCAGTTTCGAAATTCGCATGCCCGAGGCGCGCGGAATGCTGAATGTAGCCCTGCCTGCCGCCGTCGCCAACGCGCTTTTACGCAAGCTCACTCAGCAGGCTTCTTACCGAAAGCGGCAGGGCACAGCGGACAGTACCTCGCAAATGCGCAAGCGGCTTGACCATTGTGTCTTCCCCATCCAGTTGGTTTTGCCGGAGCAGCGCGTTCCTGTCTCGCAAATCCTGTCATTAGATCAGGGTGACATTCTGAAACTGGATCGCCCCCTCGCGGGGACCGCCAATTTGTTGGTCAGCGGCAAGGAGTTGTTCAACGCCCACCCGGTTCGCATCGGGCGCCGTCGCGCGGCGCAGGTGGATGGACGCGTGCGCTCCTTGGACCTAGTTCAGAAGGAGGCCGCATGAGTGCAGAAGAGCAGGCCCCCAATAGCCCGAAAATGGAGGAGTACCTGCAAGCCTGGGGGACAAGCATCGGCCGCGTCCTCCAGGAAGTGGCAGGCGCACCCCACACCTGGCAGGAACTTTCCCCCGAGGCCACACGGGCACTGCTCGCATCGCTGAAGGACAAAAGTATCGCCCTCCAATTTGAGGCCACCCAGCACCTGTCAGGGAACCAGGGATTCATACTGTCAAAGAAGGATGCCGTAAGGCTGGCACAGTTGCTCCTATCGGAGCCGGAGGACGGAAGTTCGGTCGTGAGTGATGACCACCGGGACGCCATCGCCGAATTGTTCCGCCAGTTCGCCGGTGCGGCCGCCTCTGCCCTCAAGGAGTTGGCGGGCGGAGAGGTGAGTTTCAAGTGGGTGGGGTTAGACCCATTTCCAGGTCAGCCCGCCTTACAGTCCGGCATCCAGTGGGACAGCCCGGGACTTACGCCCCTGACTCTGATTGCCGAGCTCGATTCCACTTTGGTCACGGCTTTGAACCCCATCAGCCCACCAGTTGCCCAGCCTCTTGAACTGCCGGCTCCAACGCCGCCGCCCGCCCCATTGGTACCGTCGCGCGATCCCAAACTTGAACTCCTGATGGACGTGGAATTGGACGTAACCTTGCGCTTCGGTGAACGCCAAATGGTGCTGCGCGACATCCTGGACCTGAGTGCCGGGTCGGTGGTGGAACTCAATCAGTATGTCCAGGACCCGGTTGAACTTCTGGTGGGAAAGAAGGTAATCGCCCGCGGGGAAGTCGTGGTCGTGGATGGCAATTACGGGCTGCGAGTGATGGAAATCATAAGTCCCATGGAGCGAATCGAGTCCTTAAGAGCTTGACGGGATCGGGAGCATGCTGCATGGCAAAAATGAACGTTGAACGCTTCGCGCGAAAATGTGAATCTCCTGCTTGTCGCCATGGCAAGCGGTTATGGCGGACTTGGCTGGAACCTCTGCGCGGCCACTCTCTTGATGGACACTGGTATTGCAGCACGGATTGCTTCGATCAAGCCCTCGTTTCCGCCATCGGGCAGTTCCTGCCCGGAACGCCTCCGCCGCCCGCCAAGGCTCATCGTGTTCCCCTTGGGCTGCTCATGCTCTCTCGGGGTCTTGTGGATAATGAGCAACTCAAAAAGGCGCTGAAAGCACAGAGAGACTCGGGCAGCGGCCGCCTGGGGGAATGGCTCCGGCACATCGGCGCCGTCACCGAAGAGCAAGTTACCCAGATTCTCGGTATCCAATGGTCCATACCGGTCTTTCCCCTCAACCAAAGCCGAAGGTTCCTGGATTACGCACATTTCGTCCCTTTTCACCTGCTAGAAGTGGCGGAGATGGTGCCAGTCCACCACATTCCCACCAGCCAGCACCTCTACATGGCCTTCATCGATCGCGTCAATTACTCCGCGCTTTATGCTGTTGAGAAGATGCTGGAGTGTCACACCGAGCCCTGCCTGGCCATGCAGTCGCAAGTGCTCCAGGCACTAAAGGAGCTTCGCGGCAGGCCCCGGCCGGTGGAAGTTCTGCTGGATAACGTTTCTGACCCAGCGGCGATGGCCGGCACGATTTCCGCCCAGGCCGAAAGGCTCGGGGCTACAGATGCTCGACTCAGCGGATTTGATGGCTTTATTTGGGTGCGCCTCCTCTCTCCCTCCGGATATACGGACATTCTGTTTCAACCCCCGAGAAATCAACCCGAATTACTCGTCCCGGCGGAATTACACACGTAATTCCGCCTCGTGGCCTCAGACCGTAAAAGGGCCAGCAACAGGAAAGCCAAGCAGGGTTTGGGGACACCGAACTCCAACCTATGCAGATAACAGATCCGCCGCATTCGGCCGAGGAGTGCACGACATAGGGGAGGAAAGAACTCAAACGCGGTGCTACCGGCTGATGACCTGAAGTTGGTGGTACGCGGGGCCGGGGGAAAAAGTTGAGTTCACGACTGTGTCGAGGCCGTTGGTCCAATAGGGTCCGCCCTGACGCGTTTGCACTTCGCGCGTCTGGCCCGTTTGGGGGTCGCGCGTGAAAGTCACACCGTTGATCACATCGTTGAAGTTGTCGTTCTGGCGCTGCATGTTCCTCATCATCTGTTGTTCGCGAGCATTTTCCGCCTGGGTAGCGGCAATCGTGGCGCGGGTGTTAGCCTGAAGCCTCTGGATCTCCTGATCGGTAAGCTGCTGCTGCATCCTGGCCCACTCGGGGTTGAGCGTCAGGGACTCTCCTACGTGCTTAATTCTAGCTCGCTTTCAAGATGAGACTAAAAATGATACAATCGCGGCATGTCAAGACCACGACACATCGATTGGAAACTCGTCTCGAAAGCGCGAGCCGTCGTTGCCGAAACCACCGAT
>JBEKLF010000461.1:0-4803 GCA_050010335.1 Terriglobia bacterium
GTCACGATCGATATTGCAGCGTCAGGCTCAGGATGCGATCTCACTTTGACCCAAGAGGATGTCCCTCCCGAATACCTGGAGCGCAACGAAGGCGGCTGGATCGCGATCCTGGCTGGACTCGCCAAGTTGATCGCAGAAAACAGCTAGAAGTCGCCTCGTGTTTAGCGACATTAGCGTAAAGTTCACCCTTAGTGCGGCCTTAAGCCGCTGCAACAGGTCGCGGGCTTGGCCCACCGTAAACCCGTACTGCGGCGCTGGCGCGAGGACTCGCACGAAACCCAGTTCGGTAATCGAGCAGATGGCGAGTTCGGGAGTTCCCGTGGCGGCTGACTTCTGCACCCATCGGGCAACCCGTTCGTGGAATTCGTGTTCAAGGAAGCCCAGCGCGACCAGGGCATTTACATCCAGCAGGTATTTCACGGAAACTCCGCCACAATTTCGCGAACCTGCTTGCTGCTCAAACGCGGAGCCCCCGCCCCGGCGCTGAGAACCGGGAGACCAGTCAGGGGGTCAACGCGGAGGGTCGCGTTTGAAAAGCGCGTTTTCTGCGGAGGCAAAACGACGCGCCCGTCTTGCACCTTGGCGTCGAGCAAGTCGCCGGGTTGGAGGCCGAGTCGGCGGCGAATTGCCCCGGCAAGTACGATCTGGCCCTTGGTGGAAAGTTTCAATTCTTTGGTAAGAATATCTTACTCACAATTTTGTTGAACCAAATGGAAATACTTCCAGGTGGCGGGAGAGGGACGCTCCCACACAGCGGGCAGGATGTCCGCGCTCCCAGGTTCGCCTGGGTCATAGGTTTACTGATCCAACCACTTGACCAGGTTTTGGAAAATCCTCAAGCCATCTTGGGAATATTGGGTGGGGAGCGAGGCGCGTTCGGGATGTGGCATCAGGCCCAGCACGAGGCCGCTTTCATCGGTGATGCCGGCGACGGCGCCAGGCGAGCCGTTCGGATTGCTCGGATAGTCCATGGTGGGGCGGCCATGTTCGTCACCATAATAGAAAACGGCGCGCGTCGAGGTTGATGAATCGGAAGCGCAGAGCAAGGGGCGTCCCTCGCCGTGGGCGGAAGGCATATTCAGCACTTGGCCGGCCAGACCCTCGGTCCAGGTGCAAGCCTGCGTCGAGACGATCAGCCGGACCTTGCGGTCTTCAAAGCGGGCAGACTGATTTTCCAGTAGCGCCATGGTGCGCTCGCCGGGATTCCGGCCGGGCAGAATTCCTGCTTCGGTCAGGACCTGGTAGCCATTACAGATTCCCAGCAAAGGCTTCTTCGCGTCCAAAAACCGCACCAACTGATCGCGCATCCGGGCCACGAGCATGGTGGCGAAAATCCTTCCCGCTCCCAGGTGGTCGCCATAGGAGAATCCACCCGGAACCACCGCCGCTTGATAATCGTCGAGCCGGCTTTCGCCATCGATCAAGTCCTTCAACAGGACGAGTTCAGCTTTGCCTCCGGCGAGCTCAATCGCGGCGGCGGTCTCCTCATGGCAATTCGTTCCGGGAGCGTAAAGGATGGCGGTCGTCGCCTGGCTCATTTCACCACCTCACGAAAAGTTTCACTCCATTTGTCAGCCAAATGCGAAATGGTTTCCTCCCAAATCACTGCCCCGTGCTCTTCAAACACCAACCGAGGCGCCTCTGTTATTCTGCCGAGAAACAAATGCGGGATGCCGGCGAGTTGGGCGGGGATATCGAAATCCGGGGGCACTTCGAGCATGCACGACCCGATGAACTCACCGAAAAGCAGGCCGTCGCGGCGAGCGGCGTGGATGCCGTCGAAATCCACCCGCGCGCCGAGGCCTGACCCAAAGGCGGCTTCAAACAACCGCAGCAGAATGCCCCCCTCCGCGATGGCGGAGGCGGAAACATAGCTCCCTCGCGCGTGGAGGTCCTGAAGGTAATCCCACTGCACCTTTATGGAAATGGGGTCATAGGCATCAAACAAGCGATTCCCGCGCTGCCCAAAGGAGTCGGCATAAACCGAGCCCCCCAACGCCTCCGTGTCGTGGCGGCCCAACAGCACCAGGTGATTCCCGGCGCGCTTGAAATCCTTGGTTACGATCGCCTTCACATCGTTGACTCGGCCCATCGCGGCCACGGCGAGGGTCGAAGGCACTTCGATTCTTCGCCCTCCGGCCTCAAAAGTCCCCGAGCTAGAATCCTTGCCGGAGATAAACGGCACGCCCAGTTCGACAGAAAGAGAAGCGATGGCGTCCACCATCTCGACCAGCTCGAAGGCCGTTTCCGGGCGCACACGAGGCGTATAGAAGTTGTCGCACAAAACCATTTCACGGTAATCGGCGCCGGCCGCCACCGCCTTGGTGATCGCCTCCAGCATCATGAGGCGGGCCATGGCCGCGGGATCGATCTCGCCGTAAAAGGGATTGAAGGCCAGCGTGGTGATGACCCCGTTCGGCTTTCCCCGCAAGGGGGCGGAGACGTAAATATTGGTGGGCATGCGATGGTTCTTGCCGGCATAAGGTCCCACGGCGGTTCGGCCCTGCACCGTCGAGTCATAGCGCGTCCCAGCGGGGCTCTGATCGGCGCAGTGGAAGTGGGATAAGACCCGGCAGACCGCGCTTTGCCAATCCACCTGGGTCTGAGGCTCGGGGATTTCCAGGGGGACAAGATGTCGCTCCGGCGGCGCGGTGGGGGTCGAATCGATAGGGCACGAATACCAGAGGAATGACATGCCGAGGTCGACCACGAGTTCGCCCTGCCATTTTGCCCGCAAACGGCCGGTGTCGGTGAAGCGTCCGAGGATGCACGAGGCCACCTCGAAGCGGCGCAAAATCGCCAGTGCTTCTTCCAGTTTTTCCGGCGGCACCGCCATCAGCATGCGCTCCTGCGATTCGGAGAGGAGAATCTCCCATGCCGTAAGGCTCTGGTCTTTTAGCGGTACGGCGTCCAAGTCGATTTCCACGCCCGTTTCGGCCCCCATTTCACCCACGGCGCACGAAATGCCTCCCGCGCCGAGGTCCGTGATCGTGCGGGTACACTCCTGGTCGCGCAGGATGGGAATGGCCGTCGTGAAGCGCCGCTCGGTGATGGGGTGGCCGATCTGGACGGCGGCCGATTCCTTTTCCAGGGTCTCTCCGGTCATGACGGCGGAGCTGGCGGTGGCGCCGTGGACGCCGTCGCGCCCGGTCGCGCCGCCAAACAGTACGGCAATGTCACCCGGCCGGGGCGGCTCCTTATGCACGTACTTCTTGGGCAAGAGCCCTATCGAGTGGCCTAGGGCAAAGCACTTGGCGTAGCCGGGATGGCACCGGTAGACGGGGTGCATCATGGGAATGCCCATGGGGTTCATGTAATAGGCCGTGGCGCGAATCGACTCCGCCACGATCAACTCCGGATGGAGCGCGCCGGACGGCACGTCTTTCTCCGCCAAGCGCGGGTCCATGGTGCCCATAACCGTCGTGCCGCCAATCGGATACGCGCCTTTGCCGAAACCCAGAGTGTCGCGAATCACCCCGCCGTGCTTGGTGGCAATTCCCCCAAAGGGGGCGATGGAGCTGGGGAAATTGTGCGTCTCACCTTTAATCGTCACGACCCAGCCATCGGCAAAATCCATCCCGCCGGCATTGTCGGTAAAGGATGAAACCACCAGGGGGTGATTGATCTGGCGGGTGGCGGCCATCAGCTTTTTCAGCAGGCCCAGGCTTTTCCACGTGGTGTGGTAGCAGTGATCGCTCCAGCTCTGCACCAGGATCTCAATCTCCGCATCGGTGTAAGGCCGGCCGCGTTCCTCCTCATGCGCCTGAATCACCTTCATCTGCGAAAGCGGGGCGTACCAGGAACGTTCCTTTGAGAGGGCCGCAAGCTGATCCGGGCCGAGGCCACGGAGAGAAACCGTCCCCACCGGGTCAGGCTTTCCAGTGGGGTGGAGCGTGGTCACGGCCTCATGCGGCTCGCGAATTCTCTCGACGATCTTGTTATAAAGGAAGCGCGCAGCAAGGCTTCTGGCCTCCGCCTCGTCGAGCCCGCAGAATTGGTAACGCCGGCTCAAGCGGGCGAATTCCAGGCCGCCTTCCCCCAGTGCCTGCGCCCCGGCGAGGATCGAAGGCGTCTCCGGGTCGGTAACGGCGGGGCGATAGGCAATCTCCACGATAGGTCCTTGCTGAGGATCGAGCTGCGACGTTGACGCCGGAACCTGATAAAGCGAATTGATAAGCAGGGGCATCAATCGCTCCAGGTTAAATGACCCCTCCAGCCAAATCACGCGCTCAATCCGCACATTGGTCAGGCGGTTATATCCGCGGCGGCGGAAAAAACTCAACCAGTTGCGCGCTTCGGGGTCATCCTGGGAAAGGGTATAAATGCTGTGGATCGCCATCTTCGCCTCAACGATAGGGTTCGGGTTGTGCAGCCGGCCATTATAACTGGGAAGTGCAATCTTCGTCTCTCTACCTTTTGAGGCTCGGGATTTCGTTCCGCAACGCTCGATTACTGACAAAAGAGCCGACGACTTCCGCAAATCACGTGCTCCTTTGTATAAAATGTCGTTCAGTTGTGTAGAATTGTCCGCTTTTTTCTCGGGCAATGTACCATGTTTTTGTTTGTTTTCATACACATTCAGGCTTCGCTCGTCTTTTTCTAACATCTTTTTTACCGCCTGCCGGAAATTGGACACGGCGGGGTGACTCCGGCCTCCGGCGTCGATCCCTCGGGGGCGTTGGCGGCGGTGAATTCGTGCCCGTGGGCATTCGGCAATTCCGGTTTGCTTTCGATAGGCGTACTAGCTTCACCGCGCTCTCCCGGCGCACAAGTACATTTATTATCATCAACATCACCGGGTAC
>JBEKLF010000462.1:0-4750 GCA_050010335.1 Terriglobia bacterium
TCCACGCTGCCCACAACCTGAATGCGGCCATTCTCCGCCAACCACGCCAGCTCCCAAAGGGTGATAGTGGCGACGGCAACCCCCGTCTTCTGCCTTGCGTCCCGAATGGCATCGCGGGCCTTCTTGGATAACTGCTTTGGGTCGCTCGCCATCCAGATCAGGACGTGGGTGTCGAGAAGGATCATTTGCACTCCCAGTCTTCCAGCGGAGTGCTCGGCCCCACGATGTCGCCTACGATCTTCACCTTGCCCGTCATGTAGCCGAAAATGTCATCGGCCTGTTTTCCGGCGGGAACCAGCTTGGCCACGGGTTTGCCGTGTTTCGTGATCAAGACGGGCTCCCCGCTTTGGAGGACCTGGTCCATGATCGCCAAGCACTGCGCCTTGAATATACCGGCTGCCATTTCCTTCACAGCATCACCTCGGGGCGAGAATAATATAGTCATAATAACACGACCATGGGAAGAATGCAAAACGCGCCACTCGTGCGAATCGCCGCTTCCACAGGACACCCTGAACCGCCTCGCTGGGAACTCGTCAAACGACTTCAGGTTCTCGAGCCTCCAGTACTGTCCTGCCCGCACCTCGCACAGATAGCGGCGATGCACTCTGGCGTGGCATGCCGCGCGCAGCGTGATCAAGTTTTCTGGTGAGTGCGCTCCCGAATGGCTGCGGATCCCCCCGGGCCTTGCTACTTAAAGCGCGGGAGGAACGAGGTCGGTAGGTAGGCAGTTTACGAAACGAAGCCAAGAAGTGCTTTGTTTTCAACGAACCGATTAAGAAACTTGACGAGGAAAAACAGGAATTAGGAAGAGGTCGAAGGGGTTTGTGGAGGGATGTCGTCGTTAGAAATTCAGACCGATGCAGGGGCAATCGAAGGGCCTGCAAGACAAAACCTGATCGCCGCGAGATTCCTCCCCAAGATTGACCTGAGACGGCCCTGGGGCGGACATGGATCACCAAAGCAGCCTGCGATCCGGCCTCTTCGCCGGGAGACGGATCCAAGGTTTAAACCAGGAATTTCAGGACGAACTCCAAAAACAACGCGGTGGTCATGCCAAAGCAGCACCGCCCGCAGCTTCCGTTTTAGATTGACTTCCCCTTTTATAGAAGTAATCGGGCACTAAGTGTCTTGGCAAGGCGGCGGTTAGCAGGGCTTTGATGAGCTAGCAAGGTGGATGCGCCAACATTGCGTGCGAAATTGGAAAGAAAGTATGAGGTGCAGTGTCCGCAAACGCTGCACCTCAGCTTCCTCAGTTCTGGTCTGGGACGTCCACTAATTCCCGCCGGATTGGTACGTCCAGGTCTTCCCCGCTAGGTTGCCGAACACCTCGACGCTGCCCCGGCAATCCGAATTGTTCGCCGGCACACCTGCCACGGGCGCGACGACCGTCAGCACGGGCTTTACTTCAATTCGTTTGCCTAATCGCAGCCCCAGGGTATTGGCGTTCAAGTCCAGCGAAGTTCCCATTCCCGGTGGGAGGCTGACCTGCTGGCTCGAGCCGATGGGGTTGCTATTTACATCCACGAAGCTCAAAATCGCGCTACAGGAATTTGGAGCGGAAGCATAAACATTAAATCGCATGGTTTGTCCACCGGCCAAACCCTGATACTCAAACGCAGGGTTTGCAGGAGATCCCGCATCGTCTGGTATGAGGACTTGGCCGAAGCCCGTCAGTTTATCAATCACCTCTGTCACTTCGGCGAACGACACTGCCGTGGCAGCCGGGGCCGCCGCCGCTGCTCCGGGAGCACCTCCCACAGCCGTTACTACTGGCCTCACCTCTATTCGTTGCCCCAGCTGTTGCACCAAGGTGTTCACGTCCAAATCGAGCGTCGCTGTTTCTCCCGCGCTGAGCGTATTCGTCGAACTTGGCCCAATCGCGTTTCCGTTGACATCCACGAATCCCATGGTGAATTCCACGGGAACACCCGGTGGCACATACACCGGTCCAGCCACCATTCGGATGATCTGACCGAGCCAGCCTCCCACCGGCGGTCTGGTTCTCGGCTGTACCACGACCGCAAGTGTCCCTTCCGCAGCATCAAAACCACCCGTACCATTGGGCACCGAGCCGGCGAACTCCTTACCAGCTTCAAATTTGCCCGTAATGGACGGAAAAGAGAAGCCAAACAGAAGCTCAAATGTGGTGGCCGAATCCGGCTCGGCGATAGCGTCCCAATTTAGCGTCCCGCCGCATGCTGGTACCGTAAATATAAAGAAATTAGCCTGGGCGTTGTTTACGCCCGGACATGCCGGTGTACTGGACGCCGTAGAAGTGTTGACGGTCGACGAGATGTCAATGGGCCCCAGTCCGTCCCAATTGATCACGAAGCTCGTGAACTGGTTTGCCGTAGTGTCGTACGTGAAATAGCCCGTTGGCGGCGTGCTCGCATTCTGAAACGACGTTACCGTAAAAATCATCGTGTAGGTCGTTGTACCTGCGTGGGCCTTAGGCGCTCCAAGAAATAGAACGAGTGCCAAGGCCATAACCGATGACAGTTTTCGCATGGGGCCGTCTCCTTTTCGCGGTGCCGGGCCTGGGAAGCACCGTGTTCAAACTAGGTTTTCACAGCCGAGCACCCAAAACTTGAGGGCAGAGTATAGCAGATAATTTCTCGCAGTAGTGTTAAAGTAAAATAATTATTCCCGGATCTCCTTTTTTTGACCACCAAAGACGGCCACCACTGTCCCTCCCATCCCTGTTCGCGTCAATGTGTAACATTTTTCACCCGGATCGCCCCCCCTTCGGTACGAAATCCCGAACTAGCACAGCCGAGATTACGCCACTTGCGGCCCACTCTTGCCACACCTCCCCCTCACTCCAACGCTGTAAACCGATTCCCCCGCGAAACTAACCACCAGCTTTCTATCCCGTCGGTACCGGGAGCAGAGAGATCCGGCCCAGCATCGCTCCGAACCGCCGCCGATTCAGGTGTCCTTCCGCCAGCAACAGCCAGTAGTATCGTGCATGCTTAACCAACCGTCCTCCGGTCTTCACCAACCGCTGTTGCAGACTGGTCAGCGACCAGTTCTCAATCCCTTTCGGCAACGCCAGACGCCGCCACAAATTCCCCAGGTTGTACGCCAGCAGGCTCAATGTCAGCCGCACTTGATTTGAGCGGAACCGATGGCAAGAGAGGCGAGTCGTCTTCACGGCTTGCTTGCCTTCCTTGATCCACTGCTCGGCTGTCCCACGCCTGTTATAGAACCGCACCACCGCCCGGCTCGGTGTCTCCAGGTTCGTCACGATGAACCCCACTCGCGGGAACAACTCTCCGGCATGGAACTCCACCTTCGCTACTACTCGTCGTGCCGTCTTCCAACTGGCGGCTTGGTAGAGAAAGCCCTTGTACCACACGATGGGTTTGTGACTGGGCCGTCCCACCGGGCGCGTCAGCAGTTCTTCAATGTCGCGCACCAGGTTGTCGTTCACGGGAATGCGAATCGCATATTTCACTCCCCGCTCTTCCAGCGTTTCGTAGATCTCCGGTTTGGCAAACGCGGCATCCGCCCGAAACACCACTTCCTTCCCCAGTTCCTGTTGGCGCTCGATTTCTGGCAGAAGCACTTCCTCCCAGTCCTCGGCGCTATGCACGTTGCCGGGCCGCAGCTTCGCAGCGAGACAGTCTCCTTCCCCGTTGAACAGCAACAGTGGGTGATAGCAGGTCGATTCAAAATGCCCGTTGTAGGCACTGTGCTCCTGTTCTCCGTAGACCGGGATTTCTGTGCTGTCCATGTCCAGCACCACTCGCTGGGGTGCATCCAAGTCCTCCGCCTTCCCCAGCAGTTCCCGATTAATTCGGCTCAGCCAGGCCAGGTTTTCCTTTTGGCTCAGCACCTCGGTCTCAAACCAATGCAGGCGCGAAGGCAACGCTGCTCCGCGCTCCCAGATCTTCTCGGAGCCGATCAACCGAAAGGTCGGATCTTGCGATAGCCGCTCCGCATCGTCCAAGTCTTCGTATCCTGCCAAGCGACTGTAGATGGACTGTCGCAGCAGATCGGGGAGCGGCAACTGCGTGTTCTTTCCCCGCCGACTGTCCCTTATGTTTTCGGCGATGAGCGCACTCAATCCCAACCGCTCATCCAACTCGCGCACCAAAAGCAGGCCACCGTCAGAAGTGACCCGCGATCCTTGAAAATCAACTTTCAAAGACGGGTTAAACGAGAGCTGAAATGGCTGATTTTGTTTCTCACCCACTGGATCGAGCCTCCACAGAGTTCGCTTTACTCTCAAAGCCGCATGGATACTGGCGTTGGCGCGATCATACAACCACTTACTCAGAGTTCAAAAAGGAAATGTGGGTTAGGACTCACCCATTGACTGTGCAGCGTCAGCTCAGTTTGCCGGTCGCCGCGAGGTGTCCGTATCATTTGCAATCGCTTGGAGATCAGCGAGAAGTTTCTCATTGAAGGATTATTAGCGGAGAGGCTTCGACCTGAAAGATAAAGGCCTGTAAAGCAAGTCGGGAGCCTTTCTTATCCGGGCTCCCATCATTTTTCGAGAGTAGGGACCGGAGGCTAGGGGCTAGCTCGTAAGTGGGTGGGAGGAGGCCTTTGAGCAGGAATGTTAGGCCCGTTGGGCTTGAGCGTCAACGCATTAGAGGGGTTATACGCATTGAGGGGATTTTGCTACACCCCCCTGCCCGAATGTCTATCAATTAAGTTGGGAATATGAGGCCGGGGGCGCGCTCGCCCGCATTCCTCAGTCGCACCCCGCTCGCGAGCGGGGTGCGACTGAGGAATGCGG
>JBEKLF010000463.1:0-4701 GCA_050010335.1 Terriglobia bacterium
AAAAATGAAAAACCTCTTTGTTGGCAATCTGAGCTTCCAAACTACGGAAAGTGAGTTGACCGCGCTGTTCAAAGGGTTCGGGCAGGTTACGCGGGTCCACGTAGCGATGGATCGGGAGACTGGCCGAGCTCGCGGTTTTGCCTTCGTGGAAATGCCCAATGATGAAGAAGCGGCCAAGGCGATTGCGGGCCTTGATGGAAAAGAGTTCGGGGGCCGCGCGCTTAAGGTGAACGAAGCACGTCCCAAGACGGAGCGAACTGCACCGCGTAGCAGCGGGGGTGGAGGGCGAGGACGGGGAGGATTCTCAAACGAAGATTACCGTGAAGCCCCGCGCCAGCCGCGTGAACCACGCTGGTAGTCCCCAACGAAGCAGTTGGGGTATTGTCAGCTTACATTCGGATTTGAAGGAGACCCGATGGCCACTACGTTGCTGAAACGCCAGAAGGAAATGAAGAGATTGGAAAAGCAGCGCGAGAAGGCCGAACGGCGCGGACAGAAAAAACTTCCCAGCCGCGTGCAGAACGAACCTCCGGCCGAAAAGATAAATTCTGCCGACAATGAAGCATCGAGAGCCAAGATAGCCGCACCCTCCGGGTCGGAGCCGCATATCTGATCCCGGGGGGTTGGCGCAGCCCCTTTTCTCACTACGGGGTCCTTCCACTCGCGGCAGCCGGTCTTCTAACTTGCGTCATGTACACGATCACATTTCTTTATGTTCAGGCCGCCGAGTTTGCTTGCCTCGCAAGTCCCTCCCACCGCTGCGCGCTACGGCCATAGGAAAGCCGAGGCTTTCACCTCCGGGCATAGCGTGCTTCGTTGGCTCCGCGCGCACCGGATATGCTCGCCGCCCGAATACAGGTAATTGACATCACGAGGACTTTCACCCCGCAAGATTCGTAGCCTTGTCGGCTGCTCCACCTTCTCGCTCAATTGCCACTTGCCGATATCGTGACGGGAGGAAGCTGGGTAGATGCTCGCCTGCGCTTGGCGGGCCGAGGTTTTGGCGGAGGGGCTTGGTCGGTCAGTTCAACCAACATGAGCTTGGTGGCAAATTTCTTGGGCCCGTGGAGGTGAAAGTCGATGGAGGTGCGCTCGGCGTCCGATTGGGTCACCACGCCGAGGCCGTACTGGACGTGCTTGATGTACTGGCCTTGCGGGAGTGTTCTCATATGAGTCTCCTGTAGGTCGGTCGAAGATTTGAACCAAGGGCTACATGCCCATATCTTCCTTCATCCCTGCCAAGCGCTGGGGGCCTTGGTCGCTTCAGCGACAACGGCCCGGGCTAAACGGCCGCGGCCATGGCCTGCGTTCGCCGCAGGTTCAAAACGCTGTCCACTGCGCACGCCAGGACGTGAGCGAGTTCATCGCTGGTCATGGGAGGCACAATAAAGTCAAAAGCCCCGCCGGCCATCGTCTCCACATAGAGCCTCATATCGATGAGGCGCGACACCACGATGACCTTCACGGGCTTAAGAGCCTCAAGCGCCAGCTTAATGACGTCCGTCCAGGTGCCATCAGGAAGCAACGCTTCCGTAAAAACGAGGTGGGGTGGATCCGCCCCCTTAAGCAGCGGCAAAGCCTC
Source organism: Terriglobia bacterium (assembly GCA_050010335.1). Taxonomy (GTDB): domain Bacteria; phylum Acidobacteriota; class Terriglobia; order UBA7540; family UBA7540; genus Bog-366. The sequence continues at coordinate 1,583 of JBEKLF010000463.1, forward strand.
TCCGTAGTTTCTCAGCCAATTGACCTTGACCGAGCACCCTTCCAGACCCTCTTGCAGGACGCGCTGTGGTTCCGTGGGTTGGTGCAACAGGAGCGCTGAGATTTCTTCCTTCATGGGAACGGCTTTCAGGTCCGGAAACCCGCAAAAGGCTTGTCGGCTGCAGGGAATACTCGCATTTGGTGCGGGTTCAAGGGATTGGCCAGGTCCGATTTGTGCCCGAAGGCCTTTTTTTGCGGATGCTGACGCCACAGGTATTCCTGGACATCCTGCTCCCCGATGCGCAGGTGGGACTCAGCATATAACTCGGGTGTCTCCCGCTCCAGTTCGTGCCGCAATCGCTCGAAACAGATGCCCGGCCCATCCTGAAGTTTCAAGGAGCCCCAACGAGACGTCTTGGACTCAATTTCCACAGTGAATTCGCGTGCCTCCCGGGGTGGGTCCATCACATCGAAATTATAGATCCGGGAATTAGCCTCAATGTCGTACCCAGCGAATTGATAAACATGCCTCGACCTCCTGAGTGCCCTGCAGGGCTGATCCTTCGAGCCGTCGCTGGAGGCTAAAGGCGGAAGTTGCTTTTGTTTTCTTGCCTGGTTTTTTCCAGCGATATGCGGTTCTTCTCGTCTTCCCTCTGTTGACGCTGAATCTCCCGCTGGGGCGCCGTTTGCGCATCCAATCGGTTGGCTTCTGCGGTCGCGGCCCGGGCCAGGGCATCAACTCTTTTCGAGAAGGCAATCATTCCAAAAGTCGGTTGGGAAGTGGAACGATACAGGTTAAACGAGTACTGGGAGTCTTCCCAACGGGCGATGATGAGTTCGCTATCGTTGTAAACCTGACTCGAAGAAAAGGCGATCTCGGTGCCTGCAGGCTTGGTGGCCATCCCGTACTTGGCCGAAATCGCTTCGATCATGTCCCCTGCGGTCAGCCCTTCGGTTTCCTCCCGATCGTAATTGACCACGATGCGAAAGAGTTCCCCGTTGTAAAAGCTGAACAGGATAGTCTTGACCGGGTCTGTTTGCGGTGAAGAGCCGGCCGAGAGCCAGATCGGCCATTCCAGTTCTTGCATGACCGCCGGACGTTCATGGATCAGCTTCACGTCAGAAAGTTCCAGGCCCGCCTGTTTCGCGAGTGCCGGCAGTGTCTCTCCAAACTGAAAATTCCGGTAACGGGAAAGATCCCGTGCGCCCATGGCAGGCGCCGAAACAGGGACCGCTTGCAGCCATCCGTCGAGGAAGCGCCGGGGCTGCGATCCCAGGTCTAGGGTCGCCAGCGGTTGTGTAACGATCACCTTTGCCTCAGAGGGCTTCACATCTTGCGAGCGAATCAAGGGCGCCGCCACCAGCACGGCCCCCAATACTGAAACTACCAGTCTGCGAGCCTTGGTCATTGCAGTCCTCCTTCAGGGGACTTGATACACTTCGATTGCAAGGTTCGTTCGATCCGTTAAACGTCAGCCTTCCCGACTTCAGCCAATTGAGTCGAGCGTCAGCGAAGTTGGGCTGTCATACTTGCACCCGGGAATTGCTGTCCCTGTTGTTTTGTTTTTCATTGCGTCCCGCATTTCCCGGATGCGCTTCCGCAGGAGAATCTTCTGCCGTCGTAATCTGCCGAATCTGGCTTTGTCGCCGTTTCTTACCGACATAATCCCCTCCTGTGCGAACTCTGCGCATCTGTTCAAATGGCCGCCAACCTCGCTCCGTCCCATTGGGCAATCTCTTTGGCGTGGAAGAGATATAAACTTTCCTGAATGTGTCTCTGGTGAGCAGCGACGGTTACGTAGGGCAGCCCCAGGAAACTCTTCGCGGCCACTCGGGATATTTCCAAGCAGTTGAATCTGTCCGATTTCATGTTGGCAATGACCTTCTTAACTGCCCGGCGGGTCGTTTTTTCTGAATCCGAACCGAAGGCCATCGCATTGACCTCACCGGCCATGTAGAAAAAGGTCCATCCCACCTCACAGAGTTTCCGGTCCATTCCAGAGCTACCCAGATTCTTGACCAGCCTCCAGCCCTTCAAATACGGATCGCTTTCTAACGGCAAGCTTTCCGGCAAAAGCGTGCCTTCCTTAATCAGGATAGTGTCGGTGTTGATTTTCTCTGCCATCAGCTATAGCCCCCCATCTACACTTGTGCTCAGGACCACCACGCTTACGGCCTCACAGCGACGCGCTTCCTGGGTGGAGGTCTGTCAGCGACGTCCCAGAGAGTGGCGCCCCTTCATCGGCAGCGCTGCCGAAGTTCGTTGCAATGCCATGCCCTTCAGCCCTCCAAGTGGTGGCTTCCGCCCTTTGATCTCCGGTGGGCGGGTGAATCAGAACCAGGCCATCGCGGCAAGCATCGGAAGGACGCGCGAATTGATCCTGGTTCTTCATGATGAAGTCCAGAGCCTGACCCAACCCGTCAGAGTGGTATCCATTCGTGAAGTGCACTCCGCTTGGATGGGCTGGCGAGGTCCAGGTCCAGTAGTCGCAAACCAGGCGCTGGTAACCCCCGCCCCTATCCGACCAGACCCTCAGATAATCCAAAGAGGTTCCCGGCTCACCTTGGTATTCCACCCGGATTGAGGAGGGCGCGGTACCTCTCGTCAAATCCTCCCAAGATTGAACCACCGCAAACTGCAAGGCTTTGTCTAGTTGCAGGTTGAGTCTCCTCGTGAACAAATCCCTTCGACGATTGGAGCCACAAGGCGCCGACGAAATGCATCCAGCCAAGTGCTTAGACGCGCCGTTTCGGTCGAAGAACCGCCAGCGGCGAGTTCGCCGAAGCTGAATTCTCATATTTCACCTCCCGCGAAGCCAGTGGGTATCCGTCCTCCTCACGAGTCCTTGCCTGTGCGGCGGGCCTGAGTGGCCGGGATGGTCGCTGGACAATTCACAAATCCCGCCAGAAGAATCCGCTCTTCTGCGGACGAGGGCTAGAACAGCGCCAGGAAGCAATGGCGCAGTGGAAACCCATTCTTGCCGACGGCTGACTAGCGTCGGCCACCTCTTAGTACATCCCTCCGCCCATGCCTCCCGGAGATCCTGCCGGAGCCTTATCTTTTTCTTCCGGGTACTCGCAGACCATGGCCTCAGTGGTGAGCAGCAACGATGCAATGGACGCAGCGTTCTGGAGCGCGGC
>JBEKLF010000464.1:0-4701 GCA_050010335.1 Terriglobia bacterium
CCCTACGACACAGCCGCCACCCGTCTCAACACGCCCCCATTCCTGCGCCCAATTCCCCTCGTCTCGCCGCTCCTGCCTCCCGCCAGCCTCGCGCCCTCCCCCACTGTCTGAATCGCAGGACCAATGGATGCCTAAGTTCTGAATTCTTGTCGCACCGCGTTATAATAGACGGGCCGGCTTTAGAACTCAGCGGCGAGCGCGCGTCGGGGGGTTATGGTACTTAAACATGCTTGCAGAGCATTGGGTTGTTATAAAGCCAACCTGGTCACGATTCTAGTGCTCTGGCTGACCTGCACAGGCCCTGTCCTTGGCTGGGGTCCGGCCGCACACGAAATCGTCAATACCTGGGCGATCCAAACCCTGCCCCCGGAAATCCGGTCCTTTTTTGAAAACAATCACCAGTTCCTGGTTGAGCACGCCAATGACCCCGATGAATTGATGAAGAAAGACCGCTACGAGCGCATGCGGCACTACATCTACCTAGACAAATACGGGGTATTCCCATACTCGAATCTGCCGCATAATTACGCTCATGCGAAGGAAAAATTCGTCTCCTGGCGCATCAGTCGCGACGGTGTGCTTCCCTGGCAGATCGGGGAATTCAGTCTGCGCCTCACCAAGGCGATGAAGGCCGGAGATTGGGAAGAGGTGAAACTGGATGCTTCCGCGCTGGGACACTACCTTGCGGATGCCCACGACCCTCTGCACACGACGCAGAATTTCGATGGTCAGATGACATCGCAAACAGGCCTATCCGCCCGTTTTGATATCCACTTGATTGATCGGTACTCGAAGTTCTTCATCATGCATCCTGAAAGCGCCGAGAAGATCGATGATCCGACGGAATATGCTTTTCAAGCCTGTTTGGCGTCCAACGTCTGGGTTAATCTCATCATTTGGTCCGATTTGCGCGCCAGGGAAGGCTTGACGGATTATAACGACGAATATTACGACCGCATTTACAACCAGGTGGGGCCGATCATGGTGCATGAGATCAATGCGGCGGCGCACGACGCTGGCTCTTATTGGTACACAGCGTGGCTGAACGCCGGCCGGCCTCAACTCCCCGGACGATGAGAAAAACAGGGGCTAGGGATTAGGGGCTGGGTGTGGGGAAGCCCCGCAGTCCCTAGAACCCAGCCCCACACGAAGACAGCACCCATGCCTGAATTGGAACCCTCTCTTCCATCTTTCATCGATCAATTACCGAAGGTCGAGCTGCATCTGCACCTGGAGGGAGCCGTGCGCGCGGAAACTTTGCTCGAACTCTCGCAGAACAAGAGCGGTTTGAGGCCGAAAGTGGACGAGTGGATCACCGCACGGCGGGCGCAGCGTTTTCACTACGGGAACTTCCGGGAGTTCCTGGTGGCCTTTAAGATCGTGACCCTCCTCATTGAGACGCCGCAGGATTATGCTTTGGCTACCACCCGATTGATCGAGTGGCTCGCCGAACAAAACGTGCAATACGCAGAAATCATCTTCGCCGCCGGGGTGGTGCTGTGGAAGAAGCAGCCGGTGGATGCGGTTTTTGAGGCGGTGGCCGCCGCCACGGAAGAGGCGGCAGCGCGCACGGGAGTGCGGGTGAAATGGATCTTTGACGCCACGCGGCACTTCGGGATTGACCACACTCGCGAAGTTATGCACTGGGCGGCGCGCTACCGCTCGCGTGGCGTGGTGGGCTTCGGCATCGGCGGCGACGAAGCGGGCGGCCCGGCAAAACTTTTTACGGATGTTTTTCGCGAGGCGCGTGACCTGGGGCTTCACCTTGTGGCACACGCCGGCGAGGCTTGTGGTCCGGAAAGCATTCGCGACGCCGTCGAATTGCTGGGCGCCGAGCGCATCGGCCACGGCCTGACCGCCATTCGTGATCCCAACGTGATAGCCCTGCTGCGTGAGAGGCGGATTCCCCTGGAAGTCTGCCCCAGCAGCAACGTTTCCACCGGCTTAATCGCGCGATTCGAAGATCATCCGCTGCCGAAGTTCCTGGAAGCCGGATTGGTGGTAACGCTCAACTCCGACGATCCGGCCATGTTCGGGACGAGCCTTCAGGAGGAATTTCGGCAGGCAGCCCGCTGCTTCGAGCTCAGCCGAGCGACGCTGGCAAGGTTATGCCGGAACGCCGTGCAGGCTTCGTTCCTGAGCGGGGACGAGAAGCAGAAACTGGAAAAGAAGTTGAAAGTTGAGAGTTGAAAGTTGAAAGCAGACCCGCCCCATTAGACTTCGTACCGACAGCCGCAATCACCTCCCCCAGAGGCTCGCCCAACTCCTCTCTACCGGTTTCACGAGGGGGGCATTGGGCCTGGGGAGAGTTCGCGGAGCGTCTCGCGCAGGTGCCTGCTCACTTCCTCCACGAAGCTTCCGGGGTCCACACCATCCTCGCGAAAGACCACGCGGCCATGGCAATCGAAGATCACCAGCGTGGGGAGCGCCCTTACGCTGAGCAGTTCATCCAAGCCTTGGGCATACGCCACGGGCAATGTCCAGCCCTGGTTCTTGAGAAAAGCGGGCACTCCGCTGCGATCCTGATCGGTATTCAGAGACAGGAAGGTGGCGGTCGAATCCGTTCGAAAACTTCCGGCTACTTGCTCGACAAGTTTGCCTTGCACGCGGCACGGGCCGCACCACGTCGCCCAGAAATCCAGTACCAGAACCTTGCCGCGGTAACCTGCGAGGGGCAGCGGCGTGCCGTCCATCCGCTCCAGGACGTACTCAAATGGATCGTGGCGTCCGGCGTTCGGAAGCGGGCTGGCGGATAAGCGTCCGGCGAGTTGTGGCATGATGGCATCGTAGTGCGACAGCACAAGGTCTCCCAAACCGTGTTCGGAATGGTGCTGCGCCACATACAAACTGCCGAGCTTGCGGCGAATCTCCTGGCGACTTCCGGGCTCGGGGCTCTTGTCAGGAAAAACAAATGCGGTGAGGTAATAATCCAGGGCGCGTGCGGAATTCCCTTTTTTCAACGCGGCATCTCCCAGTTGCTCGGCGACGCGTGAGGTGGGATAAATTGCGTAGCTCTTTTCACAGTCGGCGACGGCTTTATCGACCTCGTCGGAATCTCGATAAAATCCGGCGCGCCGGGCATAGATGCCGGCAAGGCGTTCCGCCCATTGATCGGCGGCATTACTGCTGCCGGCCGCGGCAACAGCTTGGTCACGCTGGCTTTCCGCGATGGCGATCAAACGCGAGGAGTATTCAATGGCGCGGGTGCGGCTTGCTTGGTCGTTTTGGCGGGCCAGCGCGTCCATAAGCAAAGTCAACAGGTGAGGGTCGTTGGGCGTCCTCTCCAGGAGCATCTGGCCGTATTGCACGACGACATCGGGCGCGTTGGCCTCCTGCGCATATGTGCAAATGGTGCGCAAAACCGCTTCACGCCGGGAGGATTGGGGGAAGCGGACGAGAAAAGCTTCAAAGTTCTTGATAAGGAGTTGAGGATTGCCTTGCGCCGACCGAAAGGCATCGTCCAAAGCGCTTTGTTCAGCGTCCGGCGCGGCTGGGGTTGCGGGCGCCTCTTCCGCAGGCTTCGTTACGACTTGCGCCCCGCGCAATGGCAGCCGCCCAATCGTCCCCAGCAGACATACACCAAGTATAAATGGTAAATAGAGCGGCAGCCGCGTTATGTTACCTGCTTTCATTACACCCGATCCCTCATGAACAGCGGATGAACCTAATCTAGTGGCAAGCCCCTAATGGGTCAAGGTTATTTCCCCCCGCCGGCGGACGGCGAGTGGCTGGTATAATGCTGAATATCCGTAAATCCAAGGAGAGGGAATGAAATCATCACACATTCGCGCCATTTTCTTTGACGCGGGGAACACGCTGCTCTATCCCCGGCTCGATGAACGCGCTCGCGACCTGACCGAAGCGGGCTTTCCTGCTCGCGTGGAGGACTTTCACGCCGCGGAGCGCGCCGCCAAGGAGAAGCTCGATGTTTGGCTGTGGCCGCAAATTCGCCAGGGTAATGTGCCGCGGACGATCGATCACTATTACTGGGGTGAGTACCTCATAGCATTGATGGGTCAGGTCAGCGCGCCCGAACGCGAACACGCACGCTTGATTCGCCTGATGATTGAAGGGTTCCGCAACATCCGCACCTGGTCCGTGGTGATGCCGGAGACACCGGGCTATTTGGCGTCCCTGAAGGAGCAGGGTTACTTTCTGGGAGTCATTTCCAATTCCATCGGCACAATCGAAGATCAGTTGCAACACGTAGGCATGCGCGGCTACTTCCAGGCCGTCTTTGACTCAGCGATTGTGGGGGTGGAAAAACCGCATCCCGAGATTTTTCAGATGGCCCTGGCCAGCGCCAAGGTGGCGGCGAACGAGGCCGTCTTTGTGGGCGATACGAATGCCACCGACATGGGCGGCGCCCAACTCGCGGGGTTGCACGGCGTGCTCATCGACAGCATCGACGCTTACTCGCACGCGGAAGGCCCGCGGATCACCTCACTTCCGGAGCTGGACAGGGTCCTTGCGGCCTGGTGAGGGGCGGCGATGGCCGCGGTGTGCATTCCCCAGTTCCGGGCAGCGTTCTGACTTGCGACTTCAAACAGCACCCCGAGCAGTTGGTAAGGGCTCTCTGCAATCTGCGATTCAGACAGTAAGAAACCAGGCTGGGCGGCCGACCAGCGCTCGGTCTGTCAACAGGTCTATCCGATCCGCCCGCACGGCTCTTGACGGCCTTTCCGACGGCCAGTTGTCCAC
>JBEKLF010000465.1:0-4701 GCA_050010335.1 Terriglobia bacterium
GGCTCTGCCTTGACCGAGCTCTCGACCACCATTCGAATGGCCTCGATTTCCGCGCTCGAAATGCTCGCCGGTTCCCCTCCGAATCCCACCACATTGTGAACGCCGGGCGTGGTAAGGACTGGCAGCCAATGGATGAGGGGCCCGCGGAGAAACACATATCCGGCGACTTCCTCGCTCAGGACCAGAAACATCCATTATCAACAATACTCAGGACTCTTCAAGCCCCATGGGAGTAATGCTGTAAAGACAAGCGAGTCACTCTCGGTATGCAAGATATTTGGGAACCCGGATATTCCAGGTGACGATTACACACGAGAACAATGCGGTGGAACGGACCGCCATCTGGGTCCACTCCGGGGCCCGTATGCACTTCCTTATCGAAAGCTCAGGGCCCGCGTAAGGCGACTCGCGCCCCCCTGCGCTCTGGGCTGTCAAGAGTGACGTTGCCGACTTTTAAGATCGGGCCCGCGGAGGCATATATCATGAGCAAACATACGCTCAATCTCAATTCCCGGAACTTCCTCAAGAGGGTCGGCGCTCAAAAGACCACTCGGGAGTCCCAAGACCGAGAGGCAATATACTCGCAAGGAAACGTGGCTGATGCGATGTTCTGCATCCAGAATGGCAACGTGAAGCTTGCGGTTGCACCGCCACGCGGCAAGCAAGCCGTCATCGCCATCAGGATGTCATCATCTTCGTCGACCAATGGTAGGCCATGGATCGGCGTGCAAGGCGAGTGTCAGCCCGCCTGCAAAAGTGAATGGATTTGCCGACAGGCCGGGAGAATTCGTATTATTGCCAAGGGGGGTTGGAATTCATATCCTCGCCGGGGGGCCCCTTCGGTTATTTTCCCTCGTGCAGGACGCAGTAAAAAGGTTTCGTTGATTGCCGCGGCTCGATCTCCCGGACTGGACACTTTTCATGGGTTCGAACTTTCTTGCCCCATTCCTCACACCGCACGGTCGCCTCACCTTAGGTCCGGTGGCCGAGGGGCCGGCCCTGGACCCCGGTCTCGCCCGGCGTCTGCAAGATGCGTTCGCACGGGGCTCCGGTCACGGTCTTCTTCAACTCGGCGCGGGTGAGGTCGGGACCGCTCTTCCTGCGGTGTTTTCCTACTGGCGAGAGCTTGCCACGCGGTACGTGACGGCCCTCTGCGCGCTTTCAGACGCCGCGACTGACCGCCCGAGAGCACACGTCCCGACCCCGCCGCCTGGGGAGATGGAGCCGCTGGCCATGGCAGCGCCTCCGATGACGGGTGCGGAGTACTTGACCGGGGACATCCTCCATACTCTCTGGCAGGAGATGGACACAGCTTTCGCCATCGAGTTATCGGAGTCGGGAAGCTCGATCCAGCACTTCCTCAAGTGCCGCAACCCGGCGTGGAACCTGGTTGGCCGCGTACACTTTAATCTCGCCGAAAACCGCAGGGATGATCAGGCGCCCTTTGCGTTTCTCGCCACCTACACGACCAGGCTTTCCGCCCACGCCAAAGCCCAGCATCTTCCGCTCGGTCAGGCGCTGCGCGAATATGCCGGCGCAACGAGCAAGGGTCGCTTGTTGTCGCTGCTCTTGCCCATCCAGCGCGCTGCCGAAATCTGTCCGTGGCTGAAAGCCATGGTCGACTCGGGCGAGATCTTCCATCCGCTACGCTGGAAACCCAACGACGCTTTCCGCTTTCTCCATGATGTTCCAAAACTGGAGAGCGCCGGGGTAGTGGTGCGAATGCCCGCGACGTGGCGGGCAAGCCGTCCTTCGCACCCGCAAGTAACGGCCACGGTGGGAGGAAGGGCGCCCTCCGGACTGGGCAAGGACGCGCTCCTCGATTTCCACATGGAGGTCACGCTTGACGGCGAGCCTTTGACTGCCGCTGAGATTAAGGAGTTGCTTGCCAAGTCGGATGGGCTCTCGCTGGTCCGAGGACGCTGGGTCGAGATCGATCGCGAGCGGCTGAGCCGAATGCTTGAACATTTCCAAACGATCGAGCGTGCCGCCGCCAACAGTGGGCTCAGTTTTGGGGAAGCAATGCGCATGCTGGCGGGCGCCCATGTCGCGGCCGACGGCGGCGGGGCCGACCCCGATTGGGCCCAGGTGGTCGCGGGGCCCTGGCTACACGAAACGCTAAAAGGACTTCGCGGTCCGGACGGGCTGGCCTGCGTCGAACCCGGCTCAGCCCTGAACGGCACGCTGCGGCCTTACCAGCAGGTGGGTATTCGCTGGCTCTACCTCCTCTCGAAGCTCGGTCTGGGGGGTTGCCTGGCCGATGACATGGGCCTCGGCAAGACGATCCAGTTACTGGCTCTTCTGCTGGTCCTTAAAAGCCCAACGCCCGAACCGGGGGAGGAAGATCCTCCGAGCCTGCTCGTGGCGCCCGCTTCGCTTTTGGCCAATTGGGCCGCGGAGCTTGCCCGCTTCGCGCCCAGCTTGAAAGCGCTAGTTGCCCATCCGTCGGCAATCCCGGCGTCCGCCCTTAAAGCGCTGGGACCCGAACATCTCGGAGATGTGGACTTGGTCATTACCAGCTACGGATCGCTTCTCCGCATCCCTTGGTTGACGGAGACCCGATGGCGGTTGGTCGCACTCGACGAAGCTCAGGCCATAAAAAATCCCGAGGCCAAGCAAACCCGGGCCGCCAAAAAGCTGAACGCCCAGGCAAGATTTGCGCTCACCGGTACGCCGGTCGAGAACCGGCTGGGAGACCTGTGGTCCATCTTCGACTTCATCAACCCGGGCCTCCTCGGGTCATCGAAAGAGTTTACGAGCCTGGTTAAACGTCTTGCGGAGAAGCCCCATAACCCTTACGGTCCGCTCCGCGAGCTCGTGCGACCGTACATTCTGCGGCGGCTGAAGACCGACAAGAAGGTCATTGCGGACCTGCCCGACAAGACTGAGGTCAAGGCCTTCTGTCAACTTAGCCGCCAGCAAGCAGCACTCTACCAACAGGCGGTGAAGGAACTGGCCGAGCAACTCGATGACGCCGAGGGCATCAAGCGCAAGGGCGTCGTGCTGTCGTTCCTGATGCGATTCAAACAGATCTGTAACCACCCGTCGCAGTGGCTGGGCGACGGCGCCTGGGCCGAGGAAGACAGTGGTAAGTGGGCCCGCCTGCGCGACATCGCCGAAGTCATTGCAGCCAAGCAGGAAAAGGTACTCATCTTCACTCAATTTCGGGAGGTAACCGCTCCGCTGGCGGCTTTTCTGGGATCGGTGTTTGGGCGCCCCGGCCTTGTTCTCCACGGCGAAACCCCGGTAAGTAAGCGCCAGGAGTTGGTGCGCCGATTTCAGGAAGTCGAAGAAGTGGGTTTTTTCGTGCTTTCCCTCAAGGCGGGGGGCGCTGGCCTCAATCTTACCGCCGCTTCCCACGTCGTCCACTTTGACCGGTGGTGGAACCCGGCGGTGGAGAACCAAGCCACGGATCGCGCCTTCCGCATCGGCCAGAAGAAGAACGTATTGGTCCACAAGTTTGTGTGCCGCGGAACCGTGGAGGAGAAGATCGATCAACTCATCGAGTCAAAGCGACAAATCTCGAAGGACGTGCTGGAAGGCGGCGCCGAACTGGTCCTGACGGAACTGAAAGACGAGGAGTTACTCAAGCTCGTTGCCCTCGACATTAATGCCGCACTGAAGGAGACGTGAGTCATGTACTACGAATATGGGTGGCGGCCCTATGTGACCGTGGCCGAGCGGCGGCGGAAGGCCGCGCGCGAAATGGAGAAGCTCAAGAAGAAGGGGCATCCTGTCTCACCGGTCGTTATCGAAGGCCGCACCATCGCCAGAACGTTTTGGGGCAAGGCCTGGTGCGAAAACTTGGAGCGCTACAGCGACTACGAGAACCGGCTGCCGCGCGGCCGGGCCTACGTGCGCAACGGTTCGGTGGTGGATCTCCAGATTGGCGGCGGCGAGGTCAAAGCTATGGTCAGTGGCTCGGAGATTTACAAGGTGGCGGTGAAGGTGACGCCGGTCTCGAAGGCCCGATGGCGATCCATTTGCTCGGATTGTGGTGGCGCCATTGACTCGCTCGTGGAACTTCTCCAGGGACGCTTCTCCACGGGCGTCATGGAACGCATGTGCCGGGAGAAGACCGGTCTTTTCCCTTCACCGGATGAGATCCAACTCTCGTGCAGTTGCCCGGACTGGGCTTCGATGTGCAAGCATGTCGCGGCGGTGCTTTATGCCATCGGCGCCCGCCTCGACCAGCAGCCCGAGCTTCTCTTCAAGCTGCACAAGGTCGATGAGAAAGAATTGATCGCCAAGGCCGGACAGAGGCTCCCGTTAGGGGGAAAGGGGCTCGGCGCGGAGAAGACCCTCGGCAGCGAAGATCTGTCCGCGATCTTTGGGTTGGAAATGGCTCAAACCGCGGATGCCGTGGCCCCGTTGCCAGTTCCGGCGGCGAAGCCAAAGCCCGCGAAAAAGCGTGTCAACAAGAAGGGAAGAGGAGGAGCGCGAGCCGGTGAAGGAAGGACAGAGCGGCGCATGCCCGCAAGGCCCGCATCCACGGCAATACCAGCAGAATCCGGCCATGATCTACAGCCCCTCAAGGAAGATGAAAACTAGCCAAATATATTTTAAGTCTCCCGATCAGCCTAGCCGAACTTCGCCACTCCGCTGAGCGAAATACTTTTTTTATATGGGGTTACAATTTTATTCCGTCACTATAGGGCTGACCTCGTGCCAAGTCTTGACCGGCTTCATGACTTCCGTGGG
>JBEKLF010000466.1:0-4657 GCA_050010335.1 Terriglobia bacterium
ACCCTACGACACAGCCGCCACCCGTCTCAACACGCCCCCATTCCTGCGCCCAATTCCCCTCGTCTCGCCGCTCCTGCCTCCCGCCAGCCTCGCGCCCTCCCCCACTGTCTGAATCGCAGAAAGCGGATCGGGAACGTTCCAAAACGACGGAGTGAGGTGTACACTCGGAGCGGCTCAGGGTTCCAAAACGGAAACATGGGCTGACAACTTTACTGCGTGACGACAGATCGTCATGAGTACAATCGAGGCCGGAGGTCGCAGATGCAGTTGAATCCCGATTCTTCCTTCTCCGAAAGGAAGACCAGCCTGATATGGAGACGGTCGGAGCCCGGCGCGTACGACCTTAAGCTTCTGCATCCTGAGAAGGTGAATAAAGAGAGTTTGGGAGCGCTACTCGATCGTCTAGATCACACAGCCCATCGGAAACGATACTTGACGACAGTTGCTAGAGAGGAACTTCGCCAATGGCTAGAAGATCCGAGGCGCCCGCTTTCAAGCGAGTGTTATGTTCTCGTGAGCAACTGGTTCCTGACGGATTCGGGAGACCGCAACAGCACGGTTGCACGGTATTGTGGAGAGATGTGGGACGAAATGTTTGCCTGTAGGCCCGATTCTAGGCTGTCTTCGCCAGAATCCGGAAAGAACCATATCATCGTTCCCGAACGTTTCGAGCAATTTTACAAACTCCTAATCGACGCCCAAAATGCGGAATCGATTCATGACGAAAGCGGAGGGAACATCGAGCCCATGGAAAATGAGGACCAGCAGCAGGAATTTCGAAGGTATTCAATCCTGACAGGGAAAACACATCTTCAACCGCCTTTCTTTGCTGAACTTAATGAATTGGTTGCCAAGAAAGGGCAATTGATACTCGAAGGCCCGCCAGGGTCTGGTAAGACTTTTGTGGCAGAACATTTTGGCAGGTTCCTGGCGTATGGCGAAGATGGATACGCATCGTGGGTAAAGGACCCGGCCAATCTGGAGGTCTCTACTCGTCAACGCTTCGAAGTGGTCCAGTTCCACGAGAGTTACGGTTATGAAGACTTCGTGGAGGGGTTCCGGCCCAAGACGGAAAACGGAAACATGGTGTTTGAACGCCAAGCAGGCATCTTCAAGAGATTCTGCGATGGGGCACGTGGGAAGCCCGGCCACTTCGTGATGTTGATTGACGAAATCAATCGTGGCAAGCCTTCAAAAATCTTCGGCGAATTGCTGTATCTTCTTGAATATCGAGAGAAGGAAGTCCGGCTTTCTTCAAACGAATACTTCTCGATCCCGAGCAATGTTCTGCTCATCGGCACCATGAACACTGCCGACAAGTCCATTGCACTGGTCGATTACGCACTTCGACGCAGATTCGTCTTTGTGCCCCTGCGCCCTGTGGAGAATCAGGACGCGCCGGTCCTCCGGTCGTGGCTGCAGGAAAAAAGGATTCAAAATGCGAACGAGATTCTGGACCTTTTCCTCAACCTTAACCGGAAAGTCGAGCTTGACTTCGGTGTTGATTGCCAAATCGGGCACAGCTACTTCATGGATGACGACCCGCGTCCTGGGGGCTCGTTTCCGGACATAGCGCTACATCGAATTTGGAAATACAGCGTGTTACCTCTTATCCAGGAATATAACTACACTCTGTCGCCTGAGGAGACTGAGAAGAAATACGGGTTGGCGGCGATGAGAAAACAGGGAGGGTAGAAGTGTGTCTGCAACGCTTGCGGGTCAAGCGCTTCCGGATCAGAAAGAGCTGACTGACCTTGCAGAGCTGTCTGAGTATTATCGCGGCCCAGTGCGTTTGGATCAAGAGGATGCCGGATTTGTGCGGAATTGCCTGAAGTTTGACGTTTCCGGCCCCTGGGCCGACGATCTGTACCATATTGAAGTCCGCTCCCACGTCTGCCGAGCTTTACTTCCCAGCAGCAAGCGGCTGGTCCGTGTCCAGCCCAAGATGCCGATACGCAACGTCCTCGAGATGCTGGGTGTCGCGTATGGGCTCTACATGAAGAAGCATGGTGACTCATTTAACGACCTTGCAGAAGTTGAATACGAGACAGCTCCAGATATCTTCGAAACCTTGGTCCGGCACTTCCTGGATAAGACCGAGATCAAGCTGAGGCGTGGCCTGATCTCTGACTATGTGTGGCGTGAGGAGGACCTGACAACCATTCGGGGACGTATTTCCTTTGACTTGCATATCCGGCATAACCTTATCGGGCAAGGCAGAATCTCATGCCGGTTCTCAGAATTCCTTCGAGATATTCCCGAAAACCAAGTCCTGCTTTGGACACTTTTCGTTCTCTCGCGAGTGGATTTCTGGACGGAGGATACCAAGCATCGCATCTTTGCAGCTATCAGGCGATTTCATGGAGTGAGTCTGATAGCCCATCGAAAAGGTGAGTTTCCAGATTTCCATTACCATCGGCTGAATGATGATTACAGAGATTTGCACGCATGGGCACGCTTGTTTCTGAATATGACTGCCTTTTCGGATAATGTGGGTGAGATCAGATTCAGGGGTTTTGTCCTCGACATGAACGATCTATTTGAAAAGTATATATCGCAGGCATTTCTCGAGAATCACGGCCAGTTCGAAGTAAAGGACCAGCGTGAAGGCCCTCTCTTCCAGGAACGTAACGAGCCGATACGGCCAGATTTGACGATTCTGCTCAATGGTAGGCCCGTGGCGGTAGTGGATGCAAAGTACAAGAAGACTAAAGAAGAAGAATTCAAAAACTTCGATGTATACCAGATGATTGCGTATGCAACGGCGCTCGGCGTCGATTCCGCTTTCCTGGTCTACCCGCAGGGGAGCGATTCTAATGATGCTTGGCAAGCAAAAGTACGCGGCTCTCCCATTGAAGTCTCCGTCCAGACGGTTAAACTCGCGGAGGAAGGCGTAGCGCTCCGCCAACAGGCAAGAACCCTGGTCGAGAAGGTTCTCCAGCAATTACAAAATAAGCGTAGCCCTGACCTGATTCGTAGTGGGTAGGGTGGATCCCCGTTTTTGGGGTCCGCGGTTCTTCCTTTGGAGAAACCCAAATCTCAACCACATCTTGGCCACGCCTCCTTCTTCGGCACAGTGCTGTCGCTCGAACGCCGCAAGAAGAACCCCAGATCTCAACGGCGAAGGTCTGCGCTATGCCCGCTTTGCATAAAGTCTTCCGCCGGGGCGAAATCAATCCCGCGCAGCTCGATCAGCTTCGCGCCCGACTCGTCTCCGAATCCGTCCCGCACCATGCTGCTGACCTGCTCCTGGGTAAAGGGTTTTGCCGGGCGAGTGCCCGACGTTGTAGCGCTGACCTTGAGGTCGGCATGCCGTAGCGGCGGCTTTATACCGCCATGGCGAGGTAAACTCGCCGCTACGTAAGCATGTTCCGGGCTAAAGCGTGGCGCTACGGGTTTCTGTTGCCCTCTCGCGGGCAGCGCCGCGGCGGCACATGTTGATGGAAGAGCCGCAGGGCCGAAGAGCGGGCCCTGCGCTACGGGCCTCCGCTGCGCCCGGGCAGACGGGGCAAGGACCAACTCCATCGACAGAACGAGAAAAGCCAGCGTTTTGGGGAATCTCATTGCCACCTCGCGCGGCGGAGGGGTCTTCCCCTGCGTGTGGCCAGAATAGTTCCTACTTTTCTACACGAGGAAATCACCACACTGTCTGGATGTTCGAGGAACGAATGCGCCCCTCCCGACTGATGACGGGCACTCGCAAATAAACCGCTGTGGCCGCCACGATTCGATCTGGCATGTCCGACACTTCCGCGCGGGGGACTTGGCGCAGCGCTTCAACTACGTCGGCGGTAAATGGGGCTTCTTCTGGAGATACCATAAGGCCGTATGCGTATCGGCAACGCCAGCGATCACGGAAGCTCCTCGCCGAAACCGCGAAACATCTCCCGGCGGTTCTCGTCGATCTCCTCCTCAGTCGGACCAGGACCGTACTTGGCAAGCAGCCCATAGGCCGATTTTTTGGGCTTGACCGGGGGAGCGGGGGCCTCGGCGAGAATCTTGTCGAGAGCCTCGCGAACGAGCGCATCGGGCGAGAGGCCCTTGGCCTGAGCCGCAGCCATCAGACGAGCTTCTTCCTGAGGTTGGAGCGGCAAAGTGATCGTCACGAAGCGGTCCCTTTCGTTGTTATGCCTACTCAACATCTTACGCGAAAATGGGTCGGCAAGCAAACCAGCCGGTCAGCGGCTTCTTCGCGCTTGCGGGCTCGGGCGGCTTGGCTGCGCGCAGGGCATTAAGGAATGCCTCGCTCGGGCCCGAGGCCTTGAGGCTTTGAATAAAATCCTCCGCCGGGGCGAAATCAATCCCGCGCCGTTCGATCAGCTTTGCGCCCGAATCATCTCCCCGGCCAGCGCGCACCATGTTCCCGACCTGCTTCTCGGTAAAGGGCTTCTGTTGCGCCTGCACGGACGGCGTCAGATCCAGTGCTATGACGAGCCTTAGCATGGATCCGACCGGTGGACGCCACAATGGCGCCTTCCGAAGGCGGGAATCACTACAAAGCTTCGATCCCGAGTGCACCGGGGCATTGAGCACACCCTAGTCCGTTGGGAGACCCCCCGGCTCTGCCGGGGAGGCAGCAGAAGTTTGACAAATCCGGGAGTCCATCGCGGAAACTCCTAATCGTGAGCCGCCAAGCAAACGAAAAGGAGATCCACGA
>JBEKLF010000467.1:0-4585 GCA_050010335.1 Terriglobia bacterium
GGAAAAACTCGTTCCAGTCCCTTGGTGGAATGGATTGCCTTTGCGGCTGACCATCTAGAATGGGCCGG
This sequence comes from Terriglobia bacterium, assembly GCA_050010335.1. Lineage (GTDB taxonomy): Bacteria > Acidobacteriota > Terriglobia > UBA7540 > UBA7540 > Bog-366. The sequence continues at coordinate 69 of JBEKLF010000467.1, forward strand.
CTGACAACCCTAAAACTTAGGCGAATTCCGTTCCGTGGAAATTCAGGCTAGGCGCCGGGCAATGGATCCGGCCGGATGAAAAAGGTCGCGCCTTTGCCTCTTGGTCCGAATAACAACAGTTGAGTGGCGCAGCCTCGGGTTGGGCCTCGATTTGGTAGCCCATCTCCTTGAGGGCCTCCGGGCTCAAGGGGTTGGGGAATGGGTAGTGGGTTTTGGCTCTATAATCCACGACGTGAGCTTTTCCGACCGTTCAGCCAGACAATCCTTACCACCCATGCAGGGAGGAGAGCGGAGGGCAGGCGACCTGCAACCTCCGCTCAAAGGGGGTAGGAAGTAAAAGCGGAATCGTGTGAAAAGCGCGCCGACCCGCGACCGTAGTCGGGGGCCTCCGGGCCGACCTCTGCGCCTTCAAGAACTTTTATCCACGGTGGCGGATTGCTTTTGTTAATATCCAAGTCTCATGCGGACGCGGCCCTCGCGTGGGCCAACTCCGGCTCGCCGACTAGATCCTCAAAAAGCGTCCGAAAATGAATCATGGCCTGGCGCAAGTCCTCGGTGGAGGCATGTCCAAGCCCTTGGCGAACCGCTATTTCGTGGGCTTTACGATAGTTGTCGATCACCAACGGATGGTCCACCGAAACATCTGCCGCCCGCTGTTCAAAATCAGCTACCGGATAGCCGCGGGTTGACATCACATCGCGCAGAAGTTGGTCGGCTTCCGTGACCGCACCCCCGGGACTGTCAACGAACCGCCCCTGGACGCCGCGCCACGACTCTACGAATCGCGCCCGGTCACCTGGGGCGAGGGGTTGGATGTGGAGAGACTCGATACGATCATTGCGCCCTTCGAGCCCTGCCTCCGCATGACGCCGGCTGCCGCCACCTGCCAAGGCGCGGTCATACTCAGCGCCACCAAACTGTGTGCGCAACCTTTTTGTCCGGCGATTCCGGAGAAAAAACAACCCGCCGATGCCTACAACCACAATCACGGCGAATGCCACAATGAGCGCTATTTCTATTGGACTTAATACTGGAATATTCATGACCTGCCTCCCGTTCTCCGTGTCACTTCTCGATCTACGTCTCAGAACCTTTGCGGGTGGTTGAGCAATGCGGAGCCACCGCTACCATTTTCTCGCGTTGTTTCTCCTATCGTCCGCCGCCTGCACCACCACCGGCATGGCCGCCGATCGTTTCACCCGACACCACCAGTTCAACCCGGCGGTTGATCTGCCTGCCCGCAGCCGTGTCGTTGGTGCCCACAGGTTGGGTTTTACCGAATCCCTTGGCGGTGACCGAACCTGTCGGGACCCCTTGGGCTACCAGGTAGGCACGCACGGACTCAGCGCGTTGGTCGGATAGGTTCTGATTGTATTCATCACCTCCGACGTTGTCCGTATGGCCGTCAACCTCAATGTTGAGTCCAGGGTAGGCGAGCAGAATGCCCGCGACCTTGGACAGTTTTTCCCGAGCTCCCGGCTTCAGGGTGAAAGCTGCCGTGTCGAACAGCACATCCGACATGTTGACAATCAACCCGCGGGCGCTATCACGCGTTTGCAGAACGGAGTTCAATTGCTGCGACAACCGTGCCCGCAGGCTCGCTTTGTCGCTCTCGGCCTGTTGCCCGGCAAGTTGAGCTTTTTCCGTCTCGGCCTGAGCTTTGGCTTTGGCGGCATCGGTCTCAGCCTGGGACGTGGCGAGCGCAGCGTCCGACGCGGCTTTGGCTTTGGCTGCCGCAGCGTCCGACGCTACTTGATTTTGGGCCGTCTGGGCCTTAGCTTCGGCGGCGGTGTTTTCGGCGTGTTTCGCTTGCCGGGCTGCCTCGTCGGCCTGGGCCTTCGCCTGGGCTTCGGCATCCGCGGAAACCCGGAGTTCGCTCGCTTGGCGTTCCTCATCGATCTTCTTGACAGTGATGATGCGTGCGTCCTCGGCGGTTTGTACGGCTTCGCGCGCATCCGTGATCTCCGACTTCTTATTGCCTCTGCGCGCTTGATAGTCCTCCGCGCTCTGCAAACTCACTTGGGCTTTATCCAGCGAGTCCGCCGCGTATTGTCTCGCTCCGGTCCATTTGGCGATTCGCACCGCATTGCGAGCCTCGTAAAGCTCGAGCGGAACTCTGGAATCCACCGTGATCGGTTGCAGCTCGTTTGGATTGACATTCAGTTCGTACTGTCCCCTCTGGAGCAGTTCGTACTTCGCCTCAACTTCCTCAAACTGTCCCTTGGTGTCTGACCGCACTTCGTTCTCCATCACCACCACGTCACTTGGCTGCGTCACCGCAAAGTAGGGCTCGGCGGTCACGATCAGGCCAAACGCCTGGAGATTGCTGGTCACATTCAACTTGCTTTTGCCCTCCTGGCCGAACAGGACTTCGCCCAGGTTAACCGGGCGTCCCTCAGGACTGACGGCCCACAAAACGTAGGTCAAGTACTCGGGACCGAACTTGCTCGCCGGCTGCAGCCCTCGGAACTCAGAATCGATATGGATTGCCCCCTGCTTGCTCGCGACCTCGGCATTGCCACGGGCCTCAGGCATAAGGGTGGTGCCTTGGAAGTTAATCCTGGTAGCTCCGCTCCGATGGCGGTAATTAATAGCTTGGGTCGTCCGTGCCACAACGACGATCCGATAAATCGGAACAGTGCCGGTCTTTTGCGGCGCCGTTTGAGCCAGCGCGCTCAATGAGCTCATCGCAATCAAAAGTGTGAAGAGGGTCTTTACCATTTCTGTTTCTCCTTTTTCTTCGTACCGCAAATCGGCTTCGCCACCGTTGCGCCGCCCAGGCGATTCAACTCGCTGTCGAGGTCGCCTTTTTTCAACTTTCTCAGAGCTATGCAAGACGCGACAGTTGGCTTTTCCCTGCAGACTCGGCTATGCGCCTACTCGGGGGGGGGCGTCGCGCGGAATCTGAGAGGCACTGTGGTTATACCCCTGGCTGGATTCAGTGTCAGTTCAGTACCGCTCACCCGCGTGGTCACAATAGCTCACGCTATTCGCGAAGGAGCCCCAACGGGGCGAACTAACAAAGCCCAGGCCAACGGCCTGGGTTTAGAGATGACCCTCAACCCTAAACGTCGAGCCCTGTAAGGGCGAACTGCAGTCTGTCGCGTCGAGCGTGGCACGCCCCTTCAGGGCTCCATCGCTCCTCCTTCTGCAAACCCAGGCCTTTGGCCTGGGCTTTGTTAGTTCGCCCCGTTGGGGCTCAAACCCGGATGCATTTGCATCTACGACCTGGTGAGAAATGCGGGCCAGAACTTTTCTCCAGGGCTCCAAATACCTTTCTCCTTTATTTTCATCAACATAATGGAGAGAACGGTTTAACTCGCTTGTTTTCATCAACATGATGGAGAGCCGAAAAGCCGACATTTTTTCTATACTTGTTTTCAATAACTTACAGGATATGAGCCTCATTTTTTAATTCCCCTTTTCTTTCATGACTCTGGCCAGGGAATACAAACTAACTATCGTAATTTCAGTAATATAGATTTTTGCGCAATTCTCGCTCATCATGGCTAATTCCTTTTGTTTCTACTACATCATGGAGAGCCGCGCCCGTTTCTTCTCCCCGGCTCCCGTACTTCAAGCTAACTGTTTTCATTTGAATGAGATAAATCTTTTGGACATTCTGACTCTAAACTGCTAACCCCTTTCATTTCTGGTATATCTTGGAGAGCCGCTTTTTCCCCTAATGCTTCCATCTGACGCTCATAGCGTTTAATCCTTAGCAGCAGGTTGATGAGTCGGCGGACTTCCCGCATGTTGGCATCCTGCGTTCGGCGCATCAGCAAAGCGTCGGCGTGGCTTGGCGCGATTTCCGCGGCCAATTCGTAAGGCGAAGGACCGGCCAGCGACTCCTTCAGGAGGGCCCTGCGCTGTGCCTCACAAGCCTCCGCCTGCCGGCTCAGGATGTTCCGCAAAAGCTTGCGGGCACGCTCCCGCGCGGGCCAGTCCTCCTGGGAAATGGTGGGGTACCGATCATCCTTGTCCGACTCTTCACCCTCTTCATCATCAGGGGGGCCGGCTTCTTGGGAGTCCTCGGGTCGAATCACCATGGTCTCTCCTGCGGGGGTAAGCATGGCGACCGGCGGTTCCATTGGCCCTATTCCAAAGATTGACCGTATGCTATCGACGACACCGCGCGCCTTCTCGTCTTCAGAAACGCCGTCCTCATCCGTGCCCGGGATTTGAAGGTGGTAGAAGAGGTCCAGGGCGATCTCACCCATTTCGGTCATTACCCCCTGCTGATGCAGTTTCTTCATCACTTCCAGGTCGTCAAGGGTGGTGACGTAATGCCAGCACGCCACCGAGCGGGCGAGCGAGCGCAGAGTTTCCACCGTCATCTTGAGGCGCATCATCCGTGCGTGCAGGCGGTTGTCGCGGCCATGGCCGGCGCTTTGCGCGCGGCGCAGCGCGGCGCCCTCCTGCGCGCGATCGGAGCGATTCGCGAGCCACATGACCCGCGCCAGGCGGATGACCACGCCCTCCGGCAAGCTGCCGACGGGATTCCATTCCTCCCAGAG
>JBEKLF010000468.1:0-4557 GCA_050010335.1 Terriglobia bacterium
CCCTACGACACAGCCGCCACCCGTCTCAACACGCCCCCATTCCTGCGCCCAATTCCCCTCGTCTCGCCGCTCCTGCCTCCCGCCAGCCTCGCGCCCTCCCCCACTGTCTGAATCGCAGACCCATTACCATAAATCTCGCCGACTTTCCCTCTTCTCGTGCTAAACTCCCTGCTTCCATGCCAACAAGCGTGTTCAAATGCGAAGGGTGCGGGGCGTACAAGACATTCCTTACGTTTGAAGGCGAAATACAGGAAAAGGCATGTAAGCCCTCGATCCAGAAGGACTGCGCAACTTGTCGAATCACCACGAGTTGGTTCCTTACTTCCCCCGAGCACCGCTCGGGCCGTGATCGGCGCCAGGGCATCGATCGTCGAAGCACCAACTGGTAATATTGATGCCGCGCTCTTCCATTGTTCCTTAACCTGTTCCTCGCCAATACTCAGCCGAGGGAAGCGCCCCCCAGCCTACAAAGAAGTGGACTAAGGGCACAATCCAATGCATGGCGCATCATTCGGTTTCTCGGGAATTCGCACGCATCTGGACTCCCCCGTTAGCACATCCTCAATAAGGTCCCTCTTGACGGCTGGACCAGTATCCGCCCCCTGCCACGTGTTTTCCATGAGCCGAAGAAAAATATGGCCGGGAAGGTCCAGCGCCGCTACCGCTCGTCCGCAAGCAGCCGGATGATGCTGTGGCGAGGGGCTTACTTGCTCGGTTTCCCTTTTTTTATTGAATCATAGCAGGCATACTAATCGCCAGCGAGAATCTCCTGGCCCCGCTTCAGTTTGATCGAGGTGGTTGCTGGTATGTGTGAGGTTTCTTTGGAATTGGGAACGTCATGGCAAATCTCGTCATGGACGAAACCCTCGACGACATCCTTCTGGTAGCGCCAAATGTCTGATGAACGCAGCAGAAGTTGTAGTACGCAAACCATAGCGCACGCATCGTGCGCCTAATCGGGACCCGGCACCATATAAAAAGGTGGCGTTTGCAACTCTGTATGTACGAGAAAAGGGGGCGTGGCCAAGGCGGGAATGATTAATTAGGCCACATCTCTGGCGCAAGTCATTGCAGAAACTGGTAGAGTCTTAAAGTCGCGTTGAGGGCCTTAATGAGAAGCGGAGTCAGACATAATGAAATCAGGCCCCTCTATTGCGCCCGGCTCTTCCCAAATACGCACCATTTTCTGATTATCTGATTGGCGGAAGCGTTGTGCCATCTGACGATAGACTTCTGCCTGTTCTTTCATGCTTGGTGGCAAGCGGTCTGCGTCGCCTTCTAGGATTTCAGCTACATAGTCATCAACCCTAATGAGGCGGGGTTTCATCTCTGCCATAAGACCTCCAGTCTTGCCTTGAATCCCGACCATAGGCGGTCGGTGAGGGTGCATTAATTGGGACTTACTCAAGTCCCTCAAATTCTGAAGGGTCGATCTTTACGTACGTTCTTTTGGGTGGTGTCAACGCACCAATCATGTAGGAGTGTCCAGCCACCCGGATTGTCGCTTCCAAGGTGTCTTCATGCGTTTTGTATGAACTTTCCCTCTGGATGTTTCTTTCCGGCGAGGTAATCGCGCTTGCAACCTCCTCGGGCGTAAACGGGACATTGGTTCCAGACACGGAAAAGGCATAGAAGCGACCATTTAGGCGCAGCTTGGCAAAGTATCCCTCTTCGCCAGCTTCATTGTAATAAGAACCGGCATCAACAACGGCGGTTTCAGGGTTTCTTAGGACATCCACAAATTCATTGATTGTCATGTGGTCCTCTTACAAGGCAATAGGCGGAAATTGCGTTGCTGGGGAATTGGGGGAGCCAGATTTGGCCTCTGGCTCCCTTTTCATTCCATGCCGCGATTCCACATCTTTGCTTGCACCATTCATCCGGGCCAATCGGATGGCTGGCATCCCAGCACCCCGGCCTGTGGTTATCCCGCTGTTCATGGGTATTTGGGGAGAGGGTTCAATAGGTATCCAGTGATTTTTTTCACTTGCGCACCTCCCTTTGAAGCGGGAATCGTTACCCGCTTCCTAAGAGGATTTTAGCATCAAATCCTACGCCAGTAGCTCGCCCAAAGTCCATACATGATCGGTGATTCCGGCATACCTCACGATTGGAGGAGAAGGCGAATCGTGCTACCTAAGGCTGCGGTGCTGATCGCACAAGGAGTGCCCGGCGATGTCGCCGAGCGTTTTGGTCAGGTCATCGTTAGTGTCAACTATCATCCCGGTTCGCTGTGCTGCTTACCAGAACAGTACCGATTTCGAGATGGTGATGGCGGCACCGGCCGGTATCAATCCGTGACTGCACCGTGGTTGGTTTTGGCGATGAGCCGGAGCATAGAGCCTGACAAGTTTAGGTTGCGTGACTCGCGCTCACAAATAGAATGGCGTAGAATCTCCCCATAGTTCCTTCTTCGTCCACGACGGCCTCGCGAGGTCGAAATGAGATTCCGCAAAACGCTTACTCTTCTAATTCTGGCGACGGGGTTGGTCTTTGCCCTTTCTGCCTGGGCGCAACAGAAGCCCTTCACGCAGCAGCAGGTCAGCAACATGGTGCGGGACAGATTCGGGGACGAATCCGGTGCGAAACTGATCGAGCAGCGCGGGATTGAGTTTGCGCCCGCCGCCGGTTGGCACGAGTTGCGGGTAACGGCGCCGGGCAAGACAGAATACTGGCGGACCATTTCCGTGGCCGCCGGGCAAGAGGCCAGGGTCGAAGCACCTCCCACGGATCTTGCCGGAACTGTCGTAGTTGAATCTTCGCCCGGGGCGGAGGTGTACCTGGACGGTTCCAGCCGGGGCACAGCGGACGCGACAGGGCACCTATCTATCGACAATGTGGCCGCAGGCTCGCACGAACTGCGGATCGCGGCAGCGGGCAAAAAGGTATATCAGCAGAACATTACGGTGACCGCTGGGCAAGAGGCCAAGGTCGAGGCACCGCTGGCAGCGCTTGGACCCACGACGGGGGAGGTGAGGGTCAATCCTGAAGACGGACTCAAGTACGTCTGGATATCGCCCGGGACTTTTATGATGGGTTGCTCGCCGGGAGACATCGAGTGCAGCCCTGGGGAGAGGCCCGCCCATCAAGTGACGATCACGAGAGGCTTCTGGATGGGGCAAGTAGAAGTTACGGTGGGCGCCTACAAACACTTCGCGGCAGCGACAGGAAGGCCGATGCCACCTGAGCCGAGTTTTAGCGGACGACATTTAAACCCTGGGTGGGTTGACGCGGCCATGCCCATTGTCAATGTGACCTGGGATGAAGCCCAAGCCTATTGCAGTTGGGCGGGCGGGAGGCTGCCGACGGAAGCCGAATGGGAGTACGCGGCGCGAGCGGGGACCACGGCAGCGCGGTATGATGATCTGCGTGAAATCGCCTGGTATGCAGATAACAGTGGGATTGAATGGTTGGACAGTGCCATCATTGCGATACGCGACCCATCTCACTACTTTAAGCACTTGTACAAAAACGGCAACGGTTTTCACGAAGTCGGCTTGAAGCGAGCCAGCGGATTCGGGATTTACGACATATTGGGGAATGTTTGGCAATGGGTGAACGACTGGTATGACACGAACTATTACCAGAACAGCCCGTCCCAGGATCCCAGAGGTCCAACGACCGGGAGGCTGCGCGTAGTGCGTGGCGGGTCCTGGGGCAACATTCCCAGGCTCGTCCGTGTATCGTTCCGCGGCCGCGATAATCCCGCCACCAGGGGCAACTTCGGGGGCTTTCGTTGTGGCGCTGATGGGTCCGCTCCTTGACCCTTTTTCCTTTTCCACCGGCCTCATTGAATTGGGAGCGACTCGTAGAATGGTTGGTTCTCATAGGGGTACACGATGTCATGCGGTAAAGGGCATCAGAAGCGACGAGTTAAGCTGCTGGTGAAATTCGGTAACGCGGAGCCCGGAACAATCGTCGAGGCAGAGATTTGCCCCGATTGTGGCGTCAAAGTCTCATCGAAACAACTCGGCCGCAACGATGAAGGCTTCTACATGATTCCCTCAGCACTCGCCGAGGTCGTTGAGGATTTGTAGATTTGGTGGGTCGCAAGCGCCGTCAACCCAAAGACCTCGCCAAAATCCAACAGAAGACGAATCCTGTTGCCTCAATACTGGCCCCTTGCCATAAGGGTGATCAAATTCCTGAAGTTCGACCACGAGCTACATGACCTGACCGAGATTTTGTACCAAACCAAGTGAGAGAGTCTACATCACAGCTTGGGGCTGTGAAACTGGATTTGGTGAAACCAGGGGGCTACAGGCCGCCGGTACCGGCGGCCTGTAGCCGAGCACCGAATGGGGTCGCCGGGTGTTGTATTCCACACGCCACAACTCGATCACGATCTGCGCCTCCTTCAGCGAGTAGAAGATCTCTCCATTCAGGCATTCATCCCGTAGCTTCCCGTTGAAACTCTCACAGTAGCCGTTTTCCCAGGGACTTCCCGGTTCGATATACAGCGTTCCCGTTCCTAAGCTCCCCAGCCACTTCCGCAACTCCTGGGCGATGAACTCCGGACCATTGTCGGAGCGCAGATGCTCCGGGATTCCCCGCCAC
>JBEKLF010000469.1:0-4534 GCA_050010335.1 Terriglobia bacterium
GGACATATACGATCGCGGAAAAGACCTGGCGCGCCGGCATCGGCTTCCGCCCGCCTCCCGGTCGGCGCCGATACTTGCGCTTGGCGGAACGCTGTCGAAGGGGTATCAGGGGCTCAACCTTCACCCAAAACTCGTCGGAAACTTCCCAAGATTTCATCTGCGGCATCTTGGGCCACTATCTTGCCTTAATCCCTCCGACAGTTCAATATTTATTTACGGATAAGCTCTTAGTTCTGGGGCTTGCTGATGCAGGCAGTGAATCAATTCCAGCAAACTGTCAGCTTGCTGCATGAGCTCGCCACCGGAAGAGGTTATGCCTTCCAATGCATGTTCTTGGCGTGCCCTCAATACTTCCTGAGCTGCCGCATCAAGCTCTATTTCAGCCCCATGAAACGGGTGAGTTCCCGGGTTCCAACAACCAACACTCCCGAGATTGCCTCCCTGGGAAAACACCACGGCGCGTATACCTGGACCATTAGCACGGATGGCCCGAATCAACGGATGAAGCAGCATGACGGATCTCCTTCAGCGCTGGCTCTTCTCTTGTTGGGCCTGCTGGCCGGTGTAATAGCCAGACTTCGTCTGCTCAACTTTCACCATGTCCCTGGCACGGAAGTCATCAAAAGCTTTCTCACAACCCTTTCCTGAAGAGCCTTCGAAATCCAGCGTGGAATTCCTTGCGCATCGATGGTGGTCGTAATCCGTTTCTGTTGCATGGTGATTTACCTCCGTGCAACAAATTGGAGTCGCACCTGCTGCCCCTCCGAGGTTTCCGTCACTTCCCGTCCCTTCAGGGTGTAACCCTTTGCCCTCGCCATGGCCAAGGGTTGCTTCTTTTTGTAGAGTTGCTGTATTCGGCCAACCCACCTGGCTCATTAGCCCCGGTACTCCTCCAGTTCATCCTTGATGACCGCGAGCTGGCCATCCGGCTGACGCGTAGACCCGATGTCGCCATAGACCCCTTGAACGTGCTGGCGACGGATGATGTTGGCGACCTTTGCCTCTTGCTCCGCGTAATACGAGTTCAGTTGCCCGACCTCGGGGCGGACCTCAACCTCGCAACCCATTTCCTTCAGAGCCTCCACGAGGTACTTCTCCTCTCGCAAGACCGTCTGATTGACACTGTATTTCGACATTCGATGCCTCCTCCTTTTGCCCATTAATGGCATGTTGGACTGGTAGCGGGCAGCCCACTGCCGCCCGGATTATGTCCCGCGGGCAGCCGTCCCAGCCGATGTATTCGCGAAGGTCCTCGATCGAAATCGAGAGGTAATCTCCGCTGCGGTCGTGGCCCTCTTCAGCGCAGGATGGGCAACGGGTCATGTTGTTCTGGCCAACTGTTCGTAGCTTGGAGTAGATGTGGGCGAGGATACGGAATTCTGGCCCGCCTGCGTGTCTCCTGATCACGGGTTCGCCCTTCGGCTCTGATGAGATGAGCGGGGGTGGAAATGCCTTCCCGGCAATCAACCGGGCAAGCTGGTCACCGGTCGCCTTGGGAAGTGAATTCAGGTAGCACATCTGCTTTTCAAGATCTTCGCAGGTACCGTCAAACCAGGAGCGCTGAGCTGCGCTCCCGTGAATCCCCAGCGGTCCACGCATAGCATTGCCGTACCTGCCGGCCTTCAATGCAATGTGCTTGGGGAAGATTCCAACCTCTTCCTGCCTGCCCCTCTTGACCGGCATATCCAACCGCAGGGTCAAGCTGCAAACGTAAATGCGGCAATCCTGTGCTGGGAGTGGCTCCGCCAGGATTATCCAGAGATGCCCGCCCCGATGGCTGTTCTCAAGGGCCAACTCCACACCGCCCTGCTTGAGGTAGAAGCTGAGCTTGAGGAGATCCGTGAGCGAATCTTCACAATCCGCGTCGATGGCTACCCACTTCGAGCACTGGGTGTCGGGGTTGATCGAGTAAAGGCCGATGGTGATTCCGCCTTCGATGTGGCGACGGATTGTGTCGAGCGTCAGGCTCGGCCCCTGGCCGGTTTTCTTGTCCTTTGGACGGTAGGAGTAATGCCGGGTGCTTTCTGGGCGGGGTCGGTTGGGCTGGAGGGCATAAGCGCGGCGGTTGACGAAGAGGTGAAAGTAATCCGCCACCTCGCTGGCGGGCGATTTGAGACGAAGCTTCGGCATGCTCTCCTCCCTGAATGCAGGTGGACGACACCGCTACTTCTTGTAGGTGGTGAACCGATGAGGGTTTTCTGTCACATCGACCGGCTGGGCCGTGCCCCCAAACTAAATGCTCACCACGTTGCGCGACGGGATGCATCCGGGGTATGGGGCATTAGAAAAGCCCAGGGTCAAGACCTAATTGAAATTACCTGCCAGCCACCGATCGGCTGAATATGGTTGCCCTATTTGTGCGGCCTCCCATGACTCAAGGACAAATTGCCTAAAAATTCAAAGAGAAGTGCAAATATTGGTTCCGCGGCAGCTTTGCGTGCAACTTGCCGGCTCGCCATCCCGTCCAAGTTATAGGTGAGTGGAGACTTGTAAAATTGCATATATGACTTGTTGAGTTAACCGCAGGATACAAACACGTGAATGGACATTTCGAGAGGGAGGCGCACCATGAAATGGCGCCAAGCGATTATCCTACTTTTCGGCATTGGCATGATTGGCGCGTTGGCCGGGTGCCGGGGCTCTGCGCCTATCACACCCACATTGCCATCGCAGCCGATTTCTGTTTTTTTCGTTGACACCATGCCCACTTCCCTGGCGATCAGTGCGTCAATGCCGGTCAGCGCCGGGGTCACCCACTCCTCGAACCCCCTGGTAACTTGGTCGGTCACTTGCGGCAGCCCGGGCGCATGCGGCTCCTTTACCTTCAACTCCTCCGTCACGGGCGCCCCGAACACTTACACCGCACCTTCGGCCATTCCTTCCGGCGGGACGGCAACCGTGAAGGCCACCTCGGTAGCCGATACCACCAAATCGGTCTCGGCCACGATAACCATCACGCCTCCGATCCCGATTACCGTTTCTTTCCAGGGGGTACCGCCCGCGTCACTACAAATCAGCGCCACGACGCCGGTCAGCGCGATCATTACCAACGATGTCTCCGCGAATCCCCAAGTACAGTGGACGGCGACCTGCTCCAGCGCGGCCTGCGGCTCATTCAACCCCATCACCACCGGCAGCTATGTCGTGGCCAACTACACCGCACCTTCCGCCATTCCTTCCGGCAATACCGTGACCATGATCGCCACCTCGGTGACCGATCCCACCAAGTCGGTGTCTGCCAACATCACGATCACCAATGCAGCCCGAACGTTAGCGAACGGCACTTATGTCTTTCAGTTGAGCGGACCGGTCGGGTCCGGACCCGACTTTATAACCGGCGCCTTCACTGCCCAGGGCGGGGCCATCACCGGCGGCGAACAAGACTCAATCGTGTTCAACGATCAGTATCTCGCGCAATTTGTTCCGATTGCCGGCGGCAGTTATGCCACCACCCCCGATGGAAATCTTCAGATTACTCTCAAATCGAATGAATTCTATTCCAACTCGATGCAGGCTGAAACGCTGAACGGTGTGATCCTCTCCAGTTCGCGGGTGCTGATCGAGGAGGTCGATGGATACGCCGCCAACGGCTCCCTGGAGCTGCAAACCAGCACAGCCGCGCCTTCCGGTGGGTATGCATTTACCACCTCCGGTGTAGACTTCTACGGGCTGGGGGCCGGAATCGGAGGCATCCTCAACGTCGACAGCGTGGGCGGAATCTCGGGAGCCGGCAGTGTTTTAGATTCCAACGACCAGGGTACCTTCCTGGGCACACAGCCTGTGGGAGCCAGCACTGTGTCCAGTCCCGATAGCTTCGGGCGGGTCGTATTTGAGGTGCTGCCCCCCACGCCCGCAGGCTTCCCTTCGCTGTATCTGGCCGGCTACATCGTGGACACCGCCCGCATTCGGCTGGTTGAGACCAGTGGCGACAATTTCCGGGGAGCCCTTGGTGGAACGGCTCTGGGTCAAGGGGCAAGCAGGGGAAATTTCAGTGGCAATTCACTCACAGGGTCAAGCTATGTATTCGGCGCGGCTAGTTGGCCCACGAATTATGCAGAGGCGCTCCAGGTTGCTGGGGTGTTCACCGCCAACGGCGACGGCAGTCTTGCCGGCACCCTCAACTGGAACAACCTTACGGGGAAAGAGGCGCAAAGCCCTATCGCCTTTACCGGTTCCTACACGGTCGATCCCTCCGGCCGGGTAACCTTGTCAAACCTGACGGATGGCGCCACCTTCAAATACCAACTGCAACTCTTTGACGGGAGGCGGCCGGGGCATGGTGCTCTCCAGTGACCCCGCAGAGATGGTCGCTAGGCAGGGTTTCCAGCAGCAAATGAGCTCCTTCACCACCACCTCATTCAGTGGGAGCTATGGATTGAACGCCGCCCAGGTCGGGATAAACCAGTTTAACCCGCTAGGAGCCTGTCGGAGATAGATTTTGGCTCCCCACAGATCAAGTCTCAAGATTTTGGGGAGGAGGGTGGGGTTGATTATTGACAATGGAGGAAAGGCTTGTAAGATGCGGTTATGGGCA
>JBEKLF010000470.1:0-4519 GCA_050010335.1 Terriglobia bacterium
TGGTCTTCAGCAAAGCCAGCTAACCTCCTCGCTCCAAAATCGAGCAGAGAAAGCCCTATCTCTCCGGTAACCACCGGGTAGGTGACCCCAGTCCTGCAGGCGGGGCCAGAAAGCTCGGCCTTGAGGGAGCCACCCTCCCAATAGCCTGCATAGGTCACAAGCCGTTGGAGGACACCGGGTTTCCCAATAAACACCACAATGTCGGGTAAGCTTTCCGCCCGTGACAGAGGCGCGAAGAACACATGACTTGCCATCCCCAGGGGCGCCGCGACACTCTGTTGGCCGCGGTGGATCGCCACGCGGGAGCAGTAGACCTTCTCTTTCTCGACGAGAAAGTGCACCAACCTTTCTCTCCCTTCTGGCGGCATCTGGCCGAGCCCGAGGCTGACCAGGCCTCCCGGGCACCCACAGGTCTCCACCGTGATGGTGATGGATTCGCCTTCCCCCGCTCGCTTCAAGGCCTGGCAGACGGAGACTTTCCCCTGAGGAGGTGAGGTCCCAGGTGCTAGAGCACCCGCGAAAGTCACAGCGACCGGTTCAGTGTCGAGCTTCAATTCTTTCTTCAGCCTATCAGACCACTTCTGCCAATACATATTCCCCTCCGGCTTGCATGGGTCCATCTGGTTAGCCAGCACGTTGCGTTAGAGTGGCTATGTCGGACTCCGCATCCACGAACGCAGTTTACACCCGACTGGCTGGCCAGACACCTTATCTTCGATCCGCCACGACGGCCTACGGCAAGGTGATTGGCAGGCATTTGAACCCGCAGCGGCGGACTCGGCAAGGGCTCGCCAATTCGGGCGTACAAGGTTCAGCCGACTGACCTTTCCGCTCCACGCCAACGATCCAGCGACTGTTCGGCTGAAGCATCCCGGGCACGCAGTCTGCGACCGTACCGTCTCCCACAGCACTCTACTGATCTTCCCAGCGACGGCTAGCACGTGATGTGTAAGACCGCGTTCGTGTCATCGATGTCCTCGTTGAGCATCTCGATGGCTTGGGCAGTGGGAAGAATGAACAGTTCGATCTTGCGCTCTTCCGCTTCCCGCTTCACGTCCTTCATCACTGGCAGACCACCATGGGCACCTGTGCCCACAACAAGGCGACGGCATTTCCACGGTATGTCCTCCTTGACGGAAAGGGGAGTGTGCGCAAATTCATCGCGGAATTTCTTGGACGGCTTTTTGTCGCGCTTACGAATCTTCCCGCGATCGACAACGACGTCGTGCTCATAGACGATGTCATCAATCTGGAGGGAACCAAAGCAAAAGTCACGAAATCGCATCGGAATCTCCTCCTGCAAATTCCACGCTGTGCCTTCACCGGTGTGAACCGCGGTGACCTAAGTGAGGTTTTCGGGTCAGCGGTCCAGTCGTAGGGCGATCTGGTCTGCAATCCTCTAATGGGTCCTAAGGCCCTCACGGCGGGCCTCATCGAGCGCCTGCTCGTACTCGGCCGGGGTCACGCGCCGGCCGATCTCTGCATATTCCTGCCCTGTGACCTTTCCTGCTGGATAGTACTGGGGCATCAGGTTGACGTAGGTCGTGGGCGAAAGCTCATGGGCGATCCAGTTCATGACCTGGCGCGTGCCGGCAATATCTCGCGGCATCACCAGATGACGAATGAGCAGCCCGCGCTTCGCGATCCCGTGCTCGTCGAGCACCAGGTCACCCACCTGCCGGTACATTTCCTTGATCACCCGCCGCGCCACCTGCGGATAGTCAGGTGCCCGTGAGTATTTGCGGGCCATCTCGCCATCCCAGTACTTGAAGTCGGGCATGTAAATGTCGACGATCCCATCAAGCAACTCCAGGCTCTCGCTCGAGTCATAGGCGCTGGTGTTGTAAACGAGGGGCAGGCGAAGTCCCTTCTCGATCGCGACGGGCAGTGCTTCGATGATCTGCGGGACCACATGTTCCGGGGTCACTAAGTTGATGTTGTGGCAACCGAGATCCTGGAGTTCGAGCATCATCGCGGCCAGCCGTTCCGGCGGCGCGGCCGTCCCCCGAAGTTGCCAACTGATATCGAAGTTCTGGCAGAAGACACAGCGCAGGTTGCAGCCGGAGAAGAAGATCGTCCCCGAGCCGCGCCAGCCGCGCAGGCAATCCTCCTCGCCGTGGTGAGGGGAATGACTTGCTACCACGGCATAGCGTCCGGTCCGGCAAACCGCGAATTTGTTTTGGAGACGGTCGACCCGGCAGTCCCGCGGACAGCCCGTGCAACAGCGCAGGATTTTGACGGCACGGTCGACACGGCTCTTCAGCTCACTACTCTCAAATAAAGAGAGGTAGGCAGGGTTGAATCCTCGGCTCGCGGAAGTGGCGTCGACCAGCATACGGACTGGACCCCCGGCCGACCGAAAGCTTGAACAAGAAAGGACAACATTGCCGGAGAACAGAACGGCGGTGCTACTTCGTCACTCTTTCCCCCTCGGGCACCATGGGAACAAAGCGTACGGGTAGCAGGCTCTCGCGCTCCAGGCCTTTCGCTGTGCGGCGCAGGCGGATCAGGTTTTGCACGTAGCGGCCCACCGGAACCACCATGCGGCCTCCCGGGCCGAGTTGCTCGACGAGCGCGGGCGGCACGTCGGGCGGCGCTGCGGTGACAATGATGGCATCGAAGGGTGCCGCTTCCGGCCAGCCCCGGTAGCCGTCGCCGATCCGGACGCGCACGTTCGCGTAACCCATTTCTTTCAGCCGCGCCTCCGCCTCACGGCCCAACTGCGCGACGATCTCCAGGGAATAAACCTCGCGAACCAGCAGCGACAGCACGGCCGCCTGGTAACCGGACCCCGTGCCGATCTCGAGCACACGATCCTGGGGTTTCAGTTCCAGCGCCTCCGTCATGAAGGCCACCACGTATGGCTGCGAGATGGTTTGCCCAAGGCCGATGGGCAGAGCCGAGTCCTCGTACGCGGACGGTTGCATCGCCGGCGGCACAAACCGATGGCGCGGCACTTTTCGAAGGGCCTCCAAAACGCGCGGTGCGCGTACCCCACGGTCGATAATTTGCTCTTGGACCATTTGCTCCCGTGCTTCACGAGTCTCCGGCAATTCTGCCGAGTCCGCACGGGAACGCTCGTCCACCGTCTCGGACCCGCCCACCGGCGGGGAAGCAAGGGTGTATGGGAGCAGGACGAAGATCATTAAGAACCACGCGGGGCTCTGAGGTGGGTTGCGGAGGCGCGCATTCATGGCAACCTCTGCATCCATTTTAGCACTTCAATGGGAGCACGGCGCGCCATAGGACAGCCGTTTGACAAGGAGCCGCGTGGTCATGTCCTGACCGCCCGCGACAATTCGGCGTCCTACATTACCCAGGGGCGTGAGGTCTTGTAAGCAGCAGTCCGTTCGGGGAGCCAGTCACGCAATAGGGGCGCCAGGTAGAACCGGGGCCAAAGCAGGTCGTCGTCCGGGCGGATCACCCCGTCGGCGAGGGCGGTCGAGGCAAGCGGAGTTTCCGGGTAGATCCGCACGCCAACTGTGACTTTCAGCGCGTCAAGATGCAGCGAGTCAGCGAACGCAAGGCTCTCCTCGACGCTTTCCCTAGTTTCGCCGGGACCTCCCAACAGCAGGAAACCTCGGCGGAAGATGCCGGCGTCAGCAAACATCTTTGCCACCTCTTTCACTTCCTCGGCATTGAACCTCTTGTTCAAACTTGCCAGCATGAGGTCGGAGCCACTCTCGAACCCAAGGCTGATCTCGCGGCAGCCAGCCCGCGCCATCAGTTTCACCAACTTTGAATCGATCCATTTGGGGTAGATGATGCACCAGAAGTTAATCGCGAGGCCCCGCTCCACGATCTTCCAGCAAAGCTCTTTGACGTACCAGGGCGGAAGGTTGAAGGTGTTATCGACAAAGTTGAAGTTGGTGAACCCGCTCGACGCGAGTTGTTCCAGCCATGCGGCGATGGCTTCCGGAGAGTGGCTGCGGAAGTCCCGTCCTTCGATGGCGGCAGTCGAGCAGAAGCTGCAATCCAGGGGGCAGCCTCGGCGGGTTTGGACCGGAACCCAGAACTCGGATTGGCCACGGATGGAGGGAATCCAGAGACCGGGCTCCGGGAGCGGGAGATCGTCCAGATTGCTTGCGAAGGCTCTGTCAACAGGCCGCTCGCCGGGAAGCAAGAGCCCAGGCAGTCCGGACACCGGCGCGCCCTTCGCCACGCGTTCAAGCAAGGCCGGGAAGGTTGTTTCGCCCTCACCCTGAATTCCCATGTCGGCCCCGAGGTAGAGCAAGGCGCTCTCGGGGAAAATGCTATAACCTGCCCCGCCCACGATAATCGGAGCATCGCACAGGCTGCGGCAGGTCTTTACAACTTCACGAACCGGAGGCAGGAGGAACTTCGGATCGGCCATGTTCTGGTCATCGATATTGCGCACCGAAATGCCGATGACTTCAGGCCGAAATCCTTTGACTCCATTTTGTATGGCCGACTGCGTGTCTCCCTCAAACATCAGATTCAGCAAGACCACATCGTGCCCGGCTTTGCGGCAGGCAGCGGCCACCAGCGCCGTCCCCAG
>JBEKLF010000471.1:0-4519 GCA_050010335.1 Terriglobia bacterium
TTGATCATGATGGAAGAATGGCGCCGCGATTTTTCCAACCAGCCATACTTCTTGACCGACACACTCGACATACTGCGGAAGCAGCAAACCACCGTGGGAATTGGCTTGGTATGGTGGTTCGGCGGGAAGCAAGGAGCGTGGTAACTGGTCCAGCAGACCGGTACTGACCCGTCGGTTAACACTCCGCGATACGCGGTAATAATCGCAAGGCTATGGCGTGGGAATTCGAGGCATGCAGGGTAGCAACGGCTCTGCCACGGGATTGGGAGCAATTCGAGCGCTTATGCGAGACGTAACTGAGCGACTGAGGCACGCGCAGATCCCCCGCTGATGTCCGGAACGATAATAAGTTCCAGCATCGTCAACCCGTGGATCTCTATGGTGTAGTCTTCAAGTTCGCAGGTGGTGCCGAGAGGGCTGAAGTTATACTGCTGACGAGCAATTTCCCGGTAAGACTGACCGCCGTCAGGAGACCACCGCAGCAAAAACTCATGCGTGCGCTCCCGCTCATTTTCCTGAAACACTAGATGAATGCTCCGAATCTTCAGCGGCTTGTCAAACAGGAGGCGGACCGTTTGCTTCCCGGGTTGTGCCGCCCGCCAACCCGATCCGGTATTCGGTATCAATGCCGATTCGATTGGGTGGGCCGCATCCTCGGACGAGACTTCTGCTTGGACAAGACCTTCCAGGTCTAGCCAGTTTTTGTCCGCGGTCGAAACTCCTTCCGCACCCCGGTTAATTATCCGCTTGCGCATGTGCTAACCTCCGTATCTTTCAAGTAACCCACGGAACACAAGGGCTTAGGGTGTACCAATAGCTGTCGATTCCAGCCCTTACTACAAGTGGTGAGGATTGTGCCTGACTTACGTTCGTGGAAGCACCAACTCCACTTGGACGTATAAGGGCCTCCACCAAGAAGTGTAACCTAGACTCCCCCAAGTCGCTTCGCGGAAGTGTGATTCCACTAAACCAGAATTTCCATTCCGTACGACTAGCCCCGGTCGGCTCATCGGTTGGCGGTTTTCGAAGGTGTATTCGGCTAAGAACCGTGGGGTAGAAGCCCGGGGAGGGCGATCATCTGTGACGGAGGGGCTACGCGGAACGAAATCGCGTGAATCTCGTGGTACCCAGGCCATCCGCCGCATTCCGGTCGTTGGCCCCGACCTCCGCTTCGCCCTAAGCGCTCCGCCCTACGGGCGTCGCAGTGCTTCGCTCCGGTCGAGGCCAACGACCGGAATGCGGACGGCAGTGCAACACAAGAAGTCCACGAACCATGGAAAGCAAAACAAGGAGCAAAGAGCCAAGCAAACAAGAAGGTGCACCAGGCATCGCCTTGAGCTGACGTCTCAGCGAGAGCAAAAGTCCGCTGTCCAAGCCGGTGTTAGCTGCCGGAATTGGCCGGCTGGAAAAAGCGACTGCACATGGAAACCCTCCAAGCGACCGGAAGGGCTACCCGGGTTTTGAATCGCCCCAAGAGAGTTTACGATGATGCCTGCCGTGCCAACTCCGAGAATTAGCTTGCATCAGGCTCTCAGAAAGTGCGATGATTTCTCAGCGATTGGAACTGTGTCATTTCCGTCTTGTCTCACCTACGGGGGTCACCCCAAATTCTGACAACCTACAATATATACCCACCGTAACGTTGGCTACCCCCTAGGAGGACACCCCATGCGCCTGCATAATCTTCGACTCCGGGGAATCACCGAGGCATTCCCCAATGAAGTCTGCGTCGACTTCGATACTCTGGGTGAGGGGCTAATCGCCATCGTGGGCGAGAACGGCGCCGGCAAGTCCACGCTGATCGGATCAGTATTCGCTGCTCTGTTCCGCCAACTGCCCGGCCAGAAGCGGTCGCTTTATGACTTCGCCACTCATCCCCAGCCCGAAATCGACCTCACGTTCAGT
Organism: Terriglobia bacterium; assembly: GCA_050010335.1. GTDB lineage: Bacteria > Acidobacteriota > Terriglobia > UBA7540 > UBA7540 > Bog-366. The sequence goes on from JBEKLF010000471.1 coordinate 1,906, forward strand.
GTCAATAGCGCCCGCTACCGGTCGCTCCTCAAGATCGATCCCAAGTCCCGCCAGATGGAGAGCTATCTCTTCAACGGGGAGGGTAAACCGCTTACCAACGGCAAAAAGGAACCGTATGAGGAGCTCGTTCGCAAATGTGCCGGTACCCCCGATTTCTTCCTCTCCAGCATCTTTTCCTGCCAAGCGCGTACCGGGAACTTCCTCTCGCTTGAAAGGAGCGAGCGGAAGGAACTGTTCATCCGAGAGCTGCTCGGGCTGGATCGGCTAAGACTGATTGCGGCTGAAGCCAAAGACATAGGCGACGAAGTGGCCAGGACCACGCTTGGCCTGGATGGCCAGGCGAGAAGCCTGAAGGAGCTGGTGGAGGCCGGGGTTGAAGAACCCACGGAAGTTGAGGCCCGGCTTCGCGAGGTGTCATCCCGTCTTGAGACCCTGGAGGCCGAGAAGCGCACAGCACAACAACGGCTGCTTGAGCTCCAGGCAGTGGAGGCCAGTCGGAAGCCACTCCTGGGTGAGGTTGAGACTCTGAACCAGCGCCTGCGCAAGACCGATGCCGAGATCACAGAGACCAAACGCCAAATAGGAAGTGATGAGAACCTTCTGATGGGAAAGAAGGACCTCGCCGATTTGACGGAACGAGGCGTGACACTTGCTACTCGCATCGAAGACCTCCATCGGCAGATCCGGGAGATTCAGGGCCTGGAGACATCCAATCATGAGACCGAGCGCACGGTCCAATCACTGGATGCTGAGCTAAGGACCAACCTGGCCGAGCTTGAACGTCTGCGGGTGGAGCGTGAAGAGTTGGCGGTAGTACCCTGCCGGGGCGAGGGGCCCTACGCCGGCTGCCCGAAGATTCGCCGCGCCGTCGAAGCCGGCCAGAAGATCCCAGGATTGGAAGGAGAGGTCGCGACACTCTCACTCGAAGTCGAGGTCCAACGCGGTTCGCTCCTTCAGATTGTAACCCCATCCTCTGATCTCACCCGGACACTCGAAAGCTGCGAGCGCGACCGCAGGAAAGTTGATCAGGAGCGGCAGGGTTACGAGGAATTGCGCGCCGTCGAGGCGCGGCGGGACGAACGGCTCAAGGCGCTGGACCGCCTGGCTCAGGGCCGAGCGGAAGTCAAAGAGGAGTTGGCGAAGAAGGAATCCGCGCTCTCTGCATTCGCTGATCTCGACGCCAAGATGCAGGCTTCACGACGAGAAACTGAAAATACCGATCGGCTGCTCATCTCCTGCCGCCGCGAACGGGACAGCCTCATTGCGCGCCAGGCCCAAATCAAACAGCGTCAGAACCAACTGGAGGCGGCGCGGACCCGGTTGGCCCAGGTCGAGGCTGAACTTAGGGCGGCAAGGACTGAACAGGAAGACTACACCTACCTCGCCAGGGTCTTCGGTCCGGACGAGATTCAGCTCTGTGAGATCCAGGTTGCCGGACCGGAAGTTTCGAACCTGGTTAACGCTCTACTTGAGGGGTGCTTCGATAACAAGTTCGAAATCCGGTTCCGGACGCAACGCCCCAAGGCGGACGGCAGGGGGATGGTAGACGATTTTGATGTCGAGGTCCGCAACAAGAACCTGGACCGCACCTGCCTCGTGGATGAGCTGTCGGGAGGGCAGTTCGTACTAGTTAACGAAGCCGTGAACCTGGGCATCGCCATCTACAATATGCGGCAGGGTGAGGGCATTCGTTACGAAACTCTTTTCCGGGACGAAACCGTGGGGGCCCTGGACGCCACGAACGCCAAGGAGTATGTACGCATGCTGCGCCGGGCTATGGACCTGGGTGGGTTCCATCAAGTGATCTTCATCTGCCATACGCCGCTTGTTTGGGAGCTGGCGGATCGGGTCCTAGAAGTGCATGGTGGGCAGGTGTCTCCGGACGGCGAAACGGCTCTCACTGGATGATGCCATCTGTCTCAGTGTTCGAAGATCTGAAGAATCGCACACTGGCACCAAAGCAGCGAACGCCCACTCGATCCGGTGCCCCAGAGCACATAAAGAGCAGCCTCTGTGGCCACCACTGTATCTCACGTGCGGCTGCCGCGCCGTCCCAAAAAGGTTCGAGAATGCCTTCTGAATGGCTCCCAGGCTGGCGAAGACTGGGTTTGGATTCGGGTGCACTAAACCATGTGGTTTGATGCACTCGGGCGCCGACGGGGCGCCATTGCCTGCTTTGAAGCGCTTGCCCAAAAAACCTGGTCTGGGGCCCGCCGCAAGTGCTTGACCCACCGGTAACGATTTGCCCGGATTACTTCAGCCCAGAATCGGATGTTTCTGGGCACCCGTGCTCGGATTCAGGTTTCCACTAATTCGCGAAGGGTCACGCGGAAGAACTGCCAAGTTTGTGGATTCGGTAGCGAAACCGGGAATCGCACCCCGGCTTCAGTTTGAGAATCACTTGGCCGGCCATGTGGCCTCAACAAATTGCAACGAACTTTCAAAAGACTGTGGCCCCCAGTGTGGCCTCTTCTCGCAACGGGTAGGCGAAACAGCGATTCCGCATTCGTGCTTTCCTTCCTGATTTAACCCTCTGAAATTGCAATTACTTTGCCCCGTCCCCGCTGACCGAGCAGGTTCGCATTCGCTTTTTGCTTGACAGCGCCGGTTCTTT
>JBEKLF010000472.1:0-4502 GCA_050010335.1 Terriglobia bacterium
TTTGAACTTCGTTTGTACCTTCCATAGGTAACACTCCTTTCGGTTCCTCCCGGGAACCACGGCTCTGGAGTGTTACCCCTTTTCCTCAAGAATTTCTGCTCATTATCTGGTCGTTAGCCCACCTTCAAGGAAATGGAGCCCGAGCAAAAGGAAACTGTCAATAAACGCGACAAGCAATCGCAGAAGGAAGCACTAAGTGCTGTGAAGAACGCCTTCGAACTCGCTATTTATGTGGACAACGTCGGCAGTGCGCAGCAGAAAAAGTTCACCATGGGTGATGAAGCACTCTTTCCGACGCTGAGAGATGATAAGGATCTCCGCATCTACCGGAAAAAGATCAACCCAGAAGCTCTTCTGCCTGGTGGTCCCTTCAGCAAATGGCCGGCCAGCGATCCGAGCATCAAGGTTAAAGACCTGTATGAGGCGTTTGGACGTTACCCAGACATGCCGAAGCTGGTGAATCGACAGGTGGTAATCAACACAATCGAGGAAGCGGTCAGCCGCGGACTATTGGCTCTCCGCTACATGCCACCGGGTGGTGGGGAGGATTGGTTCTGGCACTCCCCCATCGAGGGTATTGTGGACTGGGCAGACTTTGCGGAGGTGTGGCTGCCCGCAAAGGCCACCATAACCAAGGTTCATCGAGCCGCGGTCCAACCTGCGGCCCTAGCAGGCCTGTGGCCGAGTAATGATAGTCTGGTTAAACTATCCGCCATTTGTGCCTGGTTCGACGGCGAGCATGTCTTCGAGGAGGTCGCCCAACCCGGCTATCCACCGGAGAAGCGACCAATCCCAAAGGCCGATTATAAACTGGTGCATCAAGCCATCGCCGAAGCGGTAGAACACGCAGAGATATGGTTGGTCTTCGGAAATGACAGCCTACTTGGTGACAAGCCGACAGATCTGCAACTCGATCCCGACGCAAGCCTCTTGCGTCCGCCCGTACGATTGCGGGCGGTGGATCTGCTTCCGGGTGCCTTGGCTGCGGCCTGGACCGGGAAGCCGGAGAAGACAACGATCAGTAAGCTGTACTCCGAATTGAAATCCCAGAAAGGCAAGGCGTGGCCGACACGCCAGTTCATTGATGTGCTCAACGAGGCAGTCAATCAGGGCATTTTGGTGCGCGCGAGTGGTGGGCCGGAGTTTACATCGGTGAATGCCGATGGAGAGCGGGAGTTGCGTGTGCCAGCCGCGGGTGGTGGTACTCCCCCGCCCCTACCCAAGCCCTCGGCCGGTGCGAACGAAACCACAGAGGCCGCACTCGACCTCGTGCAGTTGCAGGATTTCGTCGAGGAAGGTGCACCTGCGCTGACCAAAATATTGGCGGGCTCAACACCGGAGTTCGCCGTTAAGATCCGATTGAAAGGCAAGAAGCCAGCGGACCTAGCAGGTGCAAATGCGATCCTCAAGAAAATCAACTCTGACTGGAAGTTCGGATCCTAGCATTGACATTAGATTTGGGGTGCCAATTTGCATCTCGTCACTCTGAGGCAGCCGTTCCCGGGTCACCTACGACCACACTGCCGCCACCGACTGAAACGATGCTGTCCGCCAACTCCCACACGAGTGGCGTGTGGCAAATAAAGATGACTTGGTGGAATCCTCCTAGATCCATAGCCCGGCGCAACATGCGCACGTACTCCTTGCCATTGGCAGCATCCAGAGCTCCCACTGTTTCGTCCCTGAACAGCGTTTCGTAACGAATGGTTTCGCCCTGCCGCATGTTGTAGATGGCGATGCCCAGGTTGACGGCTTCGTTGACCAGGACGAATTGTCCACCTGAAAGTTCGTCAACCAGACAAGTGCGGTCGAGATTCTTGTTGCGGACCTCGACATCAAAATCGTCTACCATTCCCCTACCGTCCGCCTTGGGGCGTTGCGTCCTGAATCGGATTTCGAACTTATTGTCGAAGCAGCCCTCCAGTAGAGCATTCACCAGGATGGAGACTTGCGGACCGGCAGCCTGAATCTCACAGAGTTGAATCTCGTCCGGACCGAACACCCTGGCGAGGTACGTGTAATCTTCCTGTTCAGTCCTGGCCGCCCCGAGTTCAGCCTCGACCTGGGCCAAGCGAGTCCGTGCTGTATCAATCTGCTCCTGGCGCTGCTTGATTTGTGCTTGGCGGGCAATGAGGCTGTCCCGTTCACGACGGCAGGAGATAATCAGACGGTCAGTGTTTTCAAACTCTCGCCGTGATGCCTGCATACGGGCATCAAGATCAGCGAATATGGAGAGTACCGATTCTTTCCCTGCTAGTTCGTCGGCCAGCTCTGTTCGGGCTTGATTGAGCCGGTCCAAGCCCTTCAGCCGTTCCTCCCGACGTGCCTCGACAGCCCGCAATTCATCATATTGCCGTCGATCATCATCAATTACCTTACGCTGCCGCTCGCAGCCTTCGAGTGTCCGGTTGAGTTCAATGGATGGGGTGACAATCTGAATGACCGAACTGCGCTGGACATCGACTTCAATTGAAAGTGTGGCAACCTCTCCCTCCAACGTCGGAATCCTCACGCCGGCTTCGATGGCACGCCCAATCTTCGGACATGACGCGTATTGGCCTTCCCCTCGACAAGGCACTACCGCCAACTCCTCACGCTCCACCCGCAGCCGCTCCAGGTCTCCCAGGGTGGCTCTAAGTTCAGCATCCAGAGTTTGAACAGTGCGTTCGGTATCATGGTTGGAGGTCTCCAGGCCCTGAATCTCTCGGATCTGGCGATGGAGTTCTTCGATGCGGGCAGCAAGTACAGCACCCCGTTCCGTCAAATCGGCAAGATTCTTCTTTCCCGCAAGTAGGCTTTCATCCCTTCCAATCTGGCGTTTGGTTTCGGTGATTTCGCCGTCAGCCTTGCGCAGGCGCTGCTTCAGGGTTTCGACTTCGGCCAGCAGTGGCTTTCGACTGGCTTCCGCAGCCTGAAGCTCCAGCAGCCGTTTTTGTGCTGCACGCTTTTCACACTCCAGGGTCTCATTACGGGATGACACCTCCGCGAGCCGGGCCTCAACTTCCCCGGGACATTCAACCGCCGCTTCCACCAGCTCCCTCAAGCTTTTCGCCTGGCCATCCAGACCAAGCGTGGTCCTGGCCACTGCATCGCCCTTGTCTTTGGCAGCGGCCGCAATCAACCTCAGCCGGTCCAATCCGAGCAACTCTCGGATGAACAGCTCCTTCCGCTCGCTCCGATCCAGAGAGAGAAAGTTACCCGTGCGCTTCTGGCTGGAAAAGATGCTGGAGAGGAAAAAGTCGGGCGTGCCAGCGCATTTGCGGACAAGCTCCTCAAAGGGCTCTTTCTTGCCGTTGGTAAGCGGTCTCCCCTCCCCGTTGAACAGATAGCTTTCCATCTGGCGGGACTTGGGATCGATCTTGAGGAGTGACCGGTAGCGGGCACCGTTGACACTGAAAGTGAGGTCGATTTCTGGCTGCGCATGGGTGGCGAAGTCATACAGTGAACGCTTTTGGCCGGGGAGCTGGCGAAAGAGTGCCGCGAAAACCAATCCGATCAGCGTGGACTTGCCGGCGCCATTCTCACCCACAATGGCGATCAGCCCCTCACCCAGACTGTCGAAGTCAACGCAGATTTCATTGGGGAATGCCTCGGTAATTCCCCTCAGCCGAAGGGAATTCAATCTCATTGGATGTCCTCCCAGGGTTAGTCACCGTTCGGGCGCATATAATAAGGATAGGGTGTTCGGTAGTGAAACAGTTTATAATTAAGGGCTAAAGGTTTGGCGGGCTGATGACTGTGGTGCGCCCTTCAAATCTCAAAGGGTGATGGAAGAAGCCGTCAAAAATGGAGTTCCTGCCATGATCCAGTGGATTTATGGAAATGTCATGATGAGACTTGATAAAGCAAAACGGTTAATGACCGCTGAGGGTTTTATAGAAACAAGTCGGTTTGCAACGTATGTTTCAACCGACGATATAATCAAAAGAAGTGGCGTTTGGATGTGGTTAGCCAAGCGGGCGATGCGATCGGAAACAAAGAGAAGGATGGGTTTGGTCTAATCCTCGATAGTCCATTACGCAAGCTCTGGTGCGATTTCTTCTTCAAGAATGTCATGGACAGTCTGCAACCCCTTATCACAAGGCTCCAGGCGGAGGCATTGCCTTAGCAATTCAAACTGTACCACTCCCGGGTGTTCAGCTTTCTTAACCGAAGAGGACTGTTTTCTCCACTTCCGCAAGCTTGGCAAGCAATCGCTCCTGGCGGTCAACCGGTGGCAAGCCTTTCATCGTCCAATAGGCACGAAGCTTCGCTTCTGCTGAATGGGCAGCGGCGATAGGAGCAGGCTCTACCGAAAGGTCCGCATCGTGCTCGATCTTAACTTTCAATTCAGCGGGATTGGCAGCCAATAACTTCTCCCGGAGAACGTCCTGCTGCTCACGGCTGAGCAAGTGGTCAGGTCCGTTGGGGACCGTCACCACGACTTTCACCCGAGAGTCTTTCAAGGTGAGTGGATCCAAATTATCGGTAAGCCGCAGTTCGCCGCCCGCATAGACGGCGTG
>JBEKLF010000473.1:0-4497 GCA_050010335.1 Terriglobia bacterium
ACTTGGCGAGGTCCTCTTCCAGTCGGCTTGGCCGGGGTCAAAGGCCCAACATCCGACTCAATGAGACCAAGGCCGGCAAAGGGTAAAGACTTGGAAACCTTATCTCCGACGGGCTCCTAGAAGCAAGGCTCCGTCACCGTGCCGGCTGGATGCAGTTCGCCGCCGCCCTGGGCTGCTGTGGAGTCCTCATCCACAGCTTCGCCAACTTTAACCTGCATATCCCTGCCAACGCCGCCTGGTTCGTGGTATGCGCCGCCGTGGCCACAAGCGCCGAGCCGGACATAAAGTCCAATATTCTTGCTTTCATCCCCAGCCCAAACCGGCCATAACCGGGCATTCTCGGGGATTATCGGTTTATCCACAATGCCAGCGTCGGCGTAAAGCCGCCTCCACCCATGTCCGCATCGCTAATCCCAACCCCCACCGCCCATGAGCCCGCGGCGCGGTCTGACGTCGGCCGCCATTACATCTCGAATGCAGGTGCTTTAATTTGATCTGGCTGGATATTGAACAAGAGCGCGCTCGACTGACCGCGAGGGCCGCAGCGGTGTGTGTGAGACGATGCTTCACCTCGTCCCCAAACTCTGGCCGTATTTGGTAAGCGGTGGCCGTTTGCTTGACATCGGATGCGGTCCGATGGATAAAACAGCGGTTCTTGGAAAGCTTGGGCTCGAATGCCATGGGATCGATGATCTAGCTGATGAGTGGCACTCTTGGGGCAATAACCAGGAGAAAATGTTACAATTCGCTGAGCACCAACGGATTAAGTTTCACCTCGGGAGGCCTGGGGAATCAGTTCCCATCGAAGAGGGGAGCTTCGGCATTGTAACGGTTTTTGACGTCATTGAGCACCTACACGAGTCGCCCCGCGGCATCTTGAATTTCGCAGGCAGGTTTCTGAAACCGGAGGGGGCACGGTGCGTGACCATGCCCAATTCAGTCAACCTACGCAAACGGCTATCCGTTCTCGCGGGGAAGACAAACTATCCCCCTGCCGACCAGTTTTACCTCAGCCCTCGCGAGTGGCGCGGCCATGTCCGGGAATACACACTCAACGAGGCTGTCTACATCGTTCGCGAGACAGGCTTCAAAATCCAAGACGCAACCACCTTTGAGCCTATGGCGAACAAGAGGCTGGGTCCGATCGCGCGCAGTCTTTTCCTTGCCGTGTGTCATGCATTCCCGAGTCTCAGGAGTGGGCTCTGTATCATTGGTCGAAAGCCGAAGGCTTGGCAACCTGTTCCCTGCAACGAGCCGGCCTATCTGAAAGCGGTATCCCGTCCTCAGCCTCTGGTTGCATGAGCCCCGTCCACTTCGGCGATGCCATGGAGGTTAAGGAGTGGCTTCAGGAGAAAGGAATCCCCTATGACGAGGAGTTTGATTCTTGGGCGTGAACTCAAGGCCGTGAAAAAACAAACAATCTCACGCCAAGTCGCCAAGACGCAAAGACCGCGAAGAATGAATGACCCTCAAACCTACAAACTGCTGGCGCGGTACTACGACCAGTTTTTTACCTTTCACCTGGAATGGTACCGCCACGCCCGGCGCCGGTTGCTCAATGAAATCCTTCCGAAGGTGCGCGCGGCCTGCGACCTCGCTTGCGGAACAGGGTCAACAGCGGTGGAGATGGCGCGGCGTAGAATAAAGGTCTATGGCATCGATCTTTCGCCCACGATGTGCCGCCTTGCCCGCGCTAAAGCGCGTCGCGCCGGCGCCAACGTCACCATCATCCCCGGCGATATGAGGACGTTTCGGCTTCCCGAACCCGTCGATCTCATCACCTGCGAGTTCGACGCATTGAATCACGTGCCGCGGAAGTCCGATCTCGCGCGGGTGGCCAACACCGTCGCGCGCGCTTTGCGTCCGGGCGGATACTTTTATTTCGACGTGAACAACCGCCTCGCCTTCCAGAAGATTTGGTCGGGGATGTCGTGGATCGAAAAACCCGGCGTAGTCATGGCGACGCGGGGCGGCTATGACCAGCGTCGCGACAAGGGTTGGACGGATGTCGAGTGGTTCATTCGCCAGAAGGGCGGCTGGCGGCGATCCCGCGAGCGCGTCGAGCAAGTCGCTTGGACGCGGGCGGAGGTTCGCGAGACCTTAAGCGCGGCGGGCTTCCGCCACATCCGCGGCCTCGACGCCGTCGCCCTCTTTCCCAGCCATCCCGGGATTCGTCCCCGATGCCGAACTTTTTATGTGGCCCAAAAGCAAGTGGCCAAAAGATGACCCACAACCGCTTCTTCCGCCAGGGAGTGCTTGATTGAAGTTCGTCATCGAAGCCGCAGGGTTGACGGTTGCGGGTGGCAAGGAACTCGCGCTGGATCTGATGACCCAGCTTGCCGCCCACACGGAGCACCAATTCACTTTCCTCGTGCCGGATCTGGAAGCTTATAAGGCCATTTCCGGCAGTAATATCCGCTCGATTGGTTGCAAGAGAGGGTCCGCCCTCTTGCATGGGGCGCGGCTGCTGAATCACGAAGTCCCCAGAATCTGCCGCGAGGAAGGAGCGGACGCGTGCTTTGCTTGGGAAACTTTGTGCCCAGGAAGCGGGTCTGCCCAACGGTCGTTCTGCTGCACAATCCTTGGATCGTTTATCGTGACACAGTAGCTGAGTCGCGCCGGACGCTCCGGGAACACTTGATCACCGCCTACGGCCGGCACGCGTACCGCCATCTTGCGGGCGACGTCGCCATCATCACCCAAACTCAGGTCATGAAAGACCATCTATGGAGTGGGTACGGCATCGCTGCCAGGCGGGTAGTGATTATTCCCAATACGCTTTCGCTCGCGACGGTGGGGGGAATTGCAATCGTGCCACCTCCGGTAGGAACGAGGGCGCAAGGCCCTTTACATTTCTCTGCCTCGCTCACTGCCACGCGCACAAGAATATCGATATCCTGCTCGACGCCGCGCGGAGACTGCCGAATTACACCGGAAAGCCCGCAAAGTGTCTTATCACCGTCGCCCCCGGGCAACACCCTGGCGCTCGCCGGCTGCTGGCGCGGTTGGACCAGGAAAAACTGGAGGGGAAGATCGAGAACATCGGCCCCGTCCCGAGCGAGATGCTGCCCCAGGTCTATCACCGCTCCGATGCCCTGATTTTTCCCACGTTGCTGGAATCCTTTTCCCGGACCTACCTGGAAGCCCTGTATTTCGGTTTGCCGATCCTCACCAGCGACCGGGACTTTGCCCACCATCTTTGCCGGGACGCCGCGATCTACTTTGACCATTTGGATGCCGACGGCGTTGCAAAGGCGATGGCCAGGGTGATGGAAGATTCCGGCTTGCGCCAGCGCCTCGTGGAGAATGGCCGGAGCATCCTGGCACAAACTCCCACCTGGGACGAAATTGCCAGCCGCTTGGTCGAGGTGCTGGAGCGCTCGGCACGAGGCGAGCCCCCCCTGTATGTCGAGCCTCGATCATGGCGCACGGTGCGAAGCTTTAGAGTGCGGCAGCTTGCTGCCGCCTTTTCCCCAGCCAGCTTGCTGGCGGCGAATTCTGCATCAGATCGAAATTTCCGCGAGCAAGCTCGCGGGGAGGAAAGCGGCAGCAAGCTGCCGCACTCTAAAGCTCCGCACTCAAGCTTCACCGGTGCAGGCCACCGGGCTTTGCGCCCGCGAGGCACTGGCTCCCTGGATGCGAGCACGGCCAACGACGTTCGCACACTGTTCAACCAGAAGGCGCGCTGCTGGCCAAGTAAATACAGTCCAAACGGGAAGTTGAACTCCCGTGTGGAGCGATTCCTGGCGCGACTTGCCGAGCTGTGCCTTCCTCCCGCCAGCATCCTTGACCTGGGCTGTGGGACGGGTGAGATTGCCGCGGCGATGGACCAAATGGGTTACCGGGTCACCGCGTGCGACCTCGCGGAAGAAATGATTGCCGTCGCTCGCCGCAGTGACTCCGCGACAGCGGTGAAGTGGGTTTGTCTTGAGCCGGACTGGGAAGTCCTTCCCTTCCGAGAATCCAGTTTCGACGGCATTGTGGCCTCAAGCGTTTTCGAATACCTCGATGACGTGCCGCGCGTGGCGGCGGGACTTTCCAGAGTCCTGCGGCCCGAAGGCGTCTTGCTACTGACCGTTCCCAATCCATGCAATTCTGTGCGCAAAATCGAAGCTTGGCTTCAGTCGATGCCCTTGGTCCATCGCATTTCGCCGATGCTCCGCCGAGTTCAGCGGATCGACTCCTATGCCGCCTATCTGCGCCTTTCACGAAACCGCTTTGAAGGGCAAGGGTGGCAATCCCTTCTTAGCGACGCGCACTTCACCGCCTTGGACGAACGGGATTTCTCTCAGGAAGCTTGGCGGCATCAGGCTCGCTCGCCACTGGTTCTCTTGGCGTTGAAGAGGGTGGCAACGGGCGAAAGTGGGAAATCCGATATAGGGGTAGGGAGAAACGATTGAATTCGAATCCCCCTCCCTCCGAACCGGACAGGCGGATTTCCCGCATCCGGCTCTCCCGTTGGTGGTTTTACCTCCGAGAGGAGTGATGACAATTCCA
>JBEKLF010000474.1:0-4491 GCA_050010335.1 Terriglobia bacterium
GATAAAATGCTGCATGGCTTCGGCTCCTTTCCCGGCTCGCCTTGGTCGTTGAGCACTTCCAAGTCTACCGGATTGGAGCCGATGCCGTTATCCAATCAGACCTGTTTTGTAGGTCCGCGGCTTCCCCTTGCCCTTCAGGGAGGGGCAGGGCCGCTTCCGCCACACACGCTTATGAATGTCGGTGGATCCCAAGTGCGGGCGATCAGCTTCGAACTGATGAATGGTGGGCCGCCGCGCTTGCTTATTTCTGCTGTTCCGCGCGGACTTTTGTAACGACGTTGCGGACGGCCGCGACTACGGTTTCGGGCGCAGTGGCATCCGCGGCAAGAACGAGGCGACCGCGGGTGGAGAGCGCGGCCAATCGCGGTAGCAGTTGGTGAAACCAATAATCATTGAAGGCTTCGGTGGCCTTCTCGTACTCCGGACTGGGCGCGTGCTCCGGTTCTGCCCCCTCTAGCACCACCAGCGGACGAGTGCCGAAATCCCCGGCCGCCCGAACCTCCGCCACGCTCTCTTCCTCACGGCAGGCTTCGCCTTCTGTCAGCGAGATAGAAGGATTAGTGGAGAGGAAGTACAGCTCTTGTTGTTGCCCTTGATGCAGCTCCGCGAGACCCACCGGTCGTCCCACTCCTGGGTTTCCCAGGAGCCGCAGCAGGCCGACACGGACCATGGCAGGAAAGACTACAGCACAGCCCGCTCGTCGAGCCCAAGGTGGGAGCGAAGATAATGCCCCCTTCATGTACTTCAGTTCATGGGCAAAGACGTCCGGGTCGGAGGCATCGACTAAAACCACGCCAGCCACTTCGCTTGGATAAAGGCCATTATAGACGCGCACGTGGAAAGAACCGTTCCCGGCCCCGCCCACGAGCACGTAAGGCGCGGGAACCGCCGCGGCCTGAAGGAGCACATGGAGGTCTTTGGCGATGGCGTCAAAGGTCCGCGGCGAGGGGCCCGGGTCGCTCCAGCCATAGCCAGCACGGTCATACCAGCAGGCGCGAGTGAACTTCGCGATTTCCGTCTGTATGTCAATCCAAGTGTAGCCGGCGGTGGGCCCAGGCGCCTCGAAAACCACGGCGGGATCGCCTTTACCTGAGCAATAGATGTTGAGCGAACGTCCACCGACGTCTACGGACCGCCCAATTTGAGGATACCGTACCCGATCTTGGCGTTCGCCGATTTTTTCATAAACCATTCCTGCGACCACCAGACCTACGACCGCCGCGGCCGCGACCCTGACGGTAAACCTGACCCACGGTTTCGCGTGTAGCTTCATGTGCACCTCCAGATTAACCAGGACTCTCCTCAAGCCTGGCGGAAGCAATGATTGGTAGGTATTCCCCGATGGCTACAATTTGATCCAGTTCTCAGCCCGGCGGCCACGCGCCGCGAAAAACGCGCCTAGGATGCCCAGAATTCCCAGGCCCAGAGTAACCGCTATGCAGGTTACGAGCATGAATGCCACGTTCCAGGCTGAGCCGCTCGCATGGGCCGTGGGATGCACGATGGGGCTTTCGACAAACGTGGCACCTAGGTTCCCTGCCACCAGGAGCGATCCGCCAACGACGAAAGGCACCACGACCGAGTCTGCCCACCGACGGACTGGGAGCTCGACCGTGTTAGCTCTTATCAGCGCTTGCCGCCACTCTCCCGGCACAGAATGCACCAAATCATTGAGGGTCCAAAGCCAGAGAGTCAGGCCTGTAGCGAGTCCCGCGTTCCGTACATCGTGGATATCCCGAAAGATCTGGACCATTTCCGGACCAAAGCGAAGGCAAAACCGGGCGGGTACACCAGCAGTAAGAACCTGTAAATGCGCTCCGAGCCCTCAAGGTTTGAGTCACGAATGCTCATAGGTGCTCCTTAAGCGTGTTTAAGCTCGCGAACTGCTCTGGTGGATTGCGCTAGGCGCGCGAGATTCCCCAGCCTGTTCGCTTCCGCGGCCAGTGCCCGGCTACCCCGGCCAGTGAGACGATAGTAGCGCCGCCGGCTGTCATCCCTTGCGGGATCGGGGCGCTCTTCACACTCCACGATGAGGCCCTCTTTGAGCATTCTGCTGATGGCGACGTAAAGCGTGCCCGGGCCCAGACGTACGGTCCCGCCGCTCCTTTTCGTCGCCTCCCGCATGATGGCGTAGCCGTGCCGTTCGCCTTCCGCAAGAGCGATCAAAATGCAAAAGACTGCCGGTGTGAGCGGCGAGAAAGTTTCGGCGGGGTTCTGGGGTGCCTTCGATGGTTCACGTCTCTTCATAAGGTCTATATCCTCGTCCGATATAACGACAGCAGATATAGTACGGGCGCGGGGAGAGTTTGTCAAACACTTTTTGATCGACAGGCTTAAACAGGTCGTGAGCGGGCTTTCTCCAGGCGACCGGGTTATTGTGACCGATATGACCGGATGGGTTGCCCATTCGCGCGTGCAAATCGACTAGAGGTGTAGCGCAGAGGCATTCGGCGCCGAGCCGAATTCCTCTGCGGCCCTTTCTCATTGCCCGGCAATGAACCGGTCGAGTTTTCGATTCTAAGTGCCGCTACCCCGCTCCACGCGAGCTTGCTCGCGGCGGGTACGATTATTCTTGACGACGAGAGAACTCACGCTAGAATTGTGTTCCGCTCGCCGGGGATTTGTTCTGCCCGCCAGCGAAAAGGCAACGACACGCTTTGGAGGACCTAGCCATGAACTTTTCCATTGATACCTCGACGACCCGCCGTAGATTTATTGAAACCGCCGGCAAATTGGCTGCGGTTTCAGCTTTGGCCAACGTGGCCATTCCCCCCGTCCACGCTGCCGGCAGCGACCTGATCCAGATCGCCCTGATCGGCTGCGGCGGACGAGGCGGTGGCGCAGCGGCGAACGCGCTATCCGTCAAGCGCGGTCCTATCAAGCTGGTCGCCATGGCCGACATTTTCCCGGAGCGACTCGATAAAGACCTGAACAATTTGCAGCAGAAGTTCTCGAGCCAGGTGGACGTTCCAAAGGATCGCCAGTTCATCGGCTTCGCCGCCTATAAAAATGCGATGGATTGTTTGAAGCCGGGTGATATCGCCATTTTCGCCACGCCACCGGCGTTTCGTTGGGTGCATTTCACCTACGCCATCGAGAAGGGCCTCAATGTCTTCATGGAGAAGCCGGTCACGGTCGACGGCCCCACCAGCAAGCGCATGCTCAGCCTCGCGCAAGACGCCTCCGCCAAGAACCTCAAGGTAGGTGTGGGATTGATGTCGCGCCACAGCCGGGCGCTCCAGGAACTGGCCAATCGTGTCCATGACGGCGAGATTGGCCAGATCATCCTCCAAAGGGGTTACCGAATGCATGGGCCCGGCGGATATTTCTCCTCGCTTCCCAAACCTGCCGGCATCAGCGATCTGCTTTACCAGGTGCAGCGTTTCCACAGCTTCATCTGGGCCAGCGGCGGCTGCTTCAACGACTTCTATATCCACATCATCGATCATCTCGGATGGATGAAAAACGAGTGGCCGGTCAAGGCGCAGGCGCTGGGCGGCCGCCATTACCGCCAGAGTCCCGAAGGCGTCACGTACGTGGATCAGAATTTCGATACGTATTCGGTGGAATATACATACTCCGACGGCACGAAGTTTTATTTCGACGGGCGGACCATCGCGGGATGCGAGCAGATTTATGCGAGCTACCTGCACGGCACCAAGGGAATGGGGATCGCTTCCAAGGAGGGTGATTGCGGGCTACCCTCCAGCCTGTTTAAGAGCCAGATGACGGCCGCAGACAAGATTTGGGAATCCCAGGTGAACCCGGAGGAGCAGAATCCTTATCAAAACGAATGGAACGATTTGGTGGATGCTGTTCGCGACGATAAGCCCTACAACGAGGTTAAGCGCGGAGTCGAAGCTTGCCTGGTTTCAAATATGGGCCGCATGGCTGCCCACACCGGCCGTGAAATCACGTATGACCAGATGCTGAACTGCGAGCACGAAATGGCGCCGGACGTGGACAAGTTCACCATGGATTCCCCGGCTCCGCTCCTTGCTGATGCCAACGGAAGGTATCCTGTGCCGCAGCCAGGCATCGTGACCACGCGCGAATACTGAGCGGCTGGCCGGTGCTTGCGCTGTCTCGCCGTCAGCGTCGGCGTACTACAGATCAGGTCGGCGATCCCGTGCTGCCGGGGTCATGTGGGCACTACCTGGACTTGTTACGGTACAACCATGCTTTCAGCTTGCCACCACGCTCCAGTTCACAAGAACGGCATCGCGTCAAATGATCGCAGCTTGGGGAGGACCGTTGCCGTGGACGCTGGGCGCGCACGTCACTCGGAACGCACCCAAACCCGGCAATGTATGTGCAACCGGCGTAGAACAATTCGACAGCCTATTATCTTTATGAGTCTCATGCTCCCTCCCAAGAATCGCGATTGGTACGAGCGGGAGACCGCAGAAAAGGCGTTCACCCTCACGGGATGTGTGTTATAGAGATTTTGCGAAGAAATCTAGACCCACACCCGGAGGGTGAACGATGGAA
>JBEKLF010000475.1:0-4479 GCA_050010335.1 Terriglobia bacterium
CCAGAACTCCAACTGTTGCTTTTGAGTTGCATCAATCATAAGAGCCGTGGCACGGGTGAACATGCGCCCATTACATCACAATTCCGTCCTATTGTAAATAATTAAATGGGACGGGACACTAGGGATCCTGAGTCCCATTCTGCCCCTTGTGGTCGGGTGCTTTGTCGATTGCTTCACTCGATCCGAGCAGGGAAGAGTCGCTGGGAATCGGCTCGCCCCAGAGGTAGTGACTGAACCAGTCGAGATTGGCCCGCAGGACGGCCAGGTACAATTTGGGTTTGTTAATCCCGTGCCCGAAGCCGCTGTAGAAGATCAGCTCCGAGGGTACGTGCTGACCCTGGAGACCGCGGTGGAGTTCGTAGCTGTCAGGCATGGCCACGCGCTTGTCGTTGCCGCCTTGCTGGATAAGCGTGGGAACCCGTAGCGCGGACCTGCTCCGAAAATACGACTAAGCCCTTTGTTTTCAGAGACGGCTTAGTATTATCAGACGTCTTAGTTTTCATGCTTTGGGGTGTCGCGAAGCGACATGAGTGACTGTTTTGTAGGTCCGCGGCTTTTTCTTGCGATTATGGGAAGATCTTCAAATCCTGGGGAAGAACTGCGGACCTACCGGACAGGTGCGCGCTACAAATCCTGGGGAAGGACCGCGGAAGTACAGCACTATGACAGAAGGCGCCGGGAGTGGCGATCGAGCTTAGGATGCGCGTCTTGGGAACACGGGTAGATCGCTTGGCGGCGCGGGGTGGGCGGTTGTCGTCTTGCGGAAGACAAACACCAGGCGGCCGGGCTCGGAGACGGCGTCTTGTACGGTGGAACTGGGTTCGGCAGGTTGGCGTAGGGCCGAACGGCGTTCGGCCTCGGTGGCGGCCGCGGGCACGCGTTCGAGGCCGCGATCATTCACCAGATGGTCGACCACGCCCTGCGCGGCGTTGGTGGTAAAGGCTTCGCGATAGGTCAACCCATCGCCCAGGTCGGCGGCCAGATGCCGCCGGAAAAACGGCCCGCGAGAATCTTTGGCCGTCCCCACGCACCACTCGCCAAACCCACCGCCAAATCTCCGAATGTGGCTTTCGATTTCCTCAATGAGTTCCAGGTGATTGATAGGCATGATTGCAGCCTCTCTTCTTCAATCTTGAATCTGAAATTTCGAATCTGTCCCTTGCCTTTAGCCCTTCTCTTGAATCTTAGATTTTGAATCTGCCCTTTGCCTTTAGCCTTTCTCTTGAATTTTGAATCTGGAATTTATGATCGGTCCTTTTTCACTCGTCGCTTGTCACTCGCCACTTTCCACTGTTCTTGAGACCCCGGACTTCGGACTTCGGACTCTGTTTTCTCACCAACTCCCATACGCCGTGCCATCGAGCGAAGCGTCCTCCGAGCCGCTGTGGACATCCACAATTCCCGCCGGGGCGGAATCATCGACAGCGACTGGCGCGTCCTGGGTCTCGACTTGCCAGGTTTCGTTCGAGCCGGTAACCGGGTCGGTGGGGACGGCCCCCATGTATCCCTTATCGACCAATTCTTCGAGAGAGGTGGGGCCGCGCTCGTTGTCGTGAGTGAAGCGGTCGATCTGGGACCGCAGCGTGAAAAGGTCATCGCGCAGCGTGGCCTCGCGCCCCCGTACGACCACTGTGTGGTAAATGGGCGTGGCGAAGGTCGCCAGGATGAGGATCAGTGTGATCACTGTCATCATCTCGAGAAGGGAGAAACCCCGGGGGTCGCGGATATTCGAAAGTAGGTCTTTTGCTTTCTGCTTGTCACTCGTCACTTGAGACTCGTCACTGATCTTGGTCCATCATCATCATCATCTCCAGAAGCCGCGGGATTCATGGACACTCGCAACTATCGCTTTTGCTTTCTGTTCGTCACTGGCCACTTTTCACTCGCTCTCGGAAGTTGGCCACCATACCGAGGTCGTCACGTTAAGGACCGTCGAGTAAGGCACACTGCGCCTCGCTCCGCGCCCGCTTAGGCAGGAAGTGACCATAGGCCTGTGCCATCCTGCCCGCTCACCCCCACCCCGATCCTTTGGTTGCGGCATCCAGGCCGCGCTGCGCTATGTCTTATGGGGTGCCTCTTCGCCCGAGATACCGTCCATAAGCCGCTTTGCGTCCTCGAGAACCTGCCGGGAGCTGTAATCCGGACCCGAGCTCGGAGATATCGGTTGGAACACCGCTAGATCTTGTTTGGGAACGATTAGCGCTTCAACGTCCTCCTCCGAGAGATCAAGCAACTCGTCATAAATAAGCTCCGCGCCGTGTTCGAGTTCGTCGTAGATAACATTAAGCCCGCTCAAACCCCTGAACTTGATTTGTACCAGCCTCCCCGTTGGATTGTCATACGAAACATCAGATTTCCTTCCTAGCTCGTGTGCCTTCCGATACGCGTCCTCAGGAGAGTCCCCGCGGATAAGAGTCCAGTTCTTGTGCACAATTCTCCGGCTGTCGCCTTCAACCGTAATCTCCTCTACCATCGCAGCCAAGTACCATTTCGCATCTTTTGGGATATAAGCCATTTGAGCCTCTCAAGAGTGTCGTCGGCAGTTATACTCCTTTTGGGTAGCTTTGATTTTTTGTTGGAGGGCGGGGTTGCCCTTTGCCGCGACCATGAGCATTTCGAGGGCATCACATATCTTCAAGCCGGGGTTCAGTCGCATGAGGTCATGCGCCTGTTGCTCCACACCAGAGTCGCCAACATGCCCCTTGCCGCGCTGCGCGGCCATATAACCAGGCGGCGGCCCGTCACCCTGCTGCATAATAGCAAGTTCTAGTACACCAACGAGCGGGGCCAAGGCCGTGGCTCCCCGCACCAGCCATGGCCACCAATAGGAAGTAACGTGAATGACCCATGGCATAGCCGCAGCCTCGGCACCAGACTGAAATCCGGACCCGCACGCCCCGAAATCGCAAGGCGTGCCGCCGCTACCGCTCATGGGTGGTAGGTTGGCTCCATAGTCTCCGCTCAGCGGCCCACTTCCGCCCCACCAACCCCCGCCACCGCCCCAGACGCCGCTCCCCTGTGCAGGAGGCAATGCGCACTCAGGGTTGCCCTCCGCGTACAGGGGATCGCTGCAGGGGTTGGTCGGATCGGATAAGTACCCCGCCTCCAACCAGCCGAACTCATTCATACCCTCGACTGTGCCTGGCCCTATTCCCCCAGCCCAGAACCCTGGAATGCCTCCGTAACACTTCGACACGGCACCGCGGTCTCAGAGATCCGCTACCCAGCTGGAAGAGGGCGGCGGGATCGCAAACACCCAAAGACGGGTGTCTGCGCCAGCAGGGCTGCTGGGATCTAAACAGCAAACACAAGGCCTCCAATCCCTAAATTGACCACCGCCAGCACTATCGCTATGGCCGCATACACGCGCCCAGACCCCTTACTCAAACCCACCACCGCGAAGACTGGTGCCGCCAAGCCCCCCAAGTAGGCCGCGGCGAAAGCATGCTCTAACCAGATGGGCGCACGGCCCCAAAGGCCTAGCGCGTACACGACGGCGAGGCCACCCCCTATAAAT
Source organism: Terriglobia bacterium (assembly GCA_050010335.1). Classification (GTDB taxonomy): domain Bacteria; phylum Acidobacteriota; class Terriglobia; order UBA7540; family UBA7540; genus Bog-366. Next base: position 3,518 of record JBEKLF010000475.1, read on the forward strand.
GTCGCCTCCGTCACCGCAATGCCCAGGGCAATCAATCCGTATTTGGACTCCCGAAGTCTCCCCATGGTCTCCCCCCTTGTCCGCAGGAAATCGCACCACTCCTTACGGACAGAATGCATTTGCTCCGGTGACACCGAGCAGGTAGGGTACAACGTCGAATGCGCCGTGGAACAATATCATGGCACCCTGGCCGGAAACCGGATACGCGGGAGGGTTGGAAGTCGCGTTGAATGCGTCGTAATGGATCGACCCTGTCGTCGGTTGGCCCGGTGACTGACCGCTGTTGACGTTCAGTGTTACGTGGGCAGAGCAGATTGGATTCAAGTCTCTCATGTTGAAGTCCGTTCCATGGAATGGGTTCAGTGCGTTGTCGAGGGGGCTAGGAATGAGCCCTGCTTTCTTGAAAGCCTCGACGGTCTGCGTGAATGATGCGGCAATCGAGAAACTCCCTGGGCCGTTGATGGACCCTAGCAAATCGGTGCCGGTTCCCACTTGGGCCAAGGACCAGTACCCCTCAAAATAGAATTCGACATCCGCGATCCCTCCTCCAGGCAGCGTACCCTCAATTGTGACCAATTGGTCGGGAACCCAAGTGTCCGATACAACCGGGGTGGTAAGGGTTGTGAACTCATCCATCGTCGGCGAGCTAAAAGTAAACGCTTGCGTGCCACCTGCCCAAAATCCCGGCACGCCTCCGTAACACCATTGCGTGTTCATGCCCTGCGGACAGCCCGGGGGACCCAGCCCCGACGGGTCGATTAGGGCCAGAGGGTTGTTCGTGACGTAGGCGTAGCGGTTCCAGGACTGCGGATTGCTGGGGTCAACGGCGGCGAGGCCCGCCGGGTCGGGGCTGAGCCAGCGGCCGTAGGACTGGCTATAGTCGCGATTCGGGGTGATGGCCGTCTCCTCCCCGCTCCCCTGGGCCAGGGGCTCCATGGTGGCGAAGGTGCCGTCCACCGAGC
>JBEKLF010000476.1:0-4477 GCA_050010335.1 Terriglobia bacterium
CGTGGGGATGCGTGCAGGCATAGAAATATTGTAGATATATAATCTATAACATGTCAAGGAAAAAATGCACGCCCAGAAAGATTTTTTTCGCCCTTTCTCAAAATTACGTGCGGATCAGGGATCAATTAAACGTCACCAGCATGAGGTCCCCTAAAACCACAGATCGCAGGGAGGTTGAAGATGGGGAATGATCAATCTCAGGAGAGACGCCATCGTGCCGGAGAGCAGAAGCGGTTTTATGCGGAAAACGGATATTTGCTGGGGCTGCCAGCCATTTTCGGGCCGGCAGAAGTGGCGCGGCTAAACAGAGAATACCAGGAGCTGCTGAAGCTCTTGCGGGCCGGCGAGGACGAGAAGGAAATCCGCGAATGGCACGAGTCGAGCCGCTTTCTCTATGAGATCTGTGTCCATCCCCAGATTCTCGATTACGTGGAGGGCCTCCTGGGGCCGAACTACTACCTTTGGGCTTCCAACTTTTTCGCCAAACCTCCGCATCATCCGAGCAAGGTCGGCTGGCATCAGGACGCTTATTACTGGCCGCTCGCGCCGCACAATTCCGTCACCGTGTGGCTGGCCTTTACGGATTCCGACGAAGGAAATGGCGCCATGCAGGTCATTCCCGGCTCGCACCTCGGAGGTTTGATCAAGCACCAACGTTCCTCCCAGACCGATTCGGTTCTCACGCTGGAACTCGAGCGGGAGAGTTTCCGCGAGGACGCGGCCGTTCCGCTCATCCTGAAAGCCGGAGAGATGTCTCTGCATGACGACCGGATGATCCATGGCTCGCCGGCCAATGGATCCGACCGCTGGCGGATTGGCTTCACCATCCGGTATTCGGGAACCAACGTCAAGTGCGACCTTTCGGTCAACCCGCACTTCAAGACCTACCTGATGCGAGGTGTTGATGAGTTTCGGCATAATTCGGCATAATCCTGTGGGAACTGTCCCGGAAGCAAGGTACGAGCGTCTGGAAAGGAAACATCTCAGCATCGAGGAAGCCAAGAAGGACGAGTGGCACGAGGGGCAGCAAAAGTCCTCGTAGGGACTCTTCTTCACTTTGGGCTTGACAAAGGTACCTAGTTGTGTATATATGTTAGGCGCTGCACTGTAAGTCTGGTTGTCCCCCTTTGCGTCGGGTCTTGCAGGTCTTCGGAAGGCCCATCGGCCGCGTTTGATTTTCAGGGGGAGCCTGTGACTCCCCCAGATATCCACTCCCGAAAGCAGGAGATTCATCATGTCCAATCGTAGGGAATTCATTCATGGAGTTATAGGCACCACCGCGAGTGTGGCGGCATCCGGGCTGGTGTCGTCTCGCCGCGTCCTCGGCGCGAATGCTCGAATTCGAATTGGGTTGATCGGGGCGGGCGCGCGGGGCAAGTATGATTTCAAGGAGGCCATCAAGTGTCCCAACGTCGAACCGGTGGCCGTGGCCGATGTGTACACTCGTCATCTCGAGGAGGTGCAGGCCATCGTTCCTGGGATCAAAGCCTACCAGGACTTCCGCCGGCTTCTGGACGATAAAAGTATCGATGCCGTCATCATCGTCACTCCGCAGCACCAGCACGCCCTGAGCTTTGTTCCCGCTATTCAAGCAGGCAAGGACGTATATCAGGAAAAAACCATGGCATTTAATCCCGAGCATGCCCGGCGCATGCGCAGGGCCTTTGAAGGGTCCGGAAGGGTCGTGCAAATCGGGATGCAGATGCAGAGCGGGCCGGGCTACTTCAAGGTGCGTGAACTCGCCACTCCCGAACGCCTCGGCACGGTGACCCTCATCGAGACGCACCACTTCCGCAATTCGCCCTACGGGGGTTGGATTCGCAAGGAGGTACCTTCCGACTGTGATGCCCAGCACATCGACTGGGCGCTATTTGAAGGCGAAGCCCGGCACTACGCGTTCGACCCCGACCGCTACCTGAACTGGCGTTTTTATTTTGATTATTCCGGCGGGAACATGTTTGAAAACATGGTTCACCAAATTGGTTTCTGGTATCAATTGCTGGACCTGAAGATTCCCGAGACGGTCTCGATGGTGGGCGCCAATTATAGCAGCCCCAAGATGCACATGCCTGATGTCATGGCCGTTTCCTATAAGCTCCCGGGCAAAATCCTCATGACCTGGAGCTCCACGTTTTCGAATGATTTTTACGGGGAGCAACAGGGCTGCCTGTTTGGGACGAAGGGCACGATCATGCACACTCAGTCCAATAAAGTGTATTATGTGCCTCAGGGACAGGCGAGCGGGGAAGGGTCGTCGGACAAGCCGATTGAGAACCCGGAATATGTGGATAACACCGACATCCACATGCAGAATTGGTTCGATTGCATCCGCAGCCGGAAAGAACCCAACTGCCCGTTCGAAATCGGCTACCGTACGGCAATAGCCTGCCAGATGGCCGTGGCTTCCTATCGTCGGGGCGTGCCGGTGCATTGGGATCCCGAGACGGAAGATATTGTGTAACCCGCCAATTTCTCCCATGAGGTGAAGAATCGGCGGTGTTGAGGACTGACTCGAGGGCCCGCCCTACCACCGATCCCTCGGAAACTAACCAAGGAGCTCCGAAATGAATCGACGCAAATTCATAAGGACCGCCGGAATTATCTCGGGCGCGGCTTGGCTAATGAAGGGTGCCACGAACTTTTATTCCGCCACCCCGCCCCCGCCAAAACAGTTCAAGGTAGCGGTTATCAGCGATGGTCTTTCCCCGGATTTCGAAACGGCGCTCAAGATCCTGAAAAGCTACCAGGTTTCGTGGGTGGAAGTTCGCAGCGTCTGGGGCAAGTACAACACGGAAGCCAGCCCGGAGCAAATCCGGCGCCTCCGGGAACTTTTGGACCAGTATGAAATTCGCTGCTCGCAGGTGGACACGGCACTTTTCAAATGCACCCTCCCCGGCACCAAGACCTTAGGCGCAGGCACGCCCGTTTATCCTTATGCTGAGCAGATGGACTTGCTCAAGCGAGCAATTGAACGCGCCCACGCCTGGGGGACCGATAAGGTTCGCATCTTCACCTTCTGGCGAGTGGCCGAGCCAGAAGCAATCTTCGGACGCATTAGCGAGGATGTGCAAAAGGCTGCGGAGGTCGCGAAATCCGGCGGCATTCGGCTAACCATCGAAAATGAGGATGCCACCAACGTCGGCACCGTTCAGGAGTTGGCCAAAATGTTGGCAACACTCCCGCCCAATGTGGGCGCCAACTATGATATTGGCAATGGTCTCTGGCTCGGAGAAGTGCCCTATCCCGAGGGATACAAGAGGCTCGATCCGAAGCGGATTTGGAACATACATCTGAAAGGGGCGCAATGCCAACCAGCCTTCAAGGACTGCCAGGAAACCTTTGCCGATTTGGGGCAGATCGACTTGAAGGGCCAGTTGCAGGCGCTTCTGCGGGACGGGTACGAAGGGACCATGTCTCTTGAGTGTGAATTCGAGGCCCCCCATCTTACTCATACGGAAACCACCAGACGCTCGCTCGAAGGGTTGCTAAAAGTAATGTCGGCCGCGGTTGGGAAGGGGTAAGATATTTTCCCTCGACGACTGGCCCGTAAATGAAATGGCAACCCGCGCGCTTTTGTTCATGCTGCTGATTCCCTGCGCCCCCGGCTTGAGTGGCCAGCAACCGCCTGCCGAGGACCCTCGAGCCGTTTTTGAGCGCGCGCAGACGGCATTGCTCAACCAGGACTACGCCCGCGCAGAAGCGGGGTTTCAGGAGGTTTTGAGGCTCGACCCGCAATCTGTCGCCGCCATTTCCGACCTGGGCGTGGTGTACATGCGCACGGAGAAGTATGACCGTGCTATCCAAACCTTTCTGAAAGCCCAAAAGTTAAGCCCCCAGGTTCCCGGCATCTCTCTTAACCTGGGTTTGGCCTATTACCACCAGCAGAAGTTTGCCCTGGCCATCCCGGAGTTTGCCCATGTGCTCCACGCGCAACCCAGCAGTTACCAAGGAAGGTATTTACTTGGAATGAACTACTTCCTGAACGATGATTACCAACATGCCGTGCAAACGCTCGAACCGCTCGAGAGCGGCGAGCAGGATAATCTGGATTTCCTTTTCGCCCTGGGCATCTGCTATGGGAAGCTGAACCGGCAGGAGGAATCCAAGAAAGTATTCGATCAGATGCTGCGGGTGGGCGGCGATTCGGCTCACATGCATTTCCTGCTGGGAAAGGCGTACCTGGACCTTTTCGTAAACGAACAGGCCAGGACAGAACTGGAGAGGGCGGTGACCCTCGATCCCCACCTGGGGTTTGCGCATTACAATCTGGGTGTGGTTTATCAGCGCATGGGAATGCTGGATGAGGCGGCTCGGGAGTTCGATGCGGAAATTACCGTTACGCCCCAGGAACCGTGGAGCTATACATCCGCGCATAATTAAAGGGACATAGGTTGCCCCTGTATGGCATACTTCTCGCCGGAGGAGTAGCCATGGTTCCTCGCCTGCTGCGGTTGCATCCCTTGACCTATCGCCGGTT
>JBEKLF010000477.1:0-4434 GCA_050010335.1 Terriglobia bacterium
TTTTGCGTCTGCTGTTTGGGCCGAAGTTCCTCCAAGCTGTGTTCTCCTTCCAAGTATTGATGCTGGCCGCCCTTTTCCTTTTCTTGAACAACACCTGTGGAATAGCATTAACTGCCGTCGGACAGCAGAGGTGGGCGCCTCGCATCACGATTGCCGGTCTGGGGCTCAACGTCATATTGAATCTGCTTCTTATTCCACGGCTGGACTATTTGGGGTCGAGCTATGCAACGCTGGCTACGGAGATCTTCGTTCTGGTCTTTGCTTATCTGGCGCTTCGGCCACATTGGCGACGCGTGACCACCCCTGTTCTCAAGTTAACGCGCGCCGCGGATCCCGAATGAGCGGTAGCAGCCCTCTTGAGGATCGGTGCAACAGCGCTCTACACTCCTCTACCCTTTATGGCTTAATGCAGCGTTGTGGTGTGTCTGTTGCGGCTCAGGAGTTCCTTACCCTCGTCAGTAACACTTATCATGAACTCGAAGCTCCTATCTATGATGAGCAACACGTAGAGATCCCTTCAAAGGTACGACCTATAATGGATTCGTTTCTAAACCGGGTTTTGCGGCTGACAACCGCCCCCTTGCTTCGGGTTCTTGACTTGGGTTGCGGGACAGGGTTCGCCTCGAGCACGGTTCTTCAAAGGGGGGCAGGCCGAATCGGAGAACTGGTCTGTGCTGATATTTCGCCGCACATGCTTGCTGTCTGCCGAAGCAAGCTTGGGTCGACGCCGGGGGTGCGCTTTCACTTGGGGGGCGTGGAATCGTTGGGCGGGGAGTTTGGGGAATTTGATCTGATCATTACCTGCTCGGTGCTGCACCACATAAGCGACGTTCCGTCTTTCCTACGCGGGCTGGTTCAGTTGATGCCGTCCGGCGGCTTTTACATGATGCTCCATGAGCCATCGGCTAGGTTCTATCGAAATCAGGCGTGTTATGAGTTTTATACGCGATACCGCAACAGCGAGAGGTCTCGGCGCGTGCTTCAGATTCTGAATCCGAATGCGTATGTGGGCAAGGTTCGCAGGCTTCTAGCTGGAAAACGACGATTCAATATCGAGGCCGAAACTATCCGGCTGCTTCTTCAAAGGCAGGTCATCCATTCGCCCCTGAGCTTGCGGGAAGTGCGACAACTTGTGGACATCCACGTGCCGCCTATTCACGATGGTTCATTCATTTTGGGTCGGGAAGGCTTTGATCTTGGAGATCTGAGATCTACCTACCTCTCAGGCTTGAGCCTGGTTGAAGATTGCTCGTATGGGTTCCTGGGCACGGTGTACGAAGGATCTGCCCCCTGGCATTGGCGGAGGCGGGCCAGACGGCTGTCGTTGCGGTATCCAAGCGACGGTGCCCAATTCGGTGCCCTTTGGCGCCGACCAGCGGACTCGAGGCAGGTTTCTCATGTTTTGTAATATGCGACCCTCGGGTAAAAGCGAATTGAGGCAGCTTAAGGGGGTTGGCAGGCGAAGGCTCCAGCCGAGCAATGGGGCTTTGCCCAAGCCCGACCGCACTCGCGTTCAATCTGACCGCGGGGGCATTTGAGGAATGAAAGCGTCTTCTCCCAAGGTAGTCTGCGTCCTCGAATGCCTGGCCTACGGTGGGCTTGAATGGCACGCCGTGGAGCTGCTCCCGCGGCTGAAAGCTCGCGGGATTGACGTAGAGGCAGTGGTAATTCTAGGCGGGGGCCCGCTCATCAAGGTTCTGGCTGAGCGAGGTATAAGGGTCATTAGTTTAGGGCTCTCAGTCGCCACGATCTACCGGCTGGACCAGTGGGTTCCGGCAGCTTGGCGCCTGCGCCGGTACCTTCAGGCTAGCTCTGCGAACATTATCCACAGCCAGCATTACATGCCCGACGTGCTCACGCGTCTCGCTGCGCCTAGGGGCACCCCGATCGTCAGCACCGTGCACCAGTGGGAACCCTGGTGGGATAACGGGCGCCGGCTGCGTTCGAGGCTGAGAACCCGCTTGGATGTGACATTGGCTCGGTGGCGCGACGTGCGCGTAATCGCCGTATCCCAGGACACAGCAAACGCCGTCAGCCGCACCTTTCGGCTCAGACCCGAAAGGCTACAAGTCATTTACAATGGTATCGACTTGAACCGCTTCCCCTTGGACCAACTACCCTCGTTGCCTAGGGACGCCTCGGCGCCGGTGATGATCCAAGTTGGTAGTATGCATCACCGAAAGGGTCAGTCGGTCTCTATCGGGGCCTTTCCCTTAGTGTTGAAGGAGTTCCCTAACGCATCGCTCTTATTCGTGGGCGATGGCCCGCTTCGGGGGGATCTCGAAGCGCAGGCTCGGGCGCTGGGAGTACAGAACAAGGTTCGATTCCTAGGCAAAGTGAAAGACGTTATCCCTTGGCTCCATGCTTCAGATCTTTTCTGGATGCCGAGCCGTTTTGAGGGGTTTGGCCTGGCCTGTGCGGAAGCGATGGCCTGCCGGTTGCCGACGGTGACTACGAACGTCATTGGCCTGCGGGAGGTTCCGGTGGACGGGGTTACTGGTTTCGTCGTTCCCGCAGACTCCCCCGAGGCGCTCGCAGCGGCCAGCCTGCGCATTCTGAAGGACCCGGCACTGGCTACTCGCATGGGACTTGCAGGCCGTCAACGCGTAGTGGAGAAGTTTTCCATTGAGCGAACTGCCGACGAATACGCACGGGCCTACGAGGATATCGTCCAAGGACGGTGGAAATGAGCCAACCGCCTGTTCCGGATGTCGGCGTCATGATTACGACCCGGAACCGCATCTGGCTCCTTCCAAGGGCATTGGAATGAAGCTTGCTTTTGTTCATCTCAATCACTACATCGCCCAAGGTTCTACGGATTTCTACGAGCTGACCCAGGCCGTCGGGCGATTACTTTCCGGCTGTGTGGATGTCTTTGTCGCCGGCGGGCGGGGTAGAGTGGCTCCGGCCGCTGGACCGCTGAATCTACACACCATTTCCGTGGGCACTCGGCGGGTCTGGACGAGGGAGAGCATCCATTTTTACTGTGAAGCGGCTCGGCGCATTGCGCGTCTGCGTCCCGATGTCGTTTGTGTGACCTTCGATCGTGGAGCAGCGGCCATCCCTGTAATGGTACGTAGGAAACTGGGAAATTCGGCTCCGAAGTTCGTGCACCACATCTGCTCCGTCAGCTTTGCTCAAAACCGCGTGCGGTACCGAGCGTCAAACTGGCTGACACGCCTGGAGTCGTCTTGCTTCGACGCGGTGACTACACTGAGTCCCGACATCGCGCGGGAGATTTACGGGCGGCACTACTCGAAGCCGATCGAAATTGTTCCCATCGGGGTTAACATGGAGCGCTTCACATTTGATCCGTGCGCGCGAGCTGAGTTGCGTGCTCGGCACGGTTGCACGGAGAGCGATCTGATCTTCATTTACGTGGGCACACTGAGTGCCTCAAAAAACTGCGAGGATCTTATTCGCGCTCTGGGTAAGACGGGACTTAACAGCGGGGGCATCCGCTTGTGGATAGTTGGGGACGGCCCTCAAAAGGCTGAACTGGAAAGGCTCGCCGATGAATCACCCGTGCGAACCTCAATCCACTTCCTGGGGAACGTGCCGTATGACCAGGTGCCGAGGTATTTGTCCGCAGCGGATTTGGGCGTCAGTCACTTCCCTTGGGGTTCACGCCACTTCTTGCAGCCCCCTATCAAGGTGCTCGAATACCTATCCTGTTCTCTCCCCGTGTTGGCCACCGACGGACCCGGGAATCGCTTTTACTTGAAGGACAAGCATAACGCGGTTCTTTATGCCCCCACCGGGGCGCGAGGGCTCGCCGAGGCGTTCCTATGGGCCTCGGCCCACCGCGAGACAATTAATGACCTCCGCCGGAGGGCACGCGAGAGCGCTGCCCAGTTCGATTGGGATAAAGTTGCGGCTTCCTTTGTCGGATGGCTTGGGCGTGACGTTATGCGGGGCGCGGCGCGGGCCTCTGCACCACCCGGCCGTTGCGTCCTGAATCGCTAGCGACCGCCTCCTTGGTTTCTCGGCTGTGTCGCCTACGGCCGCTGATTGCGCGCGTGGTTGCCCGCGTCCGCCCTGATCTGATCTATACTCATTGTTCCGGTGGAGGGGAATTCATAGGGGTGGCCGTTGGCAGGGCATGGCGAATTCCAGTTGTGATTCACCGACATGCAGCACCGGGGTTTAGCGACGGCAGGTAATTGACATGATCCCGAGTGTATCCGTCATCGTGCCCGTTTACGGCCGCTTCAATCTTCTCAAGCATGCCGTTGAGAGCATTCTGGCACAGACGTGCCCTGTCTCCGAGATCATTCTCATTGATGACGGCTCGATTGACGAAACACCTCAGGTACTGCCGCGATATATCGCAGAAAAGCCGGCGTGGCGCGAACGCGTTCGCTATTTCTATCAGGAGAACCAGGGCCAGAGCGTCGCGCTCAACAATGGGATCGCCAGGGCGAAGGGCGAATG
>JBEKLF010000478.1:0-4419 GCA_050010335.1 Terriglobia bacterium
AAGGTTGCGGAACGCTTCCGTTCCTCACCGCAATCGGCGATCACCTATTTCGGGATTCTGGTTTCTTCGTGCCGGGTACGCATCGAGGAGACGAATTGCCGGGTCCTGGTGGTCGAAGACCATGAGTTCGGGACCAACGACTGCCGCGGGTGGATTTCCCAATCTCTCTTCCGCAAGCTCAACCTGCCCGGGCACCGCTTCTACCAGTTTCGTCTGGCCTTTGACAAAACCCAGGCCAAAGGGTCGTTCAAGGTGATGGCGCACGATGTCGCCCAGAAACTCGAGTCCGACATCATCCTGCCCAAATCCGCGGTCAAGCCAGAATACCGCGGCAGCCTGGTGCGTTCCGTCCGGTCGCTCTTCGGAGATCGGCAGGCGCATGTATACCGCGGCCCCATCGTCCTCGGAATCCGGGACGTCTCGCGCGATCTCCAATTCAAGTCGAGCTACACGCTGGTCGAACACGCGCCCGAGGACTCGATTGAACTTGAAATCAAAGCTCACGCCCTCCATCAAATTGAAAAGCTGGAGGCGGCAGCGAAAGAAGGAGACTTCGCGGAGTTGTTCCGCCTGCTGGGTACTACCGAGGCGCAGCGCTCGATCGATTCCGATGGTGAGGCGCCCACGGAGTACACCAGTGTGGAAAACACCATCGTCGAGGCGGTGCTCAAGGCCGACTCGACCGGGTACATGGTGAGGCACCCATTCGTCAACCGCCAACTGCAACGGATGCTGGCGAAATGGGCGTTCAAGCTGTGCACCTCGGGAGGGTTCCTATTGCCCGGGTTTACGCTGGCGGACGATGGCTACCTGATGCTTCACGAAGGGGAAATCTTTTGGGGTTCGGACTGGATTCCGCTGGACGGGGCAATCGCCTCGCTCCGCTGCCGGCAGGGTCTGCTGGTCCGTTATCCCATCCGCATGAAGGAAGATCTGCTCCCCTTCCATAACCTCTCTGTTCAAGAGGCGGTTAGCCTGCTGGGCGAGCACCTGAGGAGAAGCGGCTGCCCGATGGAAGCGCCGCAAATCCTCGATCTACTCGAACAGCAGCTTTGTTTGAAGGGCACCTTAACCCTGCATTCAGAGACCGCTAAAAAGAACGGAGGGGATTACGACTTCGACCAAGTGTGCGTGGTCGAGGGCGACCGCTTTCCGCGTTTCGTCGCGGACCGCTTTGCTTATCAACCGCAGAAGTTCAATCCCAAGAACAAACTCGAAAAGAAGCAAAGCCCATGGTGGAACATGCCCCAGGTGGCCATGATGGCTCGAGGTAATCGCATCGGGTCAATTACCGACCTCAAGACCTCGTGCCTTGCTGCCGGAAGGCCGGATTTCGCAAACCAGCTTGTTGATGAACTTCAGAATGCCATCGACCAGCTCAAATGGGGAACGGAGCCCGACCAGAAGCTGATCAGCGAAATGCGCAAGCAGGTCACAACCGCCCCCTGGCTGAAACTCAAGAACAAGCGGCGGATTTCCGATATGCCGGAACATCTCAACATCCCTGAAACCGACAAGATCGGAAAAATGTACATGTTTCTCCGGCGGCACATTAACCGGTTCTTCCTGGAGACCGCACCGCTCAGTGACTTTCGCGGCGTGATTGCCGGTGAAGCCTTCACCCAAGAGATTTACCGGGAGTGCGGCACTGTCTCGACTTTCTATGCGGTCAACATCGGATTAGTGGCGGAGCACCGCAGGAAGATCGAGAAGGCTCTGGAGGAAGCTGAGGCCGAGTTTGAAGCCAAAAAGCATGACCCCAAAACTCGGAAAGAGGCGATTTTCAAGCGGAACCAAGCCCAGGCGGAACTCCACTTCTTCGAGGAACGAAGCCGAAGGAATATCAGAAACCTGATTCACATGATTCGCATGTGGGCCCAGAACAAGAATGGGAACCGGCTGGCTTACCTCTCCGCCCTTCATGCTATTGCCTGCAAGAATGCGGCGGCAAGCCAGGACAAAGACCGGCAGGGCACGGGCTCGATCGTGTTCTACGCCTTCCCCCAGGAACTCGTAAACAAAATCGTGGAACGCACGGGTGGGCGGCCGATCACGGTGGCGGTTCCCGAACTCTGTGACAGTGAAGTTGAGATCGACGCCGAGGGACGCGTCTTTCTGGTTGCTGCTTTCCCCAGCGCCGATGGCAGCCTCCATGAGCGCCGCATCTTTCACATGCAATTGACGGAGAAAGGTGAGGTCTTTATGGATCGGGACGGAAGCGGAAAGCCGGTATTAGTTGACCGGGTTCGCCCGTTTTCTATCCAGCCGGGGAGGAGCGAGGTGCGCGACGGGAAGGTGGTGTTTCCCGGCACGCAGCAGCGCCCCTTTGTGCCGAAAAGAAATAGTAAGAATTGAGTATGAAGCCTTGCTCAATTGAATTCGCGAACTATCCCAGGGGGCTCCGGTCGCCGGAGCTTCCTGGGGTTCTTTAATAAGAAGGTTAGACAAATGCGACTGAGGAGGAGAAACCGCAGATGAGAAGCCAAGCGAGAAGGTTAATTAACGCTCTTGCAGTAGTAATGGTGTTTGTCCTGCCGGCTTGGGCACAAAAGATTGAAATCCAGAAGCCCGACCACAACCAGATTGTCCGTGTGCAAACCGCATTGAACCACCTGACAGTGATCGAAGTCGGCGAACCGGTGACGACAGTGGCCGCGGGCAGCCCTGCCTTCAAGATCGAGTGGCGGGAAACCAAGGTCTTTGTCCAGCCCACGGAGCCCAACGTCAACACGAATCTCTTCATCTGGACGGCTTCCGGGCGGCTGAACTACGAACTGGAGGCGGCGGGCGCCGTCGAGCAGATGGACTTTGCCATCGACCAGCCGGTTTCGCGTCCAACGCCGATTCCCGCGGCAGCAGTAAAGCCTCCCGCATCGGCCACCGCTGAGCAAATTGCTTTTGACAACCTGCTGGGTGGAACGCCAGTCCGCTCGGATGGTTTGAAACCGCCAAAGAACCGGGTCATCGTGCTGCTCAAGGACACCATCCAGCGAGAGAACCACGAAGTTTTCATCCGCTATGCGGTGCGAAATGACACTCGGGAAGTTTACTCGCTGACTACGCCCAAGGTCTTCACCCTGAAAGTGGACGGCCCTCAAAGTGACCTCAATCGATTGGTGAATTTCCAAGTTGGGGAGACCGCGACGGCCAAGATCGAAGGCGACGAGAAACCGGTCGAAATCGTCAGCGGCAGCGTGCGTTCGGCGCGCATTGAACCGGGGCAGGAGACCGTGGGCGTCATTGGCGTCAAGCTTCCGGCCGGTAAGACCGGCCCTACCGTCATACGCCTTGTATTTCCGGAAGACGGGAAAGGCCAGCCAACCGCGACACTGGTGCTTTGAACATGGCAAAGGAAGTTACCCGGCGAGAAGTGCAGGCGTGGTTGAAGAACTACTTCGAAGACCGCCCGGACCTCGGTCTCGGTAAGGCCATCCTGGCAATGATACTTGAGCCTGCCAATCTGTTTGAGCCCAAGAAACCCCGCTTTCCCAAGAAATCCTTTGTGCTATTGGCCATTTGGCTCTTGGGACTTCTCGGTGTGTTCGTTTATTTCAATCTGTGGTCGTGAAAAACCCGTGGGAGGTATTAAACCCATGCTGCAAAAGCTCGAACGCCTTGCCTGTTTTTTTGCTGCATTGCTCGCTCTCTTGATTGAAGCCTGCTTCGTATACTGCCTTCGCATGTTCCCGCCGGCAAGTGCGGCAGCGAAGCCCTTCGCTTCGAGCGGCGGATGGATTGGCCCGACGCTTCCCCAGTGCTGGCTGGCAGGAGCCTTGGTTGCGCTGTTCTACTACCTGGTCCACGCCTCGCGTACGGATCAGGAGATGGCAGCGCGCGGGAGGCGCACTTTCCTACGGACCTGGTACTGGTTTCTGGCGCTTGCCTCGGCCCAAGGTTGCACTCTCTACCTCAACTTTGTATTGCAGGCGCGAAGATGAGAAGCGATCAAAACGAGAAGCCCACCCACCCCGCCCCCCTCGAAAGCTTTGAATTCGTCGCCGGTATCTTGGTTTTGGTCGGTGGCTGGTTCGCCTGGTATGTGGCCAAGAACCGGTACGACATCACCGGCCGCCAGATCGTGGAGATGGCTCTGTACTTGGTCATCACCGTCGTCTGTGCAGGCGCCGGTCTCGTGCGTTTGTTCACCCGGCGCTCCCGGCGCGAGAGTGAATGGCCTCATCGGTCGCTGGTGATATCCGCGAGACACGACAAACGCATCGTCCGCAAAGCCTGGAAGCAAAACGCAGTGGTGCTGGGGTATGACGTTCATGGCACGCCTTGGCTCTGGCCCGATAAGATTCGCGTCATGCAAGGGATCGCCCTGGGAATGACGGGCGCCGGCAAATCGACTCTTCTCACCAACATCATTAGCCAGGACCTGGAGCGCGTCGTCGGCCCTCCCGAGGATCCGCATCGCAT
>JBEKLF010000479.1:0-4405 GCA_050010335.1 Terriglobia bacterium
GCGGGGTGCGCAGCGCGGTTTCACCAAGTATCTTGAGGTTGGCTGGGTCGGCCAATGCACGAGAGAGGGTCGTATGTACTTCAGGCAGCTTGCGTTCCGCGTATTCCAGAAAGGACGCAAGAAGATGGAGCGGGGTGCGCAGCGCGGTTTCGCCAAGTATCTTGAGGTTGGCTGGGTCGGCCAATGCACGGGAGAGGGTCGTATGTACTTCAGGCAGCTTGCGCTCCGCGTATTCCAGAAAGGACGCAAGAAAATGAAGCGGGGTGCGCAGCGCGGAAGCGGCCAACTCAACGTATTCATCAGCGAGCCGATGGTCGGTGTCGGTCAGGCTAAGAACACCCAATCTCGCGATACGCTCAAGGTTGGTGCGCGCATACTGAAGGCCCGGCGTTATCACCGAGTCTCGCAGTCCACCAGGCGATTTAAGAATGCCTTGGAGAACCTCTGCTGACCGTTGCTCGCGCCCGGCTCCCTCCAATCTGGCGGCGATCATCGTTCCAGCAAAAGCGCTCCTGCTAGCGGCTGCGCAAAACCTTTGCATCTCATCGACGGGTGTCAAGGCGGCTTTCACGATCAGCTTCCCCAAGCTTGGGTGGACCAGTCGGTATCGAACATAACCTTCACGGCCATACTCCGAGCGGTGAGCGATCCCATGCCTGATGGAATGGTGTAGCTCGGGCGTTTCGAGCGCTTCCAAGGGCGTCTCAATTTCCAGTGTGGCTAGCGTTCCGATCAGTAGCAGGTTGCGCCGTTCCTGCTCTGTGATTGGCTCTAACGCCGCCGGGTAAAGGTAGGTTTCTCGAACGTACTCCGCGGCGTCCTCTTCGCGAAGGCCCCACGCGCCGTGAATCAGCTCGTGACGGCGGCGCTCGGCCGCCGCGCTGAAGGCCACTAAATCTCCCGCGAAGGTCCGGTGCCACTCGTCTAGCGCTTCGTCAGACGGCTGAGGTGGTGAAGAGACCATTCGCCGTGCCAGGCGGGAGAAGACTCCTGCTAAGTCCTTCTTTTCGACCTCCAATGGCACCGCAGCCGTTTCAAGGTCGTGAAGAGGTGGTGCCCCTTTCTGCGCAGCCGTGGCGGAAATAAGTCGGCCCAGCATCAGCAGGCGGCTCCCCTTCGGAATGGACTGCCACTGGTCGAAAAGTTTACGGGCGAGTGCGCCATTCAGATGCACATTGTCAACCACGAAAAGCACGCCAGCGTCTGCATGGGTCGTTATGATTTCGATCGCGACGTGGTCTTCCACGTCATCCCTGGCGAGGTCGAGATAATAAGCGGTGGAACAGATTGCGGGGTTCAACGCGATCTGCGTTGCCAGAACGGTCTTCCCCGCTGCGCCGCGCCCTCGAACCAGGGCCCAACCGCGAGAGTTGAGCGACTCTTCGATCTTGTCGGCGGCGGAAGGTCGGTGAACTCGGCCGGACGCATATTCCTCTCTGGTCGGAGCCAAAAACTGGTTCCCCGCGCCGAAGAGTCCAGCCTGAGAAATGGGAGCGAATGGCGCACTGCTGCAAGGCAGACCCAAGAGATCGGCCCATACGCTTGCGAAGCGGGGCTGCCTGAGGTCCCGGACGAACTGCTGCTTGAAAACGAACGTGATGTTATCAGTGGGGACACCAAGCTTGACAAGGCGGTCACGGTACGGCCTGAGAAGCTCATCCTTCGGCTTGGGAGCCCAGGCCACGAAAAGAAAACCCGCCAACCCCCCCGGGCCACGCGCCTCAGCTTTCCGCAAGTCATCATTGAGATGCTTCTTCCATTTCGGGCTGTGAGTCGCCTCCACAGCATCCGGAGGGTCGCCTATGTACGCGTCGGGCCAGCCCTTTAAGACTACGTCTGATTTATCTCGTCCTCCCGGGATCAGGGTTGGAAACCGTTTCGGATAGACCATCTGAGCGTAGTATTCCGCAAGACGCTGAAATGTCCCCGGCGACTTTTTCAGCGCTTCTACTGCAGATTCAATGGCCGACTCGGACGGTGCCATTCGCAATCCTCTTGAGCCCCTTGCGACATGTCAGGGGCCTTCGACGCCATTGCTTGCCGCTGGCGCCCCGGTCTCCGACTGTCGAGCCTTACGAGCTCAACATTTCCCTTAGGCGTTGCTGCAACCAGCGTGCGAGATGATCACACAGATGATATCGAGCGATGATAGTGACCGCCAGCTTCCAGCGTACCACGAATCGTGCCGCAGCCTCGACGATTCTAGCGGGGAGCCACGGTCAGCGCCTCCCTGACCGCGGGCTTTTCCCATGCCCGGAACCACAGCGGCAACCGCACGTCATTAATCTGAGTCTGACGAGTCCGCACACTCACTTGGTCGAGCGAGAAATAATTGTAGCTCGACTCCCGCCTAACACCTCACGCATCCCCTTCCAAGAACCCGCGGTCAGCAGGGCACTGATCGCAGGTATTCCCTGCGCCTCCGTGTCCGCCCCAGCCATGCCACCCGGAGTTAGGTCTCCTCATCTCTCCAGTCACGCTCAAGTTGGCTCCCCAAGGTACCCAGGTCTGGGAACACTGCTGTGTCGACTACGCCGCAGAGCGCCAGCTGCTCTCGAATCTCCTCGATCGTTTTTCGGGTAGACGCGACAGGGATCTTTGCAAGCCAATCAGTCCTCCGCTTTGGTAAGCGTGGATGGCGAAAGCGGGCAAGGCTGGCATGTCTGGTCCCGTGCAGAGTGAAATGGCTGCGCTGGACGGCAAGCCGACGGTCGACGTGTGGGGGGTCGATCGCGACTGGGTGTTCTGGCAAAAGTCGGACTTTCTTGAACTGAAGCGAGTACGTGTACCGTGCGGCCTTGGGATTATCTTTGAGCAGGATTATGTCTTCTCCGATCACGGCCTTGTTGAGCCGACCCGGTTCAAGAACCCAAACGACCGGGGACCGTGGCAAAGGCTTATCGGACTGTTCCCTGATTGCAAAGTAAAGCGCGACGAGCGCGCTGTCGGTCCAGTCCAACAGTCTTGTCGGTGCCCCGTAGTGCTGCATCAGGAAGTACCAGTCCCACACGTCGTTCGGGACGCTGTCGACCCACTGCATTCCATAGCGCTTGAAATCGGTAAAAATCTCAAATTCGTCATAGTCCTTCCTGTAGATGCGAGGAAGGGGAGACTTGTCTTCATCCTGTCCACGGAACCAGCAAGTCGCTTCTTGATCTTTCGCCGTCCAATCCCTCTGTACTCGCAACACATGCTGGAGGAAGCCTACAAGCGACGTCGCTGGTGTGGAAAGTTTCACCGGTTCGCCATCCACGAGTTAGCAAGCTGCGAGTTTACACGCCCACAGCCTCTTTTGGAAGGTCCTTCGGAACCAAGGAATTGCAATTTCACCATATCTGCTTTGCACGCGGTCGCAAAGCCCGCAATCAAGGTTCGAGCGGGTCGCCCCGGACTGCGCCCTTTTGTCCGTGGACATTTTTCAAAGCCGGGCGGGTGGAGGAACGGGGCCGAGGGGGCAGTAAGCAGAAGGCAGTCGGCAGTGGGCAGTTGGCACCAGAAGGCGCGAGGGCGAGGGCGGGTTAGAAAGACAAAGAGAACGGGCGCGTGAGCTTTAGCCGGATGGGCTTCGTCACAGGTGAAAATCCCTATTTCAACAATGCTGCATTATCGCGGGTGGTCGGCCACAAGCCGGTCCCGTCCGCGCTGCTTCACTTCTCCGGCAAGGTCGCGCATGGATTGCTGCGTGATGAGGCGGCCTTCACCTCGGGCAAGGGAGGC
The DNA here is from genome assembly GCA_050010335.1 of Terriglobia bacterium. Taxonomy (GTDB): domain Bacteria; phylum Acidobacteriota; class Terriglobia; order UBA7540; family UBA7540; genus Bog-366. Next base: position 3,718 of record JBEKLF010000479.1, read on the forward strand.
TTCCGCCTCATCGACGGCAACGAGAATTTCCATGCGGGTGCGCTCGCGTTCTTCCCACAAGGCAAGGGCTTCCTGTACCGCATCTTCCTCGCGGTGAAGCCGGCCGCTTTGAATAGCCTGGCGGACAAAGGCCCGTTGGTCCGGTGTGAGCTGTACTTCCATCGCTTTTATGGTAGCGAAAAGCTTCGTGTCAGGGAAGGGCGGAGATTCAAGCCGCGGAGGATCCCCTTCTGTCCGTTGGCATTCTTCAAGGCCGGGCGGCTGGAGGAACGGGGCCAGGCACAGTAGACGGTAGACGGCAGACGGTAGACAGGAGAGGACACGCCCCTCGAGGCGCCGCCAGGGCGTGGCTTGCACCTAGCGGATGGCGCGGAGGGCGGCTTTGGGTTCGCGGCTGATAATGGTCAACAAGATGCGGGCCGCGACGGTGGGCTTCGTGGCTCAGGGCAGGCTCTTGCAAGAGAGGCAAAGGATTGAGGCTAAATGCAAGTCAAAATCCCCAGCGGTTTACAATCGGGAAGACCCACCCTGTATAACCGTGTCGGCGTTGTCAAGAGACACGTGGACCCCAAGAATCGCGATTGGTACGAGCGGGAGACCGCAGAAAAGGCGTTCACCCTCACGGGATGTGTGTTATAGAGATTTTGCGAAGAAATCCAGACCCACACCCGGAGGGTGAACGATGGAA
>JBEKLF010000480.1:0-4386 GCA_050010335.1 Terriglobia bacterium
AAGGTGGACAACTGGCCGTCGGAAAGGCCGTCAAGAGCCGTGCGGGCGGATCGGATAGACCTGTTGACAGACCGAGCGCTGGTCGGCCGCCCAGCCTGGTTTCTTACTGTCTGAATCGCAGCGATGGGTGATCAAAGGGCTATCCCGTTCAAGTGCAGTGGCGCAAAGTGTCTTGGATTGCGGTAGCAGCAGCTACCGCCTTCATCCCGCGCGCATTGCGTCTTTGCCGCATGAAGCGAACGCGGAAGGCGGTAGCTGCTGCTACCGCAATCCAAGACGCTTCGCGCGCAATCAGAATCTCTATTCCTCGACCACAGCTCGTTGAACAGTCTTGGGATTAAGAGGCAGAGTAAAATAGAGCGCCGCTGTGGAGTCCTTTTGATTCTTCGCAACGCCTTCCCCCCCGCCATCTTGAATTCTCTTGCGCCGAACACTTGCCTGGGCATTCGTCCCATCGCGGCGGCCTAGTGATTTTTTACTACCGGCAGGTCACCTGGGATTGGCGGCGGCATAGGGCCTTCAGGATTGATCCCCGGGCCGCCTCTAAAGAAGAAACCCTTCCCTCTTCCCTCCTCGGTGGATTCGAGAGACTTCAGCTTCTTCCACTGCTCGGCGGACAGCCACCGGCGAATGTCCAGCATCATCAAGGCGTTTTCTTTTTCCAGCTTTCCGCGCGCCGCGGAGATCAGGTCGATCTGTGAGCCGACCTTGCTCTCGTCGGGTTGGTCAATATCCATGAGGGGTTGCAGGCGCAGTTCCTGTTTTTCCAGATCTGCCTGTAGGTCGATAAGTTTCAATTTATGGTCAAGAAAGGTCTGCGAGATCTTCTTCACCTGCTCGTCAGAGAGGTTCACCTTACGGACGATCTCGGAGTTCTTCCACCACGCGCCGCCGGGCCCGAACTCGCCACCTTCCAGGGGCTCGTACCTGACGGGTCCCGCCACCCCACCGATGCGCCCTCCTGTCCTGATCGTGGCCGTAGTGGCCGGCGGGGGGAGGGTTTCCGATTGAGTCTGCTGGGCGATGACCATGTCGGGTGGGGCTCCGGCGGGAGGCGGCGCAGAATCGGGATTGCTTTGCGCCCGCAGGACGAGAGGCGCAAGGAATAAAAAAGCGGCGAGAATGAGTCTGAGAGGTTTCATGGTTTCCTCCTGGTTGTTTATCAATTAGGGATTTCTACGCGCCGCCTGTGCGCGGTCAATCTCCGCGGTCAGCAACGCTGCCGGTTTTAGAGCCTGCGGTAAATCGCTTCGAATCGATTGCTGCACGCTGAGCAACAGCGCATCGTCGGGGTCGGGTTGTGCCGCCGCCTGAGTGGACGGCGCATTGTTCCGCGAAAGCAGGCTGGAAGCCAGCAGGATGAGCATCACGGTGGCGGTAACCCAAATCCAACGCCTCCACGGGTGAGTGAAATCGCGGGCCGCGAGGCGAGTGCTGATGCCTTCACGCTGTCGCCGCCAAAAGGTCTCCGGCTGCTCCACCACTTGCCCCGATCGCGCACGAACTGTGCCCATCGCCGCCAGGAAGGTTTGCACATCCGCGCGGCAGGTGGCGCAATCCGCCAGATGTTCTGCCGCTCCTTCGTCGTTCTCGTTGAGAACGGCCGCGGCCCATTGTTCGTCACTCAAATGCCCGTTCATTTCTGCCCCTTTAGTTTATTCCTGACCGCACTCACCGCGCGGAACAGGTGTGCCTTCACCGTCCCGACCTCCAACTGCATGGCTCGAGCGATTTCCTCCAAGGGCATTTCCTCAAAGAACCGTAGGGAGAAAGCCAAACGTTGTTGCGGCGAGATTTTTTCCAGGACGGATTCCGCTGCCGCAAGTTGCTCGCGCGCCAAAATGGCCCGCTCGGCCGAGGGAGCGGGGTCGGGAATATCGATCTCGCCCGCTTCACCCTCCGGCGAAGAACCACGCTGCAAGATGTTTCGCCAAAACGCCATCCGCCGATTGCGCAGGTGGTCGCGCGCCAGGTTGACGGCGATGCGGATGAGCCAGGTCTCCACCGTGGCCTCGCCGCGGAAGGTTGCTCGGTTCTGGTAAGCGCGCAGAAAACAATCCTGCGTCAGGTTATCGGCGAGGTCGTGGTCCCTGACCAGGGAAAACAGTACCTGGAAGACTCGCCGTTGATGCGAGCGCACGATGGAGTCGAATTCCTCGGCGGCGATGCCTTCCGTGCGCCCCCGGCTGCCGGCCATATCCATGGTTGTCGTGAGAGCGCTCTCCATCATTTCCCTGTCGGTGTTCACTGCTATAGACGGGGTGGAGAAGAGAAGGTTTACAAAGGACAGGGGCTGGGTGCTGGGGACTGGGGGCTGGGGCTGCAACAGCGAAGGGGAAAACCGAAGGATGAAGTGTGAAGGATGAAGGGTAAATGATAAAGGCTAAATAAGTTGGCTAAATAGGGTTGGGTTAAAGATTAGGGAAGCAACGCCTTATCCTTCAACCTTTACCCTTCATCCTCTTCTGGCTCAGGCCCCAGTCCCCAGCCCCCAGTCCCAAGTGTCACACACTCGAATACTTCTTGCAAAGCACTTTGACCCGATCCACGAGCTTGGGAACACCAGTCATGGGGTCTTCTTCGCCTTCATACTCGATTGACGTGAAGCCCTGATATCCGCCCTTGGCAAACAACTGCCACATGCGATCGAGGTCCAGCGGCAGGCGCTGTTTCCCCCCATAAAAATCGCGGATATGAGTGTGAGTTGCGTAGGGAACCAACGCCTCCACCTGATTGTACGGGTCTTCCTCAAAGTTGCTGATGTCCAGGTTGCAGCCGGCGTAGGGCGAATCGACCTTGTGGAGGATGGCGAGAATGTTGGTTGCCTTGGAGGTGATTCCGCCATGACTCTCAATGCCGAGGGTGATGCCTTTTTGGGCGGCGTAATCGCAAGCGGGTTTCATGGTTTCCACCGTCCACTCGACCCCCTGTTCGTCCGTGGCTCCTTTCGGGAGCTCGCCGCCAAACACGCGGAGGTGCGATGCGCCTAACAAGTCGGTAGCATCCACCCATTTCTTGATCTTGCCGATTTCCCCCGCGCGCTTGCCGGGATCGGACTGGCACATTTCCGTCCCAATGGCCGCGCCGGAAAAGGGGATGCCGTGCCTGAATGCCAGACGGCGCAGATTGAGCAGATAGGCGGGGTCCGTGGATTTCAGCCAGTAGGTGGTGACATCGACGCCTTCGATCCCAAGTTCCACGGCCTTGAGGATAAAATCCTCCATGAGCATCTTGCCGGGCTCCAAATACTTTCTGTACGAGTAAGCACAGCAGCCGGTCAGAAGCCGGGGGCGCCGGTTGGTGTTCCCCTCGGCCTGGCTGGCGCCGGCGCGTGGGCTGGCGCTGGCTACAAGTGAACCGGCGGCAGCGAGTCCCACGGACTGCAAGAAATCCCGGCGCGGTAGAATATTATTCATATTGTCTCCTTAAGAAACAGCTTAGCTGTAATAATACTTATAAACAACTTCAGTGTAGGGGTTGAACCGCAACTTCACGAAAATAGACTACGGATTCCGCATTGTGGTTTTGCAGGCCCATGTACCCGGAGTTGGGCCGCACCCCGCTGGCGGGATCGCCCTCGTGCCGGTTGGGGGGATCTGGTTGGCCTTGCACGTAATCGGTGGTCTTGACTCCGTTTACGGTAACGATGGTGCGCGGGCCGTCCAGAGTGATTTCCATTGTGTTCCATTCGCCCACGGGCTTGTAGGGCCGCGCCAGAGCTTTGCTGAAGGAGTAGATGACGCCCGTGCAATGGTAGTCGTCCCCCGGATTGTAAATTTGCACTTCATTCCCTTTGTTGACAGGCATCCAGGGTTCGGTGGGTTTTTCTGGGATGCGGACATAGACCCCGGAGTTGGTCTCCTTTTGCATCAGCTTATAAACGACCCGGATTTTTGCGTTGCCGATCTTTTCTCCCGTGTACCAGAGCAGACCCATTCCCCCCTCGCTCTTGAGCATTCCGTTTTCGAGGATGAAGTTTCCGGGTCCCACGTGTTGCCAGCCGGTCATGTCTTTTCCATTGAAAAGTTGTTTCCAGTCGGCGGCCAGGATACGGTTTGGACAAAGTGCGAACCCCAAGAAGAGAACTGCCAGAACTATGCGTCGATTCATTTTTGACCTCGTCGAGTTGATGGTAGTTGCTATTAAACCTGCCATTGTACACATGCGGAGGGGTAAATTGGAGAATTAATGCATTCGGCTCCTGGGAGCGCGGGCATCCTGGCCATGAATGCGGGCTGGATGTCCGCATTCAACACGTTTTGTTTCCCTGCGATTCAGACAGTAAGAAACCAGGCTGGGCGGCCGACCAGCGCTCGGTCTGTCAACAGGTCTATCCGATCCGCCCGCACGGCTCTTGACGGCCTTTCCGACGGCCAGTTGTCCACC
>JBEKLF010000481.1:0-4382 GCA_050010335.1 Terriglobia bacterium
TTGCCCATAACCGCATCTTACAAGCCTTTCCTCCATTGTCAATAATCAACCCCACCCTCCTCCCCAAAATCTTGAGACTTGATCTGTGGGGAGCCAAAATCTATCTCCGACAGGCTCCTAGTGAAGTTTAACCAAAATTCTGGGAAATGCAAGCTGCGGGAGGAGGTGCGGGATAAAAGTGAATAGGGGGATGTAGCGCGGGCAAAATGCCCATAAGCGCTAACTTAAGACACAATTCCTTTCGAGCGGCCCATCCATCGAATCCCAAGATGACAGGGCCGAACCCATCGGCGGTTTGCCGAAGATACCTCCACCTCTCCCTCCACTGCGGACTATAGCCGGCGACTTGCGTACGAGGCAGGAGTTGAGCGACCGGGGTTTAACCTATGGCGTTTTTCTCGGGCCGTCACCGCTGACAGCTTCTGTAATCCTGCGCGGGCATGGGGGACTTCTACGTGTTTGCGACTAGGCAGGACCGATAACCTTTAGCGCTCTGGAGACTCGTCGCCGCGAGCCCGTCCGGGGCAACTCCCGAGCGCCTCGTAAGCGGGGACAATCTCCCAAGAAGCCGACCAATCGGTTGCGAGTCTTCCGAAGAGGGCAATCCCTTCCAGCAGGATATCGCCGGCGGAGAGATTCCGGTTTGGGAGCAGTCGCTATTGATTGTGGGGACCAGCGACGGCACTTGCGAGATCCAAAACTGCTATCTCGCCGAGGCCAGGTTACGTGACTTCGTGCGAAAACCGATCAGATAGCCGTCCAATGGCACACCTTCCGCACTGACCAACGCGTCTCCACCGGGCCAACCCAGTCGAAATTGATATTCGCGCCCAGCGCTGAGCGACACGCCTACAGTCATAACCTTCCCGCTGGCGTCGAACCAAGAGCGGTTGGATCTAGGGTCGCTAAGCCCTTCCTGCTCGGGCGCGGTGCGCATGGGCCGATCGAATTTGATCACAATCTGAGTGAGGCTGGGATCCACATCTTGAGAATGATTAGCAATACTTATCGACACGACCTTGGGGCGGGACTCATCGTACTGTCGCTTCAGTGTCTCAAATCGCGGCGCCGCATCGTTGAAAAACCGGGCCACGTTCGGCATGAAGGTTTCTAGCGTGGGGTATGTGTCCCGCTGCTTTTCATATGTCGTGAGAAGGTCCGAGAGATCGGCGATCCAGAGGAAGGAGTTGTTCCGTTCAGACTCAATGGCCCGTCGCGCGGCTTCAGGATTTTGATGATCGAAGAGGTAACGAATGGTAGCCGCCCGAACCAGGGACTCTTCAAGAAGAGTCTTTCCGTCACCGTACGCCTGCCGGCGCATGGCGCTGGCCGTCTGCGAATAGAGTTCGTCGCCGGCCTTGGCAACCTCTGAGTAATGTTTGTCAATGAGCGAGTTGAAACACGAATGGGCAAACTCATGCACGGTCACGTCAAGAAAGCTGCCGCTGAATAGAGGTAAGCCTTGCGCGTCGACCTGCCATACTCCGGGAATGGCATACATCTCAGTGACGCCGTCGGTGTCCGTGAACCCGGCGGCGTAGCTAGGCCCTCCGTTAACGAGCCCAGGGACTACGATCAGTCGCTCCGGAGGGTTGACGCCACTGAAGCGCGTGTACCATGCCAAGTCCAGTTCGGTTTCGACAAAGTTGCGTAAGCGTGCGTTAGTCGCATCATAGAGCGGCTGCTGCGATTTCAGGAAATCCACGAATTTCGTATCGATCACGAAACTTCTCAGCGTCTCGACGAAGCGGCGCGCTTTCACGCCATGCCAACGCTCGTCGAGCCCTATGCCCGCGCTGTCAAGAGGGATGCGCTCCGCCAGCGACGGCACGGCGTCAAGACGCACCGCAAGGTCCATCGGTGCATTGAAACTCACGCCGTCCGTCTCAGCAAGCTCGCGCGCCAGTTTGACCGCAGAATGATCGCGGTAGGGGGCGAAGTAGCGATCAATCACGTCGAGGTATGAAGGAACACGGCCCTGTGTGTATTCATTGTTTCCGGCCAGGCGAAACACGATGCTAAAAAGCTCAATGCGCGGATCAACTCCGACACGGTACGCTTGGCCGAAAAGTTTGGGGTTCGAAGACAGAAACAGAAGAAAAATGCCTGCCACAACTCTCGTCTTGGACATTGATTCCTCCTGCTGGAAGATGTCAGGTAAAAGCTACCCCTGCGAACATAAACCCTCTGCCACTCATCCGCCTCGTCACGACGCGACTTTAATGAGGCTTTTCTTGCGGCTCCCACACTCCAGGCTCGGTTTGCACTAGCTTCACGTTGCCGCAGCTGACATGGTCGGTCTTCTTGCCCATGGCCTTCAAATCGGGCTGGTGAAGCACCCAGACGTGGTCGGCGCGACAGACGGGCACGCCGTTTACGAGTTCCCACGAGTGGCCGCCCTCCTCGAATGAGATGCGGCCCAAGTCGACGTGCGCCTCGACTGCTCCCTTCATCGGCAGTAGCGAGACCAGGAAACGGCCCTCTCCCGGGATGATGAAAACCATCGCCCAATCCTGCTGGTCCTGGCTAAACATGCCGTCGAGGACGCTCGACAGGTCACCGATCACCCTCTGATCTTTCAAAAGCAGCGGGCTGCCAAACCGAAGTTCAGTCGGACCTGGATCAAGCTTCCCCAGGATCGGCATGTGGTCTATCCACTCGCCTTTCAGAGTGATTGTGCCCACCTCCGGCACGTCGACTTTCAAAGACTCGCCCGGCTCGAACCAGACCTCCTGGAGCCTCGCGACTGGATCGGCGTCGCGGGTCAAGGCACCCATATTTTCTCCCGGATGGTAGACGCGTGTACGGATGGCGAGCAGGACCCGGCCGCCATCGCGCGCAAGCAGCCTGATCTTGAGGGCGACGGGTTGCGCCCCGATCTTCCAGCTCCAGTAGGGGGACTGATCCTTGTCCTCCGTCGAAATCGGGCAATCCGACGGCGGAAGATTCGGCCCTGCTACAGTCAGCAGGACTACGGTTCCCGTATTCTGCGCCCGGGCCCTATTTACGGCAAGAACTGAAGCAAGGATCAGGATGCCCACGATCAAACCAGCAAAAGCAACCCTTGGGATTCTGATGGTTCCCCATCCTTTCTGCCACCACGTAGCGAAGCGGTTCTGTGGTTTGGTCCAAACGCGAGAAGGCACGGCATCGGCCAGACCGAGGCTCGCGGCTCGGCGCAACTCGACGCCCATGGCGAGATAATCGCTCAGCCGCGCCTGGCAGTCTGGACAAGTGGCAATGTGCTGCGCGGCTGGGGGCGGAATCGTTTGGCCGTCGCAAAGTGCGGAAATATACTCGGCGGCGTCATCACAAATCATGGCGACCTCCTGAATTCCGACGGGCGGAGCACCAAAGCGTGCGAAGAGCTTCGCGGGCGGCAAACAGGCGTGATCGAACCGTGCCAAGAGGGACCTCAAGGATCATGGCCAGTTCCTCGTAGGACTGCCCTTCCACTTCGCGAAGCCACAGGAGCGTTCGGTGCTCGAGCGTCAAGCGGCTGAAGGCCTCGGTGACCATGGAAGCAATCTCGACGCGGCCAGGAGCCGGCGGATCGATCCCGAGTTCATCAGTTGGTTTCTGTCTGCGCCTCCACTCTGCGGCCTGCCGTCGAGCAACCCCGAATAGATACGCCCGAGGCGAACCGCGCTCGGGATCGAAGCGGTGCGGGCGATGCCAGATTTGTGTGAAGGTTTCCTGCATAACGTCTTCAGCCTCTTGGTCGTCGCCTAGGAGGTGCCGGAGGAAGACCCGCAGGCGCGGAGCGGTTTCTCGATACCACGCATCGAAGGCGTCGGCGTCACCGTCGGCGATCTTCTTCCAGAGCTCCCGGTCGTCGAACAATTGGATCTCCTACCTGTACTTAGGAAAAACGGCGAAAAAAGTTCACGACAAGCGATTAATTTATCTCAGGTGGGAACGCACATGCAGCATGTATTGCCAGCGAGTAGAACAGAGTCCGTCGAAGGTGCGGCTCTGCCGGGACTATCTAGTTCCGGGCCGGAAGGTCGGCTACCCGGGAGCTGGCCACAGTTTCTCGGCATACCCTTGCGTTGTCACCTACTTTCTACCAACGAATCTGCCGTTGCATTCCTTGCCTTTGGCCGAAGCACCCGACAGCAATCCACATTGACGTATAACGGCCGAATGGTAGAAGTGTAACCCTTGAATCCCCCGGGGTCCCCATATGGCAAGTTGGCCGCCGCTACTGGCGAAAAGCGCCGTAGGGTAGAGCGACGTCGCTCAACACTTGGATCGTCGCGTATTCGGAGACTTGGCAGCAGGAGATTCGATCCTTGCAAGGCGCCGGCGCTTTGGAATCGGCGTATTAGGGATGGCGGCTTATTCTCGGCAGTCATTTCTCTTGGGAGGGTACGACAATA
>JBEKLF010000482.1:0-4366 GCA_050010335.1 Terriglobia bacterium
GAAGTCAAGAATCTCCTCAAAATAGAAGACTGAAGCTGCCGGGGGTTGCCCGTGGAGGGCAAAGCCGTGCACCGATCTTATGCCATGAGCTTCAGGTGGCTCTTGTTTGCTTCGAGGAAAGCACGCAGGTCCTCTGCGGCATCAAGGAGCCTGGTCCATTGCTCGTAATGCAACGTGACCGGGAAGCGGTCCAATCCATAGACACGTATGACTGATGTCGTCTCTGAGGTGACAAGAATAAAGCCCCGGAAAGGATATAACCGTCATGCGGCGTATGACCGCTTCAAGACACAAATTAGCAGTCTGGTTGGGTGGGGGGCGGAAAATCCGGAACTTAGCGATTCGTCAAGTTACGACGTCATGATTCGGGTGGTTGATGATCTCCTGCCGCCCGATGCAGCAGACTTATATCCCGATGGCATGCCAGACGACATTGAGTTAGTTTTATAGCGGGCGGTCAGTCGAGACCTGACCGTGGGATTTCCTTCAGCCCAATACTCTTTACGGCAACCACACTTCGTCAACCGGAATAGGCCCCCCATCTTCGCCTTCTCCCAAGCAAAACGGTTGTAATTCGACCATCGCCCTTCTTCCGGCTGCTTCGCCGATCCCTTGCGCACGGGATTCAGGGGCAGGTGTTCCCGTTCGTCATCGGGGGAAGAGCCCACGGTCACGAGTGCGTGACCGTGGCCCCGCTCTGCTCTAAGGACTCTGCCACATCAAGCCGACCTGTGAACCTATAACCCTGTTGACGCTTAAAGTCCGCGTATGCCCGGCAATTCAGCCGGAGATTACTCCTGTACGAAAGAGCGCCTAGCATGGCGAACAGCGGCGCGCGGCGTCGCCACAAGTTGTTCCACACCCTGCACAGAATGCGCGGCAGGGAATAGAACTTCCGGTCGCAGGAGAGCATTTCTTCGATGATGCTGTCCAGAGAGAAATGCTTACACCGCGCCACCGGGAAGGTCAGCGTGTAGTATTTCCAGTCCTCCGGGAACGTATCGAGGGCGATGCGGCCCTCGGATTTCATCCGGTCCCACAGGCGCGTGCCGGGCAAGGGAGTCAGAAACATCGCGTTGAGATTATCCACACCGTACTGGCTGGCTGCTGCTGCTGTGCGCTTGCCGATGCCCGGCTTGTCGCTGTCCAGACCGATGATAAAGGAACCCACCACCAGAATGTGGTGCCGCTGTATTCGCCGCAAGGAGGCACGGAAGTCCCGGCCCTTCAGAAGGTTGAATTTCTTGCCGAGCTCCAGAAGCCCCTCCGGGGTGGGGGATTCAAAGCCGATGAAAACCCCTCTGCAGCCGGCCTTCGCGGCCAACGCCAGAAGTTCTTCGTCATCGCCGAAGTTGATGGTAGCCTGGGCAACCCACTCCTTTTGCAGGTTCGCCTGTGCCATGGCGCAGAACAGGTCCTTGGCGTGGGCGATGTGTTCCGGGCGTGTGCCGATGAGGTTGTCGTCCACCACCAGAACGCGTTTCTCACGGATCAACTGGAACTCCCGCACGAAATCCGGAATGGGCCGCAGCCGGTAGTGGGCCCCGTTGAACGCCGTCACGCTGCAAAAGGTGCAGTTCATGGGACAGCCGCGCGTGGTCTGAATGGCTCCCATGGCATAACCTCTAGTCAGCAGATCGTGCCGGGCGGGCGGAACGCTGTCTATCTCGGCAAACCCTCCATCATAATGGCGCTTCAGGCACCCATACCGACTGTCCTCCAGGACTTGTGGCCAGACGCGTTCGGCCTCCCTTGTGACGACCGAGTCCACACGCTCCATGGCCTCGTCCAGGCACATGGTGGCATGAATGCCCCCCATGACGACGGGCACGCCCAAGCGCCGGAAGTGAGCGGCCACATCATAGGCACGGTTCGCCTGCGAGGTGAACGCGGTAATGCCCACCAAGTCCGGCCGCGGCATAGCCGGATAGTCCGGCAGCCCGAGGTTCTCATCCACGATTGTGATTTCCCACTCCGGTGGGGTCAGTCCCGCGAGAACCATAAGGCTGAGCGGTTTCCACACCCGGAAACGATTCCAACGGCTCTCCTTGATTCTGACGATGGTGACGAGCGGGTTGGAAGGGTTAATCAGACACAGGCGCATGGCGTCCGTTCACCCACATGTCATGCAGAATTCCCATTTCAAATCCCGGGCGGTAGAAGTATACAACGCACTGCCTCGTTCTGCAGCGTTTCGGTTCAGTTTTCCATCCAAGTGGCCTTTAGGAGACCCCGAAAAAGCGCGCATTGGCCCTCACCAGAAGCCTTAATCCCGTCTCTGCCTTTGCTCGAACCGATTTCTCGGATACTGCTCTGTCCCTTATATCTTTGTTGATGGATTTCTCTCCCTGCTGGGCAGTTTCTGTTATCCCCCTGGCAGTGGCAGCGCCGCGATTCGCCGCAACATGGCTCCGAACAACCGCCGCGTCAAGTGGCTCTCCGCCAGGAGCAACCAATAGTACCGGGCGAGCAAGCCAACGCCGCGTTGCCTTCACTGCGGTCATGGAAGAACCACTAACAGAGCTGTGCCAATTGGAGGGTACGCTCGTCATTCGGATGGAAAGAATACAAGCGATCGCGCTTTGCAAAAGAAGGGTCGGGTTCGGAGTGGCACTGATTGCATGCCATCGGCTTCCAAGCGCCGAATGGCTCAGCTCCCAGGAGAATGCCTACAAGCGCGGGCAGGGACCTGACGTAAGCCCGAATATTGAGCGGCGTGCGAATTCCCCACTCGAATGGCCTGGACGCAGCTTTGAGAATATAAGATCGAGACGCGAGCAGCAGTGTAGAATAGATAAGTACAGTTTTTAAACAATATGTGTCATGCGACCGGCGAGCATTGCAACCCTCAGCGCTAAGACCATAAAGAGCACTGTCGCCCATCGTCAACTGTGGTTGAGTTCAGCGAACTCTCTTTTGATCCTTCGATAGGGGTGTCCAGGGCCTCTTCTTGGTAATGGTAGGGTCATAAGAAACGGACAGCTGCTTTCAGCCGTCCCTTCAGCGGAGGAACCCTTGTCGCTCGTGCTTCAGAAACCTAATGACCGGGTCCACGGCCTCATCAACTTGAGCAAGGAACGCGGTTATGTCTTTTATGACGAGGTGAACGACATCCTGCCAAGGGAGACGCACCCATCGGCGGAGATCGACAGCCAGTTCTCCGCATTCGAACGCCACAACGACCACATCTACGAAGACGCTTCTGTGGCGAACGCTGCACGCGGTGTGCTCGGGGATACTGAACGGTTGGAATTTGCAGTGCGGGAAGACCTCGCCCGCGGTGAAGAGGCCGAGATCGACGAAACAGCACACCTTCTGGGCAAGACCAGCGATCCGGTCCGGCTATATCTCCGGGAGATGGGCAGCGTACCGCTGTTAAAGCGAGAAGGTGAGGTGGCTATCGCCAGACGCATGGAGCACGGCCACGCGCTGATGCTCAGGACGATTTCTCGTTCTCCGCTTGTGCTCAAAGAGGTCATCGGAATTGGCAAGGAGATGCGCAACGGTACGCGTTCGATTAGAGAGGTTGTCCAGTTCGATGAAGAAGAGTTGACTGTAGAGAAAATCGAGAAGAAGACCCGCCTCACGCTGCGGATCATCGATAAGATTGAGAAGCTCTACGCTGTGGGGCTTAAACAGGCGGCTTGGCTAAATAATATTCCGAGATCGAGCCAACATGCTCATCTGCGGGCTCGTCACCGGTTGTCACGGACGCGGGTTGAGATGTCGCGGCTGGCTCGCTCGATTAGGTTCCACCCGCTCGAAAAGAAGCGCCTGATTGACAAGTTGCGGCACACCGCCGAGCAGATTGATTCGCTGGGGCGCGAGTCCGCCCGGCTTGAGCGGCGCGTCGGCGCCACTCGCGGGAAGGTCGCCGCATTACGCAAGGATCTGCGTTCGCGCCGCTCGCAGCTAAAAGAGATCGAGGAATCGAGCGAGGTCGGGCTCACCGCCCTGAAACGTTCGCTTGTCCTGATCCGGCGCGGCGAAGCCGAAGCCGAACGAGCGAAGAAGGAGCTGACCGCGGCAAACCTTCGCCTCGTTGTGTCCATCGCCAAGAAGTATGCGAACAGGGGCCTGGAGTTTCTCGACTTGATCCAGGAAGGAAATGTTGGCCTGATGAGGGGAGCTGACAAATTCGACTGGCGTCGAGGGTACAAATTCTCCACCTATGCCACCTGGTGGATTCGTCAGGCAGTCTCGCGTGCGATCGCCGACAAGGCGCGCACGATTCGAGTGCCTGTACACATGTTTGGGACGATCAATAAGCAGATTCGCACCAGCCGGCAACTCGTGCAGGAGTTAGGCCGCGAACCCACCTCCGAAGAGATCGCCCAGCGCTTGGAGGTAGCTGTCGAAAAGGTGT
>JBEKLF010000483.1:0-4326 GCA_050010335.1 Terriglobia bacterium
CACGCCGTCTATGCGGGCGGCGAACTGCGGCTTACCGATAATTTGGATCCACTCACCTTGAAAGACTCTCGGGTGAAAGTCGTGGTGACGGTCCCCAACGGACCTGACCACTTGCTCAGCCGAGAGCAGCAGGACGTTCTCCGGGAGAAGTTATTGGCTGCCAATCCCGCAGAACTGAAGGTGAAGATCGAGCACGACGCGGACATCTCTACGGAGCCTGCCCCAATCGCTGCCGCCCATTCAGCCGAGGAGAAGCTTCGTGCCTACTGGACGAGGAAGGGCCTCCCACCCGTCGACCGCCAGGAGCGATTGCTTACCAAGCTGGCGGAAGTGGAGAATGCAATTCTCGCCAGTCGAGAAAGCTGAACACCCGGAAGTGGTACAGTTTGAATTGTTAAGTTATTGCGCCCAGCCCGGAACCGTAGGATACTCCCACCCATGCGAGACTGGACGGCCCTGTCTGAAGAGGAAAGAAACGACATCGAAAATATGCTTAGGGCGGCCCTGAATTCCATAGGAATCAAGGGCACGGTAACGCGATGGAACATGCCTGCGCTGCTTCCCCATTGGCAGCTCATAATTGAAACCTCATGGTGTGACAAACAGCCGCGAAGTAACGTATTGATAGCCCGGGACCAAGCGATGGCGAGAGCGGATATAGAGGGACCAAAGAACGGCGTAATCCTCAAGAGTCCCGCAGGAAAGTGGGAATAGAAGCTAATCCAGGACTAGACCAAGCCCATCCTTCTCTTGGTTTCCGATCGCATCGCTCGCTTGGCTAACCACATCCAAATGCCGCTTCTCTTGATGATCTCGTCTGTTGAAACAAACGTTGCCGACATACCTGTCTCTATAGGACCCTCCGCACATATTAAACGTTTCGCCCTGTCGAGTCTCACCATGACACCTCGGTAAATCCACTGGATCATGGCAGCAACTCCCTCCGCAACGGTTTCTTCTTTCACCCTTAGAGATTTGAAGGGAGAACCACCGTCATCAGCCCGCCAAACCTTTAGCTCTTAATTATAAACTGTATTGCAACCGAACACCCCATCCTTATTATATGCACCCAAAAGTTGACCTGCCCCCAGGAGGACACCCCATGCGTCTGCACCATTTACGGTTGCTGGGAATTACTGAGGCATTCCTCAATGAAGTCTGCGTCGACTTCGATAGTCTGGGTGAGGGGCTGATCGCCATCGTGGGCGAAAACGGTGCCGGCAAGTCCACACTGATTGGTTCGGTATTCGCCGCCCTGTTTCGTCAACTGCCCGGACAGAAACGGTCACTATATGACTTCGCCACCCATCCCCAGCCCGAAATTGACCTCACGTTCAGCGTCAATGGCACCCGTTACCGGTCGCTTCTCAAGATCGATCCCAAGTCCCGCCAGATGGAAAGCTACCTGTTCAACGGGGAGGGGAAACCGCTTACCAACGGCAAGAAGGAGCCTTTTGAGGAGCTTGTCCGCAAATGTGCTGGCACGCCGGACTTCTTCCTCTCCAGCATCTTTTCCAGCCAGAAGCGCACGGGTAACTTTCTCTCGCTGGACCGGAGCGAACGCAAGGAACTGTTCATCCGGGAGCTACTTGGGCTGGACCGGCTGAGACTGATTGCGGCTGCGGCAAAAGGCAAGGGCGACGAATTGGCCAGGACCACGCTTGGTCTGGATGGGCAGGCGAGAAGCCTGAGGGAACTGGTGGAGGTCGGGGTTGAAGATCCCGCGGAAGTTCAGGCCCGGCTCGCAGATGTTTCATCCCGTCTTGAGACCTTGGAGACCGAGAAGCGTGTAGGGCAACAGCGGCTGCTGGAGCTTCAGGCAACGGAGGCCAGCCGGAAGCCACTTCTCGCCGAGGTTGAGACTCTGAAACAACGCCTGCGTAAAGCTGAGGCTGAGATTACAGAAGCCAAACGCCAGATTGGAAGGGATGAAAGCCTGCTGGCGGGGAAGAAGGGCCTTGCCGATTTGACGGAACGAGGCGCCACACTGGCCACTCGTATCGAGGCGCTACATCGTCAGATTCGGGAGATTCAAGCGCTGGAGACCTCCAACCGTGAAACCGAACGCACTGTTCAAACTCTGGAGGCTGAACTTAGAGCCACCCTGGGAGACCTGGAGCGGCTGCGGGTGGAGCGGGAAGAGCTGGCGATAGTGCCTTGCCGCGGTGAGGGCCCCTACGCCTCCTGCCCCAAGATTGGGCGTGCGATCGAAGCCGGCGTGAGGATTCCGACGTTGGAGGTGTGCTTTCGGCAATCCTGCGTAAACGAGGATTTGAAATCACTGGGGCATGCTTCGCCAATTGTGGCGGCGATTTTTCAGCAGTCTCGCTTGGCGCGGCTACGTGTACAATAGCCCCCAGCGTGGGTTTGGGAAATGGCAGAGCAAGACCCAGGCGGAACATTCCGCCAAACTAAATCGAAACGTATAGCTCGGCGGCTCGTGGAACTTGTTGCCGGAGCCGCATTACTGGGAGTGGCCCTCTATTTTCCCACCACGAACACGGGGCGCGTTTACCTCGGTGCATTGGTAGTGGTCTTCTTCGTCTGTTTGTTGTTGCTCAGGAAGTGGCCGTCCTGCTGATCCCAGAACACTCGCCAACGAAGGAACGCCGATAAGCGGGGTGCCGGCCTTTTACACCAGTTTGACCGTAATGGGACGGGTATTCAGGATTGTCGAATTCCTTCTTTCAAAACGCGGCGCACCGAGGTACGCCCAATCAGCAAGCGACGCGCAATTTCGGACTTGCTGAGGCCCGCACGGTAGAACTTCCGGACTTGGTTGGCGTGGAGGGCAGCCGTTACTGGCCGGCCCAGGCGTTGGCCGTTCTGGCGGGCATGGGCCAAGCCTGCCCGAACCCGCTCCCGAAGAATCTCCCTTTCGAACTCGGCGAACACCGCCAGCAGGCCTGCCATAGCTCGACCGGCGGGTGTCGTTAGATCCAGGGCTTCGGTCAGCGAAACGAAACCGACTCCCAGATGCTCCAGTTCCTGAAGGGTCGCCAGCAGATCCGTGACAGACCGGCCCCAGCGGTCCAATCGCCACACCAGCACCACGTCGATCTCCCGGCGGCGCGCGGCTTCCAGCAGTTTCTCTCGCCTCCCCCGCTGGGAGGCGCCCGAGCCGATTTCTCTGACCTGTAAGGCAATCTTCCAGCCCCGCCGGGTGGCGTATTCCCGCATTGAGCGTGTCTGCAGCGGTATGGTCTGTTGGTCCTGCGTCGAAACGCGAGCGTAAAGACCCACCCGAGGCTTCGTTTGGGCCTGTTTTGAGGGGTGGCCAAAAACCCTCGCCGATTTCGTCTTGCCGGAAGCCCGTTTTTCGGCCATTTCGGAAGGTCCCATCCTCCTGGCCGCAGAC
The DNA here is from genome assembly GCA_050010335.1 of Terriglobia bacterium. Classification (GTDB taxonomy): domain Bacteria; phylum Acidobacteriota; class Terriglobia; order UBA7540; family UBA7540; genus Bog-366. The sequence continues at coordinate 3,359 of JBEKLF010000483.1, forward strand.
TATCCTTTTCGGCCAGGTAGGGAGCATTCTACTCTTGGCGGGGGCTAAGCGGAACCTCGGATGGTGCCGGCCTGTTGCAGCAGCGTCGCACGATAATTCCACGGCATCCATACCGCTGGGTTCTTCGCCAGTTCCCCGGCATGTTTCTGCAGTTCGGTGAGGTAGTCGAAGGGATTGGCGTCATTCAATTCGCAAGTATGGATCAGGCTCATGAACAGGTCCCCCACCTCGGCACCGTTCTCCGTCTTATAGAATAGGGAGTTTTTCCGGTGCAGAATGCATTTCTTTAGAGCTCGCTCGACGAGGTTCGAATCTAGGGGCGCGCCGGCTTGATGGAGAAACAGGGTCAAGCGAGTCCAACGCCTCAGGCAGTACGTGATCGCCTCGCCCAGTCCCGAGTTGGGCTCCACTTTCCTTTCCGCCAACTGGGCCTCGAACCAAGCATGGAGAGCGTCCATCACGGGTTGGCTGTGCTCCTGGTGGAAGCGCAGCCGCTCTTCCGGCGTGAGGCCTCGTTCCTCGGCTTCCGCATCATAGCGGTAGACCTCGCGGAAGCTTTCCAGCACGAATTGGCACTCCTGGGGGAAGTTGGGCGTCACCTGGACAAAGCGACGCCGAGCGTGCGCGTAATCTGGGGCCCCAGATTACGCGCATTATCCAGACAATGGAATTATCCAGAGTTTGTCTGGAGGGCTGTCGGTAGACGGGCCGAGAAGGGGTGAGGCGACTGCTGAGTGCTCCAGATAACTCGCGTCAAAGCGATTCAAGGAAGGCAAGCAGTTTAGGTGACGGGCGCCATCGAGGGTGGGAGCGCTTCTCAAGGCCAGCTCGCTTCCAAAAAGCATCGAGCACATCACGCTTCATTTTCAGATTTGTGGTGAGGTAACGGCTGGTCGTTGCCACCGATGCGTGCCCGAGGTAATCGCGGATGACAGTGAGATCGACCCCTGCCTGGAGCAAGGCCACGG
>JBEKLF010000484.1:0-4323 GCA_050010335.1 Terriglobia bacterium
TATTACTCTGTTATGTAGAATCGAATGTCACTCGATCAAATTTCGTTCCGCAGAAGGTGCAATAGCCGCTCGCCCTCACCAGCCAGGGCTGGATCGCTCGCAGGATCCGTTCCCACGTCGCACCAGAAGTTTTTTTGGGCGCGCAGGTACTGGGTGAGGATGAACAGATAGGCGAGAGCCGAGAGCGCCAAGTGATGATGAAAACCGCGCCAAGATCGACCTTCAAAGTGGTCCAGACCCAAGTCATCCTTGGAGCGCTGAAAGTATTGTTCAAGGTGCCAGCGGGAACGACTCAGTTTCAAGCAGCGAGCGCGCCCGGGTGGGCGATGGAAGTGCGCCAGATAATAATGGTAAGGTTCCTTATCGCCACTCGGCCAGTCGACGACCAGCCAAACCTTTTCCAGTTCTTCCTTACCTTGGCGCAAGCGATGCTGCAGGTGAACTTCACACCACGCCAGCCGGGTCCGACGCGTCTGACCGTTTGCCGCTTTCCAAGAGCAGTTTTTCCACTGCTGGGGAGGAAAGCCGAGCACGATCTCGGCCAGGGTCTGAGCAGGAGGAACAGCCTCCGTCGCATAATGCCGGGTCCGCTTCCGTTGGGTGGGCACAGCTTGGGTCCAGGCTTTGTGCGTGGGCGTCACCTGCAGCATAAACTCCATCCCCAATTGGCGTACTCCCTCCCGGAAGTCGGGACTATCCCCGTACACGGAGTCGCCCAGGATGGGCGCGGGCGGAACACCGTCGGCCTGAGCTTGCCGGATCAAGTCCAACGCCAACTCCGGCTTGGTCTGGAATTGCACCTCGGCGGGCACCCCCACCTCGGCGCGGCGCTTCCCATCTTCCGCCCAATTCTGCGGCAGATAGAGGCGGCCCGCGATGGGAGCGGCCACCCCACCATCGCTTACGACTACTTCCACGCTGACTTGGCAGTTGGCCTGCTTGCCCACGGCGCCGCAATATTGGTGGCTGACGCCCACCGAGTGCTGACCTTGTTTCAGCCATCCGCTTTCGTCTACCACCCAAGCCTCCAAGGGCTCCAAGGGGGGAATCACTTCCTGGCGCAGGGCTCGCCACAGGGCCTCATCACTCCACGGACTGCTGCTTACCAACTGCTGCAGACTCTGCGCGTCTATTCCCAAACGCGCGGCCATCGGTTCGATCGACTTGCGCTGCCCAGGCATCAGCAAGCCCTCCACATAACGCGTGGCGGCACGGCGCCGTTCGCTCCGACCCAAACTCGCGACTACCGGAGCCATAAACCTGGCGAATTGCGGAACGCTGTTTCTCCACATGCGGGCATCCCATTTCATGCTCTGAACTTATACTATGGAAGAGATTCGATGTCAACATCCACTTAACAGAGTAATACTAGCCGCGAGCTACCTTAGCCGTCGCGGGTTGCGCCGACATCGCATTTTATGTTGGCGACTGTTGAAAAACCAGAACAGTCCGTGGATGCGGGCGGTAACAGAGAGGTCGCCCCTGTTAGTGGGGCGCATACATACAAACCAATGTCTGCGCCCCCCGCGAGTCAACCGAAATGGATGACCCGGCCATCATCGCCTTGGCCAAAACAGAACTGTTGAAATCCCGCCAATGTGTACCTTCCGCCTGCTTGACCGATCCCTGGTGCACGGGATTCGCGTGGTCCAGTTCGTCATCCAAGGAAGAGCGCGCGGTCACCAGCGCGGTGTCCGTGGCTGATGAGATTGGCTTCGCGACGATTATGTTCCATCGAAGGCACCTCTTCGACCATAGCGAAGGACTAGCGGACGAAAAGTGCGTTGCCGATAGTAACGAAAATCTTCCGACTGAAACAGGGACTTCGAGAGACAGTTGTGTCAGCGCACCGAACCGCGGCGGCTGTTTAGAAATGGCTTCTATCATTCATCATGGTTTTCATGAGATTCTTCGGCCAGATGAAGTGCCGATTCAGAGACACCAGCAAGGGCCCTATCGGAAGATGGTCCCTTCTGGATGTCGCAAACGCAACAGGGCGACCACCTGCCCGCTTTAGCCCGTGAAATCAAAACTCGCGGAGCGCACAATCCTCATAAATCTCGTGGTTGGAGGCCAGTCGCGGGACAACCTGCCTTGCCTCGGAGGATGGCTATGATGATTAACCAAAAACAACGGGATAAGCTCGCTTTCAACCTAGCAAAAGAGTACCTCCTAAACCCTAAGAAGTACGATAACCGTGGCCGCGTCACGAAAGGCCTACTTGAGAGGTACCTTCGGCCAGACGAACGCCCGCGAGAACTGGCTGAAATCTATAAGCAGATGTTGGAATCCGCTCTGGGCTTCAAGATGGTTTCGCGTGTCGTAAAACTCTGCGTCGGGGAAATATCTAGTTTAAGGCGTGTTCTTTGCGAATTTGAGCCGGCGCGAATTTCCGAACGGTATAAGGGGCCCGAGGAATTACTGGCTATGATCGTGAAAGAATTCAACCTCACGGGGAGAATCCGGACGGGGTCAAACGACATCTTTCCGAAGTTCTGCCGGACTGCTCTGGATGCCGCCACGTTCCTGCGAAAATTCCAAGGGGCAGAATCCTTCTACGAATGGGCGGACGAGTTCGATTGCGACCCGCGGGCGAGGCCCGCTCTACCGCTGATTATTGAGAGCCATGTGAACGGCTATGGGTTCGCGTTGGCGTGCAACTTCATCAAAGAATTGGGGTTCGAGAATTTCGCGAAACCCGATGTTCAATTGATGGATATTTTTGCGGGTCTCGGCTTGAGTGACGACAAGGACCCGTACAAAGTGTTTTGCGATATCGTGAGAGTGGCGAAGCACGCTGGTCGTACAGTCACCCCTTTTGCCGTAGACAAGGTCTTCTGGTTAATTGGCACCGGTAATTTCTACAAAGACGACTTTAAGGTTAAGAGCCACATGAGGCAGTTTATCACGTATGCCAAGCGCGAGTTGAGCCACCTTGGTTCGGAATGAAGTTGGGTACGGACTAGAGAACGCCCAACTCCGGGATTGGTCTCTCGTTGCTACAGCCATCAAGGGGATAGTTGCTTTCGCCCTCTCGCGTCTTATACGACAAACCAAGTTTGTTCAGCAATGGTTGTTGGATCTCCTCTGACGCCGCTGAATCTCATAGGCTGCAGTCCAAATGTCGTGGTAAATCCCGGCGCGGTGACTTCCCATCGACTTCTGAACGGCGTTCTTGAAATTGCCATAATGAATTTCTGATGCAATTATCGCTAGGCCGTTCGCAAACGCCGGTCGTGACACTCGGGCTCGACAACAGTAATCCCCGCCCTTAAGCTCCGTAGGGCCGAGATCAGGGACACGCTCGCGAAGGCGGTCCAGATCTTTCGGGTCACGAGCACGTACAGTCAGGAACGCGTCGCTGGGCTCCTTCTGAACCACGCTATAGAATCCGAAGGTGGTGAATATCCACATGGGCACCTCACTCAGTTTCACAAAGCCATCACGCTTGGGGAATCGCAGCTGAGGAACATTATAGGGGTGTAGTGAAGCAATGTCTCCCCAGACATAGCGATGTTGAACAGCTGCACGACAACCGAGGAGGCTCTGATCGTTGCTCGGGGCTTTAAGGATATCCATGTGGTACCTAGGCTTGATGAAACGAGGAGGAATTTAGTCATGAAAAATCTATGGCTTGTTTTGTTCATAGTCTTGTCAGCCGTTGTTCCCACGTTTGCGCAAGCTCATCAAACGAGGCAGCGGACCTTTGATGCACCACCCGAAGTGCTGTTCAAAGCCGCGTCCAAGGTCGCCCGAACTCACTACGTTGTTACCGACGTGAACGAGAACGAGCGCCTAATTACCTTTCACACCGAACAGCACAATTGCACGGGTAATATCGAGCCTGAAGGACCGAATAAATCAACGCTGTTTTTGAATATACAGAACGTGCTCCCTGGGTTTACATATGCCAGCCGGATGACATGTGAGGCCAACAAGTTTTTCGATTATGTCCAAGAAGAACTTAAGAAAGGAAAATGAGCTTTGTGGGATTGGGCTCTGCACCTTCCCTCTCCACTCATGCTCGAGTCGCTGCAATCTGCGGCGATACATGCCTAGCAACCGGACAGAATCGCGAGCGCGGCGGTCGCGTTTGCGCACTTCCTCGAACGCCACCATGGCGGCGACAGCGGGAAACAAGGCCACCCACGGCGGCACGAGATGGGGCCGGAAAGAGAAAACAAATGACGCGACGAGTGCAACTAAGAGCTTATCCGTAAATAACTATTGAAGCGTCGGAGGGATTAAGGCAAGATAGTTGCCCAAGATGCCACAGATAAAATCTTGGGAAGTTTCCGACGAGTTTTGGGCGAAGGTTGAGCC
>JBEKLF010000485.1:0-4276 GCA_050010335.1 Terriglobia bacterium
ACCCCTGAATCTTGACCGCAATGGAGTCGCGACCTCACCCGGATTAACCACGGCTCGCGGCAAACGATCTTTCCACCATCTCAGGAACACCCTACCATCGCTCAATCGCGATTCTTGGGTCCGGTGGTAACTGTTGCGGAGCAGACCGGCCGTCGCTATGATGTAATCACCCATGGTAGTGCGCAAGGACAGCGGAGTGGACTTTGTCGTTCTCGGCGGAGGAATTGCCGGGATGCGAGCGGCCATTGAACTGGCTCGGGGCGGCCGTGTCCTGGTCCTCACCAAGGATGACTTATACGAATCCAGCACCGAGTATGCCCAGGGTGGGATTGCCGCGGCGCTTGGCGAAGACGACGAGGTCACGCTTCACCTGCACGACACGCTGCTGGCGGGCGACGGACTTTGCCGTGAAGAAGCCGTGCGCGTGCTGGTGGAGGAAGGGCCGGATCAAATCCAACAACTCCTCGACTGGGGCACACGCTTCGACCGCAACGGCACCAAGCTGGCCTTTACGCGCGAAGGCGCCCACAGCCGCTCGCGCGTTCTCCACGCCCACGGAGATTCCACCGGCAGCGAAATCCTGCGAGCGCTGATGGCCAAGGCCCGGACGCTTCCTTCCCTCCAATTGCAGCCTCACACCTTGGCCACCGAGCTCGTGGTGGAGGACGGAAAGGTGAACGGGGTAGCTTACCTGGACGCAAACAACCCATCGCCCAAGCGCATTTCGGCCAGCGCCGTATTGTTGGCCACGGGCGGACTGGGCCACGTCTACAAGGAAACTACCAACCCGACGGTCGCCTGCGGCGATGGCGTGGCCATGGCTTACCGGGCGGGCGCACTGGTGAGTGACATGGAGTTTGTGCAGTTTCATCCCACCGCGTTGTTCGTGAAGGGAGCGCCGCGATTTCTGCTCTCGGAAGCTTTGCGCGGCGAGGGGGCTTACTTGCGCAACTTGCTGCTCGAACGCTTCATGCCGCGCTACAGCGAGGCCGCGGAACTGGCGCCGCGCGACGTGGTGGCTCGCGCCATCACCCTCGAAATGCACAAGACGCGCGCTGAGTTTGTCTACCTCGATCTGACCAGCCTTGACCCTGAGCACGTCAAGAAACGGTTCCCGCGGATTTTCTCGACCTGCATGCAGTACAACATCGATATCACCGCGGACCTTGTCCCGATCCGCCCCGCGGCCCATTACGCCATGGGCGGTGTAGCAACAGACCTGCACGGCGCGACGTCGCTCCCAGGACTTTTCGCCGCCGGAGAAGTGGCCTCCACCGGCGTCCATGGCGCCAATCGCTTGGCGAGCAATTCCTTGCTGGAAGGATTGGTTTTCGGCGCTCGATCGGCAACCGCCATGCTCAACCAACACACGGCTGCGCCCTTCCCCACTCCGCCGTCGAATCCGCGCTCGGAAAGCTCGGCTGCCCCCACGCCCGCAGCGCCGCCCACCGATCTCACCAAGGCGGTCGAGGAAGCGCGTGCAATTCTGTGGGAACAGGTCGCCATCATCCGCAACGGCAAGCACCTGTCCCAAGCCGTCAAGCGTCTATCGGAGATCTCCCTGCCCGCAACCCTGCAGCCATCGCGCGAGTCCCAGAAAGCCTGCAATATTCTTGGCGTTGCTCGGCTGATTGCATGCTGCGCCCTGGCGCGCGAGGAGAGCCGCGGCGCACACTACCGTTCAGATTTCCCTCTGAAGGATTCCGCCAAACCTCCCCGGCACTCGTACGTTGCCAGGAATTCCCCACCGTTTTTTGCGTGAACGCTCACACCTCCATTTTGAGATTTTCCGATGGGATCTACCGTACGGCCGTAGCGCCAGGCTTTGGCCCGGCACATGCAGTCGCAGCGCCGGGCTCTTGCAGGCTGGCCAGTGCGCCGCAGACCTGCAACCCGTCACGCGGTTAACGAATCGGGAAGGGTAAACGAGGAATTTCCCCCGACCTCATACGGTAGCCCCTCCGCATGAATCTAGATGAGCAATTCTGACCAACCACGTGAGCCATGCTTTACAGACACGCTCATAACACTGGACTATAAATGTAACAGGCAGTGATGCTCGCGAGAGTCTCTAGCTGAGAAAAGCCGAGACAAGGGCTGGTCGGCCGGAGAGGCGGCGGGTGGCGCAACTTCAGCCCAAGCCAAGATACGCAGGCGCATTTTCCGGTGAATCGCACTTGGGCTGCTGCCCTTAACCAAGTCGAAGGAGCAACCGTGATGAAGCGAAGCACCACAAATAAGGTCGAAGGCAAGTTTCACGAAGTCAAGGGCAAGGTCAAAGAGAAAGCAGGACAATTGACGCACAATCCTGGATTGCAAGCCGAGGGCATCGTTGAAACGGCGGCCGGGAAGGTTCAAGGGATTCTCGGTCAGGTGGAGAAGTCCCTCGAGGAATAGCATTACCGGCAGTAGTCCAACAGTTCTGACAGGGAACATCGGGCACTCCGGACAGTGGGTGTGACTGCAAGAAAAGGAGCTTCAAATGAAAAGACTTACTTTAGTTTTTCTGATGCTGACGTTTTGCGCCACGGCATTTGCCGGTGAGAGCCAACTGCAAAAGTCAACCAACGTCATAAACGAAATCATGAGTACTCCCGACAAGGGTATTCCTCATGATTTGCTGGACAAGGCCGTGTGTGTGGGCATCGTTCCTTCGGAAGTGAAATTCGCTTTCGTATTTGGCGGCAGTTATGGACGCGGTGTGCTGGTCTGCCGCAAGGGCGGGAACGGTCAGTGGGATGCCCCCTCCATGTTCACTATGGGCGGAGCAAGCGTGGGATTTCAGATTGGTGGTGAGGCCACCGACGTCGTTTTCCTCGTCATGAACCCGGAAGGCATGAAAAAGCTGGTTCAGGACAGTGTCAAGCTGGGCGCGGAATTATCCGCAGCGGCCGGTCCAGTGGGTCGTTCCGCGGACGGCGCAACCGACGCTCAACTCCATGCGGAGATTCTGAGTTACTCGCGCTCACGCGGCTTGTTTGCCGGAGCCTCGCTTAACGGAGCCGTGTACAAGCAAGACGAAGATGATAACCAAGCACTCTATGGACGCAGGGTGACCGCGAAAGAAATTCTGATCGACGGCACCGTGCCCTCTCCTCGTGCGGCCGAGGGTCTGGACGGCACGCTGACAAAATACTCGCCCTCGGGTGGAAGAACGTTTGCCCGGTTATAATTGATCTGTGGGGAACACAATAAGTCATCGAACGAAAGCAACCACCGCGCCAAACGCCACAAACGTTTGGCGCGCGAATTCAGCGAAGCCGCAGGGGATGTTCAATAATGGACGACCGGGAGCAGGCGTATAGGCGTCTGCCTTCAAAAACAAGGAGGATTTGAATTTATGGGTATATTGCAAACGCCTTTGGTGCAAGTCCTAATTGCCCTGATCGTGGTGGGGGTTCTTCTCTGGCTCGTCAACAGTTTCATTCCGATGGCGGGCTCCATTAAATCGCTTTTGAATGCTGTCGTGGTCATTGTGGTCGTTGTGTGGCTTCTGAACGTCTTCGGACTCATGCATTACATCACCAGGATGCACGTCGGGCGCATGGGGTGAGGGCGGCCTTTGTTCTCGCCGGGAGTTGAGGTAAGCAGCCTGATGCGCTAGCAGAGCGACTTCAGCACTGTTCATCTTGGATCCCCACGGGGGACGAATTGAATCAATACTATACAAATTAGCGAGCAATCATGGCGTTTGATGGGGCTTCGCCCCCCCGCTGTTTTGAGAGTAGCTTGGCCCAACGCACCTTGGAGTGCGGGAGAAGCGCCTACCGCCTTTTCATTCTCCGCGCGGCTGACGTTCGTCGCGGCGCCGTGGACATGGCCCATCCACGTTGTGGCTTCGGCAAGATCATCGGCGGAGGGTGGGTAGACCAGTGCCAGCCCCTCCGGGGCGGCGCCGGCCGGGCGGGTGAACTGATCCTGGTTCATCAGGATAAAGTCCAGGGCCAAGCCCAACAGATGAGATTGGAATTTGTTCTTGAAACCGATTCCGGTGGTGTGAGCCGGAGAAGTCCACGTCCAGTAATCGCACACCTTACTCTGCCGACCCTCGGCATCGACCGACCAGATGCTCAGGTAATTCACCGCCGTCCCAATCGCACTTCGATATTCCACCCGTGCCGAACAGGGGTCGCTGACTTTCTTCAAGTCATCCCAGCCTAGGAGCCTGTCGGAGATAGATTTTGGCTCCCCACAGATCAAGTCTCAAGATTTTGGGGAGGAGGGTGGGGTTGATTATTGACAATGGAGGAAAGGCTTGTAAGATGCGGTTATGGGC
>JBEKLF010000486.1:0-4264 GCA_050010335.1 Terriglobia bacterium
GGGCCCAAGGGATACGCGTTTAACCGTACACGCACCACCTATCTCGCGACCGATCTCCTGATCGCGCACACCCACTGGTCGCGCTTTCGCGGCCTCATGGCTACCGACTCGTCCCGCTTCTCCCGCGGCCAGGGACTGTGGATCAACCCTTCCCACGGCATCCACACCTTCGCCATGCGCTTCCCGATCGACGCCGTGTACCTTGACCGCGAGCGCATTGTCATCCACATTGAAGAGGACCTCAAACCCTGGCGCCTGGCCGCCGTTCGCGTCCGCGCCGCTTCCGTGCTCGAGCTTCCCACTGGCGCCGTCCGCGAGTCCCTGACCGTCGTCGGCGACCAGGTGGATATTTCTTTCGAAGAACGACCGATTCACACCGAGGCCGCCTGAAGCAAGCAGCATCGACCATTAGAGCTCTCCACATCAATGCCTTTGTGGAAAGCGCACTTCACATCTTGCAGGAAAACCCAGGTTTTGATTTTGTTTTGAAGGGGCGCGGCTTCAGCCGCGCCGTAAGTCCCGGGGGCTGGCCCGCCCTTTCACTCATCTCAACTCCCGAGGGTGCCCCGTCCTTGTCGCGTTTTCTGCGACAGGGCGGGGATTTTGACTTCCTATCCCCACCACGACTCCCATCTGTTCTCTCTTCCGCGCCGTCCACTGCGATTCAATTTCGATCACTCCGTCAACGCCGGAAACATAGTGACGAAAACTGCTCCACGCCCAATCCTCCGGATTCTGCACCAGACCTCGCTTCACCGGATTACGATGCATATAGCGGTCCACCGAGCAGCCCCGGAGGGGCGTCCAAACTTAGCCCCGCGCTTCAGCGCGGGGTAGCGTGCAACGATGACCCAAGCCCCGTAGGGACGACCGAAACGCGGACGCCCGCCCCCGGACGGCGCGCACCACCGAATGGTGATGAAAGACTCCGCCCCGCAATCGCGGCAGAAGCCACTTCTCGAAAAGCGCGAGAAGTGGCGCACCCTCAGTTGTTTCGGTCAACGTTCTAACGACACACCGGCGTTATACTTGCCGCGTAAATGTGGCCCACCCGCCCAGTCGAGATTACAAATCCTCCACCGAGTCATCCTGAGCGGAGCAGGCCGATACGCGAAGCGAATCGGCCTGCGGAGTCGAAGGACCCCTACTCCACCGAAACAGCCGGGTGCGTGGGATGCCGCTGAAGCGAGACTGCGGAGCTGAAAGAATCGGTTTCGTTTTTGCTTTTGGGTGGCGCAGCGGTTTACCGCTGCGATAACAAGAGCTGACCTCTCCACGAACGGGAAGGGCACGAGTTTACTCGTGCCGTTAAATCGCTGAAAATGTGTCCGCGCTTTAGCGCGTGTGGTCAGCCTTCGCCCAGGTTAGCGCCCAAAAAACGGGCGCGAACCTGGGGCACCTTGCCTAGTCCATGTCGGATTTCTGCGGCTTCTCTTGAGAAGCAGGTTTCTTAGCCTGCTTCTTTTTCTTTTTGGCCGGGGCCTGTAGAATTGCCGTCGCAAGCCGCTTGAAGTTCTCTAGTGCTTCCGGGCCTTCGATGTATTCCTGTTGCTTCATATGGCTCCGAACAAGAGTTTAATAGCATGAAAGGCAAACATAAATGCAAGAAAAAGAGAGAAGATGCACCTCAAGGGGAACACCTTGCCACCATGAATGCCGGAAAAGAACAGAAACATACCGGAGAAGAAGACAGTAAAGCCAAGACAGATAAGAGCGAGAACCCCATGAATAATGTTTCTAAATGGTGGAACGATCCAGCGCACGTGATTCAGTCGGCAGGCATCGGCATCGGCGTAATCGTAGCGATTATTTACGGGTGCCAACTTTCCCAAATGGTCAAATCCAATAAAATCAGCCGCGAATCTCTGCAATCCGCCCAAAGAGCATTCGTGTCCTTCAAAAGCATTGTCAGCGCTAGGGGCAACGAGAGTTGGTGTGAAAAGGGCAAACATTACTGGGAGTTTTCTCCGCAGTTCGAAAATCTCGGATCGACACCAGCTCTGAGTGCGGTCAATCATGTCGGAGTGGCGATACTCACATATGAGCCTGATGACGCCGCTTTTGAGAAAGTCGATCCCTCCACTTTTGTTTGGGAAACCATCGGCCCAAGGGCTGAGATTCAAGTTGCAACCTCTCAAGCCGCCAAGGAAGATGACATTCTTGGTAAAGACTATGGGGAGACCATGCCGATCCTGCACGAAGGAACACATATCCCTCTTAACATCCCAAATAGCCGAATGCTTTTTGTGTGGGGATGGGTGGCATATAGAGACGTTTTCAACGGAACTAAACCCCATCTCACTGAATTCTGCCAACGACTTATGGGCATTGCACAGTTCGGAGATAGGCATGTCGGGACCTTCGTGGGATGCGGAAAGCACAATTGTACGGATGAATACTGCGGGAACTATCAAGAGATTATTCGTGCTTTCAATAAAGCGGAGAATCATTAGCCCTGTCACGGAAACTAAAAGTAGCACGGTGCCCCAGGTTCGCGCCCGTCCTTTGGGCGCTAACCTGGGAGTCCTGGTAAACGGTTTCGCAACAAGTCGCCCTTGACTCACCTGTTAAAATAGATTCATAGCAAACAAAGTTTTGCCTGAGCATCACCTGCTCCTTGACAATTGATCCGAACCGCAATCGGTCATTGTTCCGGTGACCCAGTTTTAGTGGCTCACCTCCTCTACCCGTTTATCGGGCGTCTTGCGAATAACTCCATTTCTATCAACACTTTGAAAGCGAATTGGCAACTCGCGCGAAAAGACCACCGCTAAGTGATTGATTCCTCGTGGCGAGCGCCGGCGAGAATACGGTGAATTGTCCGGAAACCAAGCTAACTCCTTATTCCGGAATACTTTACATATAAGTCATTATTATTCAAGACTTTGGCGGGAAATTCTCTCTAAGTCAATGATTCCAATATACCGGGAGATAGGGGGAGGGGGGTACCCCTGGCAAACACCTCGCTTCAAATCTTTCGAGAAAACTCCGTTCCCATCGCCAGCGAAAGCCAAAGAAAAAAGAACACGCAAAAAAACTCCAGTCACCGCGAAATCACAGAATCCTTCTGGCACGCTACACTAGTACCAATCCCCCAGAAACGCAGTCCGAAATAATGTCCGAAGTTGCCACCATTCCCGAGAACGTCACCCAGTGGCCCGAGCCGCCGCGCCTGCTGGTGGAATGGTCGTCGCGATGGGAAGAGTTCAAGTCCGCGTTACACCCCGCGCTCGCCCGCTCTCCCAGGCGCCTGGCCGGAGAAGCGCCCGTTGGCATGTTCCCGTATCGCGGCATGTTGGCCTGCTGGCTGCTCGAGTGCCTTCTGCTGATCGCGATCATCGTGATCCCCGAGCGTTTTGAGCGTCTTCAACCCCCCGCTCCTCCAACTCGCCTCCAATGGGACGTCATCTATTACTCCGGCGACGAACTGCCGCAAACCCAAGACCGGGGCGGCGCGCAGTCCGGCAAGTCCGGACGCGCCGGCGGCCAGCAAGCCCACCACCGCACCCAGACCATCCGCGTAGCGCGCGGCGACAAGCCCCGCGAGAAGGTTGTGGACGCCCCCAAGGTAAATCTGCCTCATTCGGATTCCGCAGTCGCCAATCTGCTCGCCTTCAAACCCAATCCGGGACCACCACCCTCCGAAGGCCTGCGTTCTACGCTCGCTGCACCGACTCTGCCGGCGATGAGCGTGGTGCCGCCTTCGCCGGAACTAAATTCATCGGCGAGCCGCAAGTCGAACATGCTGACTCCAAGCATCATCCCACCAGCGCCGAATGTCTCGCGCGACAAGATGCGGACCGCAAACCCGATCGCGCCTACCGTTATCGCTCCCGCTCCGCAGGACGCGCAGCGTGACTTGGCCAGTTCTCGTATACCGCTGACGCAGACCGTCGACGTAGTAGCGCCACCGGTTTCCGCGCCCCAGCGCGACGTCTCGTCCAGACCCAAGCTGACTCTGCCCGCCCCGGCAGTTATAGCGCCGCCGCCGTCGCAGGTCAGCCGCGATCTCAACAGTTGGGGAGGCTCGGCAACTGGAGACGTGCGCGCTAAGCCCGTGCCGCCGCCACCCACCGCATCTGGCGGAGGGTCACTCGCAAGAACTGGTTCTGGTGCCTTTGCGCCCCAGGTTGTGCCGCCTCCGGCCAGCATCGACGGCGCCGGTTCCCAGAACGGCGGTTCTCAGAAAAGCGGCCGCTCCAGCGCGCCCGGAGGCGCGGTTCTGGGCGATGCCAACGTCGTGCCACCCCCACCGGGCTTGGGC
>JBEKLF010000487.1:0-4239 GCA_050010335.1 Terriglobia bacterium
GGGTTCACAGTTGACAGTCGAGAGTTGACCGCGACCTTCCCCCGCCTACCACCTACCAGCTACTAACTACCTTTGTTTTCAACAATATTCCCGCTTTTAACGGCTAAGTCCCTTTGTTTTCTATGACATTCCCGCTTAGCTGCCACCTTTTCAACGCCGGTCCTTTGTTTTCAATAACATTCCCGCGTTGCTCTGTCATTTTTTAAAGTTTCTACGGTCGTTGTAGCAAAGGGCAGGGAATGACATACTGTCGGTTTGGAAAATAAGGACGGGGGAGTGATCGGTGAGGTCTCTATGGTCATGGCAGAGCGGCCTAGCGTCATTTGCTAGGCTATCAAATTAAGCATAGCATGTCAAGAGTTTTTTCGAGGCGGGTTGTTAGCGCATGAAATGTCCGGGTCAATTAGGTCGCCGCAGCAACATCTGTACGCTTAGGATGAAATTCGAGTAGGGGCCATAGCGCAGACCTGCTTTTCAAGGTCCGCGCGTCTTTCATAAATCGTCGCCCCTTCTCGCAGGGCGGTGGTTACAAATGCCTGAGGAACCTCGCTCCACTCTTCAACTTCCTCCGGCGTGTAGACCATCACTTCCACCTCCACCGGCAGATCAGCCAGGGCCACGTAGAGGGGAACGGAGCGGCGGTATCGCGGCTCATCGGAATGCTTGATTACCAGCACGTCAAAGTCGCTGTTCGGTCGGGCGTCGCCCCGAGCTCGACTGCCGAACAAAATCACCTTTTCCGGCTGCGCCGTGTCGACAATCCGCTGGACGATACCCCGGATCAAGTCAACATTTAAGGAACTCATGTTTCGAATCCTTCCTTGCAGTATACGAGAGGTCGGTTTAGCGGGGCACGGTCGCGACCAAAACGAGATTCCCTGCGTCCCCCCTGCCTCTCAAGCTTTAACGCGGAGGGCACAGTCTCTCAATCGCTTAAACCCTGATAAAAGAGGCTGACCACGAATCCACCGATGCAATGCACGTGAACTTGTTCACGGAGAAGCCCGTCAAGCTCTTCCAGGAACCGGTCCCAAGGTGAAGGGAGTTTTGCCTCGTTGCTAGGCCATATATTGCAAGTGCTCGGGTCGCAGGTCTGACAGCAGATTCCAGTGCCGCGCTGCATCCGGCCGGTTCTCGAACAGCCATTGCCGCTCCCGGTCGTTGCGGGGAGCCCGGTAGAAATAATCTTCACGCGCCAGCCGGCTATGTTCCAGCAAGGATTCCAAACTCGCGAGAGCCTGTGTGCGCTCCGCTTCCACGCCTCGTTCGGAAAGCTGGCGGGCAAGGTTGACCACAAAGCCCAAACGATTTTGGAGGTCAAACTTCTTCGCCTCCACCACCAGCCAGCCGAAATCCATGTGCCAATATCGCAGGAGCAGCCAAGGCAGCGCTTCGGCCGCCCTCCCCTCCAGATTCTCTTGCGCCAGAGCGGTAAGTAGAACCTCTCCGGGGTTCTTACTTCTCACATGCGTGCGAACATAAGCAAATCCCGGGTAGTCGAGTTTCGCGAGGTCCTCAACCAACCGTTGCCCGTCAGCCTTTTCCGTGAATGCCGACGGTACAGGCAGTTCCGTAGGCGGAAGTCCATAGGCCGCAACCACCTTACGCGCCAAAGCGGGCGTGAGGCGACGCTTTCCGTTCTCCAGCATGGCCAGATAAGGTTGGGACACACCCAGGCGCTCGGCCGCTTCAACTTGACCCCAGCCGTGCCTTCGCCGCTCAGCTTTCAAATCCCGCGTTCTCATGGCGAGTTCAGTATATAACAAGCTTGTAATAAGTCAAGACCTTTTGGGGTAGTGGGTCAATTTGTTGTAGAGGCGGCTTTACGCCGCCATTTGGTCCGTCGGCTGACGGATAAACTCGCCGCTACAACATCAAATTGACCCACTACCCTTTTTGGTGTCGCCGCGGGATTTCGTGGCGCAGCCCCGCGATGGGCAAAAGTCAAGCACGGGATACGATTACCTGGAGGACCACTCCATCCTGGCGATGGACCGGTTGCCGTGAACGCCAGGCGCGAGGATGTCGCAACGCGACGGTAGGGGCGCAGACATCAAACCCCATGTCTGCGCCACCCGCGCGGCGACTTTGATGGCCCAAGGTCCCGAGGGGTGGAAAACACTAGGTCCGCGCCGGCAACCGGGTTTGTGTTCGGGAATTGGATTTCCAACCGGGGCATGGCGCGAAGCCCTTTAGAACAACGTCCCATTGTTGTAGCCTCCGACGCGGACCCATGTGTACGCGCTGCCCTGCGACTGGACTTCCCAGAAATCAAAGTCCGCGGAAGCGCGGTCCCCCGCGGCATCGAGTGCGGTGGAACCCGTCACGCCCGTGTAGGTATCCGCAACGTGAACGAAGGCCGCTTTGAAGGCATGGAAATCCTCCGTGCCTCCGGCTTCCTGGGACGCACGGTCCACGATGAACAGCGCGTCGTAGGCGGAAAGGGCGTAGGCGTCGGGCTCGATGCCGGTGCGCGCCTGAATGGCATTGGCGACGGGCTGCCACTTGCTCTGCAGTGAATCGTTCAGGCCGAAGATCGGATTCGGATAGCCGACGGTGGTGGCGAATGCCGCGGCCTCGGAGTCGTCCACCAACGCCGCTGAGAGCGCCACACCGTCACTGCCGTACCACGCGGTGGTTGCCAGCGTCGTATCCGCCTGGGCGCTATGGAACACCCCAACGACCTCGTCGAACGCAGCGAGATAGATCCCAATGGTGGGGGCGCTGGAGACAAGCTGAGCGCCGGCGACTTGGGAGTGGATGGCGGCGGTTGCGGCGCTAAAATCCGTTGTCGTAGGTTCATAGCGGTAGCCCGTCGTGACGGTGCCGCCGAGATTCTGGAAGGCTGCCTGGACGGAATCGTGCAAGCCCTGGTTGCCTGTGTCGTCACGCCAGAGAGGAACAACCGTGCGGATTCCATCGTGCCACATCAAGGCGACGATCGCCGCCGCTTCGCGACTGTCGTCCGGGCACATGCGAAAGATGTTGTCGCCGGGAATCGCCAGCGACGATGCGGTGCTGCCCTGGCTGATGACCAGGATGTTGTGCCGGTCGGCGTAGGGCTTGATCATGGCCACTTCCGCACTCGATTGCGGACCGATGATGACGTTAACGCCGAGCCGGTCGAGCTCCTTGATAGCCTTGAGGGCCAGTGTTGGGTCAAGCTGCGTGTCGTAAACATACAGGCGCACCCTGGATCGGTCGCCTCGGGAATGATCTGCGGATTCGAGCTGATCGGCAGCAATCTCGAGGGCTGCGACGGTGTTCTGGCCGAGAGAAGACCACGATCCGGTCAGTGAGGCTAACACCCCCACCCGCAACGGCCGTTCGGAATGGAGTGACTCGCCCCCTCGCGTGGCACCGAAGGCAAGCGAAAAAGGTGACGTCAACAGCAAAATCATCAGACCTGTGCGACAGAGTTGCCGCATGATTCAATTCACCTCAGCAGAGAAAATGATCAAACAGAATTTCCTTTTTCGGATTCCTGACGGTCCAAAGTATACCTGACGCTCTCCCGATTTTGAACGTTTTCTCGGGCTCCATCCAGCAGCGCAGACCTGTTTTTCAAGGTCTGCGGCTCTTCTCACCGATCGCAACCAAGGGCCGCGGAATCAACAAAACAGGTCCGCGCTACGCTTGCTCATGGTCGTTCCGATGCGGAGGTCAGGGACGGGGGTTTACTTGAACGGTATGTCCACTTCGGCATAACTGCCGGGAGTCGCGGCATTCACAGCGGCTACAACCCTTTCAACGTAGCGGCGCAAAGTGGGCCATTGCTGATTGGCGACAACCACGAACGCGATTTTCCGGGCTTTCAGGTTTTGCTGGTAACGGATGTTTTTGTCAGTCGTCAGCAAAAGCTCGAAACCTGCCGCCTCAGCAGCCGCTATCAGTTCGCCGTTAAGAAGCCGGTCCTATCCTCGTTCGATGGCTTCAACCACCACATGGCCCTTGAGCGCATACCGGAGCGGGGCTGGAGTACCGTTATCGAAGAGTATGAGCATCAACCGTTGGGGCGGGGGGCTGCACCGGTAGTGCGTCAAGGCTTCGCGCCGCAAATTCGATCACGGCAACCACCTGTTCATGGGACAAATGAAACCACTCCATGATCTCGTTGATCGAGGCTCCTGCTTCCAGATTGTCAAAGACAACTGAAACCGGCGTCCGCGTATCCCGGAATACCCATGCGCCGCTACGCTTGCCGGGGATGCTCTCCACGGCGGGGCATTGTGACCAATC
>JBEKLF010000488.1:0-4215 GCA_050010335.1 Terriglobia bacterium
TCAAGCTGTTCCAGGGGTTGGTGGAGGACACTTACGAGGCGCTGCTCTCGGTGCCGCTGGCGAGCGCGGGCGACCTGGTGGGCGTGATCAACGTCCACCACCGCGAGGCGCACGAGCATACCCACGACGAAATCGGCACCCTGGTGTTCATCGGCGAACAGCTCGGGGTCGCCATCGCCAAGTCCTTCTTGCAGGAGGAGAACGCACGCCTGCTGGAGCAGACCCTGGAGATGCGCCGGGAACTGGAAACCCGCAAGCTGGTGGAGCGAGCCAAGGGCATTCTCCAGCGCAAGCGCCAGCTCACCGAAGAGGAAGCGTACCTGCGGCTGCGAGAGCAGAGCCGCCGTCTGCGCCGCCCCATGAAGGAACTGGCCGAAGCCATCATCCTCAACGAAGAACTGGAACGCCAGGGTGGCGAAGAGCCGCAGGCAGGGCCTGAGGGCGGCTAGCCTGTGGTGAGAACATACGCCCGCAGGTGGGCTCGGATCAGGCCCTCCGGTTTCTCCGCTTTTTGCCGCTTTTGCCGCGGGAGAATTTGGGCAGAATCGCGCAAGAATTTTCCGAAAACAAAGAACTTAACTGGTGTTTTTGGCGCGATTCTGCCCAAATGCCACCCTCAGGATTCTGCGCGAATCCCGCTTTCAGGATCGCGCATGGCAAGTGAAAAACTGGCGTGTTCGGCCGCGAGTTTTCGCCGAAGCCATTGACCGGACTGGCGCCACATGATTTGGGATTATTTGGGAACGTGTGTGACTGGCGCTCAGAGTCAGCCGGGCCCGCGCCCACCTTGGACGGCTGCTAAACGAACCTGAGGAAAGCTACGCAGTTCGGCTGTTTGTTGTTCCCCACCCGTCACCGGTTGTCCCGGTTTTGTTTCAAAGGCTGCCACCGAACGGTGATCCCGCGCACGCCGGACATCCTGGTAATGCCGAATGTCGGCGTTACTTACTCCGCCAGCGCCAACAAACTGGCTGAACGCGGAGGTTTCGCGCATGACGACACCAACCTGATGATGTCGTTGTCATAAGAACGATCGTGATTGTTAACTTGACGCAAAGCAAATGATATGCTGATGGGATGTTATGGACAATCTTGTGGGCGATTCTCGGCGTGCTGTGCCAAGGTCTTGTCTCGTGGTTGGGATGGGCGATGAATCACGAATCGATCTCAGCAGGAAATCGGAAATGGGCACATGCTGGATTTATTGGCCTGACCATGGTGGGAATGCTATCCATCGGCATCGTCACGTATAGGGCGGGAAGAACGGAACGAGCGCATTTCCAAATGAGTGCAGATATTAGTGCTGTCGTACAGGGAACTATCGACGCGTGGTCACAGCAAGCGGATTGGCTACCTGTAAATGCGCCAATCAGATCGAATGTCAACTTCAGGGACGTAGGTAACGGACCAGGTACAAACTGTAGCAATATAGGCCACGCGTATTTGGAACCTGACGCATCTCTATCTAGCACCCGCGATGCTGTAAGCAAATTCAATGAGTGGCTGAAGC
The DNA here is from genome assembly GCA_050010335.1 of Terriglobia bacterium. Taxonomy (GTDB): domain Bacteria; phylum Acidobacteriota; class Terriglobia; order UBA7540; family UBA7540; genus Bog-366. The sequence goes on from JBEKLF010000488.1 coordinate 1,511, forward strand.
TTCAACCTCCGAAGGGAAAGGGGACACTCGGTAAGGATGAACCCAAATGGAATACCTACTTTGGTGACATTCTCACTCCGGAGGATTTTATGAATGTTAGATTTGGTCGGAGGAGGTTATATGAGGTAGGCACTCTTTGGTTTGATGATGACACGGGATCGCACTACCAAAACTTCTGTTATCGGCTTCAGCCACCACAGCCTAGAGGGATGGTTATTTTTTCTGATTGTGAAGAGCATACGGACGAAGGAGACGTGCCAGGATGGTTCATGCACTTTTTTCGATGAGTTCCTTAAACCCCGAGCGGTCGTGGAAAACGTTCGAGCGAAAATTCCGCACCCAGTGGCACGTACAATGGGATGGGCTATAAACCGATAAGGGGAACTTTGCTGGTTCACCCAAGAAAGCTGGGATACCGATGAGTTCGTATCAAATCGCGGACTTCGCTGACGGGGCCGAATCCCATGCGGAGACGCTACGCGATGCCATACGCCGCAACTTCGCCGACCTTGGCATCTCTCTTGACCTCCTTGCCCTCTTCGATGACAAAACGGCCGCTACGCCTGATCGAAAAGCACTGACCGTTGGTGTTTATTTTGGCCTCACCCGTTATCCTCGTGCTTCGCCTGCACTATCTGGTTTGCTCAAGGAGGCGGCGATGGGCCAGCAGTCGGCAGTCAAGAGTCTGCAGAGTGCGCAGCATTCTTGGTTGGGAGGTCTTCGCTAATGCTCTCCGTTTTCCTGTCTGCCAGCAACCCCTTACCGCATCGCCATCCAAAGTACCTGGAGACAGCAGACGTTGCAGCCATCCGCGACAGTATCCGCACTGTGGTCAGTGTTGTTGTGCCATGCGGCCAGATTGTGTTTGGTGGTCATCCTGCAACTACCCCGTTTATCCGCCTGCTCGTCCGTGGAATGACGCCGAACGTGCGAAAGCACGTTATCCTGTATCAGAGCCTTTTCTTCAAACCCCAGTTTTCCCCCGAAGTGTCCGAATTCGAGGAAGTTCGTTTCATTGACGCCGTGGATGGTGATCTTGACGCGAGTTTGTTCAAGATGCGCGTGGCCATGATCGGTGCTCGCGACTTTGACGCAGCGGTATTCCTTGGCGGCATGGAAGGCATAGAGATTGAGCACGATATCTTCCGGCGTTTGCATCCTAACAAACCGGCTTACCCCGTCGCCTCTACCGGAGCTGCGGCACGGATTCTTTCTGAGAAATACAGCCCCGACCGCCTTGAATTGAGGCTCTTCCGGGTTCTGAGTGGGAGGCCGGAGCAGGAAGGATGAGGACGGGATGATGACACATAGGCTCTCCCCTGCCCGGCCCGGTGTCGCGGAGCCCCTGGAACTCGGGTGGGCCGAATCCGCCGTTCGAGCCCACGTGAAAACAGCGACTGGGGCATATCCTTGTTCCGCCGCCGCTCAACCGGCCGGCAGCCCGCCCGAAGAGGCATGATCCGAATCGAGACGAATGGAGTGTTGTGGAAGCTGTTTCGGCGCCCGCAACGTGTCTGCCCGCTTGCCTGCGGCTTCTATCTCTTTCCGAAAACGATCCACATCCTTATCCCAGTCGTAAGCGGGAAAATCTACGCCTTGTGGCACCGCCGGCTTGGCTCCACGAGGGGAAGGAAGTTTGTTGGGATCTTTCAGGCGATGGATGTAAATACCTAACAGCCCGTTCTTGCGCGCTATTGATTGCCCGATTTCATATTTCACCCACCGGCGGCTTGCCGTCTTTGTGCCAATCAACACCACTGTGACCGTCGTCTCCTTAAGATGACTGAGAATCATCCGCTCGATGCCATCTTTGCCCGTTTTTTTGGATGCTTCGTATTCTGAGTGGTCAAAAAAACCGGCAAGGTGAGATCCCGCAACCACATTCACATTCCGAACTTGGTTTGCTCGCCAGATGTCATCTTCGTGATGGAAGCTGAAGAACACTCGTCGTGCCATTTTGAAGTCTCTCCCGTAAAGCGGATTCACCGAAATCACGGCAACACTCAACCAATAGTAAATCCATCCGGGGGGAAACCAGGGACGTTTTGTGTTGGTTCAGCCTGAAGTGGAGAGCTGGCACTCCCCGTTAGTGAGTGCTCCGCCCTGCGGGCGGGGACTTTCAAGGCATCAGGGTCTACCGATCCGATGAAGGTTGGGGTAGCTGTTGGCGGCGCAAGAAAGGGATCCTCGCGCCGCCGTTCATCGTCTCGATGAGCCCGCCGGACTATCCTTCAGCATGGTTGCGTCCCCGCAGTGCCGCTTCCGTTTCGCCCGGCAATGTAGCTCTACCACGACCTTCGGTCTCAACTCTACATAGCAAAATCTTGTCCATGCCAGCCGCACTGCCGCCAGCCGGCCAGCCGAAGAGGGCAGAGGCATAGCGCATGATCGTCGCAGCCATCCTATCTATGCGGAAACAAAACCTTGTGTTCTGCAGGGGCAGAGCAAATTGCTGATGAGTTGTTCCGAGGCTATTAGTCCGAACCGGAAACTCCCGTTGCCTTCCCTGGGAACGCGTGCCCAATCTCGGCAATCTTTTTAGCGATATCCTCAAGTGAAAGAACAAAATCGATATGCCCGGTGTTAATAGCGCTCTCAGGCATATCTGACCACTCGGCCGTGTCGGGCGTCTGGGCGATAGTAATGCCACCGACTTCCTTGATGCTGTTCAGTGCTTCTGCCCCATCCGCATCCAGGCCAGAGAC